>JAIRTA010000003.1 GCA_031255175.1 Oscillospiraceae bacterium | reverse complement strand
GCCATCGTCCCTTATCCCGTCCAAGCCGCCCGTGCTGTCCAGCAGCCGTTTGTGCAGGTGTTTAACCTGCTCTTTGTTCAGCGTAATCATTTCGCCAATTCTTCAAACGCTTTGATATGTTTTGCCAAAACGCGCGAAGCCGCCGCGTCCACGCTCTCGTTATCCGCGACAGTATCTTGACGGAACAGACCGTAATCCAAAAGCACATAGCGCGGCGCGTTGTTCTTCAGGATTATCGCCGTTCCCTTTTCGTCCACAAGGCGGGCGACCCTTGAAAAGTTTTGATTGGCTTCTGAGATGGAAACAAGGTTTTCTGCGTTGATGTTCATCTTCAACACCTCCGCTTATAATATAACACATCGTTAGGATAAATGCAACCTAAACTTGATTTTCTCCCATTCCAGAAATAGTCCTTGACAAAACAGTCCGACCGGCCCTGTAGGGGCGCACCCATGTGTGCGCCCTCCCGGATCGCACCCCGCCGCACCCGAACCGGCGCCCCGGCGGCGGCAAAAACAATTGACATCCCCGTGTCCTTGTCATATGATAAAGACATGCAAGTTGAATACCCTCTGACTTTCAAAAATGTCCGTCCGGATGTGCGGGTCAGGGGCGCTTTGGGGAGAGATGATTGTGCCGGCATGGTCGGAACTGAGCAAAGAGGATCTGCGCGCGCGGCAAGCGGAATTGCAAGAGACATATGAAAGTTACAGGCAACGGGGCCTTCAGCTCAACATGGCCCGGGGCGTGCCCGGGCTTGACCAACTCGACCTGTCCGAGGGGCTGCTCACCGCCGTCACACGCGGGGACGCGTGCAAGATCGGGGGCGTCGAAACACGCACGTACGGGGTGCCGGAAGGGCTGCCGGAGGCCAAAGCGCTGATGGCGGCCATTATGGACACACCGCCGGACACCGTGATCGTGGGCGGCAACTCCAGCCTGAACCTGATGTTCGACACAATCGCCCGCGCGATGACCCACGGGATGGGCGGCGCGCAGCCGTGGATGCAACAGGGGCGCGTCAAATTTCTCTGCCCGGCGCCCGGGTACGACCGGCATTTTTCCGTCTGCGAACACTTCGGCATCGAGATGATCCCGGTGGACATGCGCCCGGACGGCCCGGACATGGAGGCCGTGCGGTCCCACGCCGCCGACCCCGCCGTCAAAGGCATGTGGTGTATTCCAAGATTTTCCAACCCTCAGGGCTATGTATACAGCGACGAGACCGTGCGCGCCATTGCGGCGCTCACCCCCGCCGCGCCCGATTTCCGGGTTTTTTGGGACAACGCCTACGCGGTGCACACGCTCTACGAGGACGCGCCGGCGCTCACCGGCATCTGGCAGGCCTGCGCGCGGGCGGGCCACCCCGAGCTCGTCATCCAGTTTACCTCCACCTCCAAGGTGACGTTCCCCGGCGCGGGCATCTCCGCGCTCGCGGCGGGGCCGCAGACGCTGGCGCAGATAAAACGGGCTGTCTCTTTTCAAACCATCGGTTTTGACAAGCTGAATCAACTCCGCCACGTGCGCTACTTCAAAGACATCGACGGCGTGCGCGCCCACATGCGTTTGCACGCGGACATTCTCAGGCCCAAGTTTGAGACCGTGGAACAGGTGCTCTCGGAGGGGCTCGCGGACATCGCCTCGTGGTACGCGCCGCGCGGCGGATATTTCATGAGTTTGGACCTCGCGCCCGGCACCGCGCGGCGCACCGTCGCGCTGATGGCCGAGGCCGGCGTCATCATGACGGGCGCCGGCGCAACCTGGCCCTACAAACGCGACCCGCGCGACGCGAACCTGCGCATCGCGCCCACCTATCCGCCGGTCGGCGAGCTGCGGGTCTCGATGGAACTGCTCTGCGTGTGCGCCAAGCTGGCGTATGTCGAGAGGCGATTGGAGGAATCGGACGCATGAGCGCGCGCGACCGTTACGAAAGCCCGCTGGCGGAGCGTTACGCGAGCCCCGCCATGCTGCGGCTGTTTTCACCCGATGTAAAATTTTCTACTTGGCGGCGGCTGTGGATCGCGCTGGCGCGGGCCGAACAGGCGCTGGGCCTGCCGATCACGCAAGAGCAGATCGACGAGATGGAGCGTTTTCGCGACGAGATCAATTACGACAGGGCCGCCTACTGGGAGGAACGTCTGCGCCACGACGTCATGGCGCACATCCACGCCTACGGGGAGCAGTGCCCGCTCGCGCGGCCGATCCTCCACCTGGGCGCCACAAGCTGTTATGTGGGCGACAACACGGACATCCTGCTCATGCGGGACGCGCTGCGTCTCGTGCGGGACAAGGCGGTGCGCGCGGCGCACGCCCTCGCGCGTTTTGCCCACACATACAAAGGCATGCCGACGCTGGGGTTCACGCATTTTCAGCCGGCCCAACTGACCACGGTGGGGAAGCGCGCGTCTCTGTGGCTCTACGACCTATTGCTGGACCTGGACGAGCTGGAACACCGGATCGACGCGCTGAAACTGCTGGGCTCCAAGGGCACCACGGGCACACAGGCCAGTTTTTTGGAGCTCTTTCACGGCGACCACGACAAAGTGCGGGCGCTGGAGACGTCGATCGCCCGGGAGTTGGACTTCGACGGCGTTGTGCCCGTCTCCGGGCAGACCTACTCGCGCAAGACGGACGCCTTTGTGCTCGACACCCTCTCCGGGGTCGCGCAGAGCGCGGCGAAGTTTGCCTCCGATATCCGTTTGCTGTCCCATCTCAAAGAGATCGAAGAACCCTTTGAATCCGCCCAGGTCGGCTCTTCCGCCATGCCGTACAAGCGCAACCCCATGCGCTGCGAGCGGATCACGTCGCTGGCGCGCTATGTCTGCGTAAACACGCTGAACACGGCCATGACGGCTTCGACACAATGGTTTGAGCGCACGCTGGATGACTCCGCCAACAAGCGCATCGCCGTGCCGGAGGCGTTTTTGGCGGTGGACGCCATCTTGAATCTCTATGTCAATGTGGCGCGCGGGCTCACGGTACACGAACCGGTGATCCGGCGGCACATTGAGGAGGAACTGCCGTTTATGGCAACGGAGAACATCTTAATGGACGCGGTGGCGCGCGGCGGCGACAGGCAGACGCTGCACGAGCGCATCCGGGTGCATTCCATCGAGGCCGGCCGCACGGTGAAGGACAGGGGCGAACCAAACGACCTGGCCACCCGCATTGCCGGCGACCCGGCCTTTGGACTGACCTTAACCGAGATCGAAGCCGGCCTGACGCCGGAACGCTACGTAGGCCGCGCGCCGGCGCAGGTGGAGGAATTCCTGCGCGACATCGTTTTGCCCAGGCTTTCCAAATATCCCGAGGAAGAAATCGACACAACGGTCCGCCACTGAACCGGCGGACCGTGTGGGAAAAAGCAGATTTTGAGCATGACGACATCCGTTAACAGCACCAAAGAGCCATGCTCTTTTGCGTGATTCTTGAATCCTCGGCAATCGCGTTGAGGATCAAGTCGGTATTTTTATCTACGCCATTATCTACGCCAACATCATCGCCACTTGGCGTAGAAACTTTACCAAAGTTCAAATCGAAGGAAAACGGCGGCGACGGCGTGGATGTATTGGTCGCCGATGACAACGTCTGGCTGACGCAGAAATCCATCGGATTCAACTGTTCGGAAATTCCGAACAGTTGAATCCAGCGGCAAAATGTACAGGAGCTGGACGGCATTTCAGTTGTTCGGAATTTCCGAACAACTGAAATAAAACAACGGGGCCGTTGACCGATCTGCCCGGTTCCTGCGTCAACAGACGCTTTTTGGCCTGTTGTCCAAGCATATTGCGCGCTCGCGTCCGTGGAAGCGCCTGTGGTTGTGGGCACTGCTTGCCGCGGAGGCCGGATGCGTGAGCCCGCGCAGACGGCGGGCTCATCGAAAGAAACGGGGAGAGAATAAATTCTCTCCCCGTTTCTTTCGATACTATAGTAGACACCTTTTGAAGATTCTGGCATACTTTCGAAAAACCGTGGCGGCCCGGCGGCGGCGGCTTCCGGGGCTGTGCGGGATGTGTGAGGGACGCGCTATGTCCATTCGTGTTAGGATCATTTTCATCATCACGCTCATTGTCATTGTCATCACGGCAGCCAATTTGGGCATGAGTCTCATTTTCACGCAAAACAACCTCATGGAGACGGTGAAGAGCGACATAGAGGCGATCGGCAGCATTGCGGACAATTTGATCAGCACCAAGATCGCGCTGCTGAAGGCCGATGTCTTTTCCGTGTCGCAGTACATGCTGAACGTGCAGGAAGAGAACCTGTCCCCGGCGCTGGCGGAGAAATTGCTGTCCAACGAGACGTTTATGGCGCTGACGGTGTTCGACCGCGACGGCGTAGCGGCGTCCTGCGGTCTCGCGCCGACGCCGGCCAGTCTGCTGAACGGCAGCTTTATCAAAAGGGCCTTTGCGGGGGAATCCGTCATCTCGACGACAAGGCAGGACCCGAGCGGCGTGCTCGTGTTTGACGTCTGTGTGCCGATGGGGGGGCGCGTGCTGTCCGCGACGGTGCCCGGCAATCTGTTCAGCAGTCTGCTGTCCGACTTCCGGATTTGGGAAACGGGGAATATTTTTATACTGGACGGGGACGGCACCATGATCTCGAACATCCGCCCGTTCATGGTGGAGGAACGTCACAACTACATCGAGATGGCCAAAACGGACCCGAGCCTGAAGAGCATGGGTGAATTTTACACCCGGATGGTCCAGGGAGGCCAGGGCGTGGGCGAATACGATTACCAGGGCGTCGAACGCATCTGCTTCTACCGGTCGATCACGGCGTCGAGCGTGGGTTGGACGCTGGGAGTGGTGGCGCCGATCTTGGAGAGTCCGGCCGCGCATGTGCGGTATGGACTGATGCTCACCGCTGTCGTCTTCCTGGTGCTCGGTTTTCTCGTGACCTTGCCGCTCTCCGGCAGTCTGGCGAGACCTTTTAATAAGATCAACGAACAAAATGAAAGCCTCGCCGAGCTAAACAAGGTGGCCAAGCAGGCTTCCGAGGCCAAAAGCCATTTTCTGGCCAACACAAGCCACGAGATGCGCACACCGCTCAACGCGGTCATCGGTCTCTCCGAATTGATTCTCAATGAGGATATTGTAGACAAAGAGGTGCGGGAGAACCTAGAAAAGATACACAATTCCGGCATGACCTTGCTGGGGATCGTCAACGACATTTTGGATATCTCCAAAATCGAATCCGGAAAATTCGAGTTGATTCCGGTCGAATACGACGTTCCGAGCCTGATCAACGACACGATCTCCCTAAACATCATGCGCATAGGTGACAAGCCTATACGCTTTACACCCGTCATCGACCCGAACCTGCCGAGCCGGATGTTCGGAGACGAACTGAAGGTGAAGGGCATCTTCAACAATTTGCTCAGCAACGCGTTCAAATACACCAAAGAGGGCAGTGTGGAGTGGCGCATCTCCTACGAGAAGGACGGCGACGGCGTTTGGCTCGTATCCAGCGTGACGGACTCCGGCATCGGCATCCGGCCGGAAGATGTGAAGAAGCTGTTTTCCGACTACAATCAGGTGGACACCAAGAGCAACCGCTCCATCGAGGGCACCGGCTTGGGCCTCGCCATCACAAAGAGGGTCACGGAGATGATGAACGGCAGCATCACGGTGACGAGCGAATACGGGAAGGGCAGTACCTTCTCCGTGCGCCTCCGGCAGAGGTTTGTGACAGACATCCCCATCGGGCAGAGCGTGGTCGAACACCTGGAAAATTTCGAATATTTAGATCAAAAACGCACGAAAAACGCGAAACTGACGCGCATTCGGCTCCCTTACGCCAAGGTGCTGGTGGTGGACGACGTGGCCACCAACCTGGACGTTGCCAAGGGCATGATGAAGTCCTACGGTATGCAGGTGGACTGCGTGACCAGCGGCCCGAAGGCGATAGAGCTTGTGCGGGAAGAAAAAGTGCACTACAACGCCATCTTTATGGATCATATGATGCCGGTCATGGACGGCATCGAGGCCGTGCGCATCATCCGGGAAGAGATTGGCACGGACTACGCAAAGAACGTGCCGATCATTGCCCTGACGGCCAACGCGATCATCGGCAACGAGGAGATGTTCTTGCAGCGCGGCTTCCAGGCGTTTCTCTCCAAACCCATCGACATCGGGCGGATGGACGAGTTGATCCGGCGGTGGGTCCGCAACAAAGAACAGGAGGAGGCGTATGCCGCCGCCCAGAGCGAAAATCCGACGGAGGCGCCGGAACAGGAGGCGCCCGCCCCGTCCAAATCGCTGAAAGAATGGAAGATCACCGGCCTCGACTGGAAGAAGGGGCTGGAGCGATTTTTGGACGATGAGAGCGCCCTGTTGGAGGTGCTGCGCTCCTACGCCGAGAACACAATGCCCCTGCTCGACCAAGTGCGCGCGTGCGAGGAGGAGGACCTTCCGACATACGCGGTCACCGTGCACGGCATCAAGGGCAGCAGCTACGGCATCTGCGCCGACGCGGTGGGCAAGATGGCCGAGATGCTGGAACACGCGTCCAAGGCGGGAGACATCGCCTTTGTGCGCGCCAACAATGAGGCGTTTATCAAGGCTGCCGAACAACTGATCACGGAGTTGTCCGACATGTTGAAAACGATAGATGCGAGCGCCCAAAAAACCCAAAAGGAATCCCCGGACACCGACACATTGCACCGCCTGCGCGATGCCTGCGCGAACTTCGATATGGATGGTGTGGACGAGGCCATGGAGGAACTGGAGCACTACGAGTATGCAAGCCAGTCGGACTTGGTCACATGGTTGAAGGATCACGTGGCATTGATGGACTTCCAGCAGATCCAGGAGAGATTGAGTTAGCGACTGCGGCACTGTTTGGAGCACTGTCTAGAGATAGAAATGACGCAAATGTCAGGCGCCGGATGCACTTCTGACGCCTGAGCCATAAAATAAAAAAAGGGAATAGGGTAGAGGGGAGGTTTGAATAAACCGGAAGACCGCAGGCAATGGACGCCGAAGGTCGCCGGAAAGGATTACGAAGGAGCGCATTATGGAAAGCAAGCGTTTCAAAATCATGTTGGTGGATGACAACATGGCAAATCTTTCCATCGGAAAGAGTATGTTGAAAAGCATCTACGAAGTATACCCCCTTCCCTCGGCGGCCAAACTCTTTGAAATACTGAAAAATGTGACGCCCGACCTGATTCTTTTGGACATTGAAATGCCCGAAATGGACGGATACGCGGCCATTCAGAAGCTGAAAAACGACGAGGATCTGGCGGACATCCCGGTCATTTTTCTGACGTCGAAGATCGACGAAGACAGCGAATTGGAGGGACTGCGCCTCGGCGCCATCGATTATGTGGCAAAGCCTTTCACGGCTCCGCTGCTGCTGAAACGCATCGAAAATCATCTGCTGATCGTGTCGCAGAAGAAAGCGCTGAAGCATTACAACGACAACTTGCAAGAGATGGTTCGCCAAAAAACCGCGCAGGTGGTGGAACTGCAAAACGCGGTGCTCAGCACGGTGGCGGAAATGGTGGAATTCCGGGACGGGCTGACCGGCGGCCATGTGACACGCACGCAGAAATATCTGAAACTGCTGCTGGACAAACTGCTGGAAGAAAACATCTACCAAGAGGAAATATCCGGCTGGGATCTGGATTTTCTTCTGCCCTCGGCACAGCTCCACGATGTGGGGAAAATTGCCATTAGTGATCTGATCTTGAACAAACCCGGCCGGCTCACGCCGGAGGAATTTGCGGAGATGAAAAACCACGCGGCGGTCGGGGTTGACGTCATTCGGCGGATCGAGCAGACCACGGCGGAAAACGCGTTTTTGCACCACGCGAAGATCATCGCGGGCACCCACCACGAAAAATGGGACGGTTCCGGATATCCGGCCGGCCTGAAAGGCCGAGAAATTCCCCTGGAGGGCCGCCTGATGGCGATCGCCGACGTATACGACGCCCTGATCTCTGCGCGCCCCTACAAAAAGCCGTTTTCCGTCGAAGAAGCCGAACGGATCATCGACGAAGGCAAAGGCGCCCATTTCGACCCGACGTTGGTCACAGTATTCCACAAAGTAGCCCGCCAGTTCGCAGAAGTCGCAAAAATGGCAAATT
>JAIRTA010000002.1 GCA_031255175.1 Oscillospiraceae bacterium | reverse complement strand
ATCGGAATAACAATCCATGAGCATTTCAACAAAACCATCTTGCTTCCGTTGCTTGAATCAGGAAAACTTAAAATGACCGTTCCCGACAAGCCGAACAGTCGTAACCAGAAGTATGTGAGGGCATAGGAGAACTGTATTAATGTGATTTGGAAAATTCATTTTTATAATACCGACGAGTTAAACCTGGATGAAAAAGCCTCCATGTTTAAGGATCGTATAAAGTTCAACTATGAGTGGTGGGCAGACAAGATTGACCGCCCAGTTCCCATATATTGGTTTGGCGTGTCGTATTAGCGTTTAACCTTTTGAACGATTACCGACCTTTCAACGATTCTGATTTCTTACTTTTCTCAAGAAATAAACTTTCTTCAATATCCGAAGTGCCCTTGACAACACAGTTCTAAGCGCCTTCACCTATATACACCGGAAAAATCCGCCGGACGTTGCACGCCGACGGAGAAAATTTATTTTTGTGCTGCCAGGGCCGCGAACGGCCCGCCGCACCCGACAAATCCGCCACCGGCGGGGCTGGGTGCGGCGGCACGGGATGGATCATACCCCGTCCGCACTGCGAATGGCATCAATCACGTTGCCGCTTTTCAGCCGGTTCGCGGCGAAGCGCATTGTCAGCCACGTCACCGCGAACACGCCGGCCACGCAGGCCAACATCGCGAGCCACGGGAACTCAAACGGAAACTCCACCGCGATGCCCAAGCCATTGTATACCATATAAGCCGCGGCAACGCCCAACGGCAGCCCCAAAGTCAGCGATCTCGCCGAACAGAGAACGCTTTCAAGATTCAGCATTTTGCGGATCCCGTCTTTCGTCATTCCGACGCTCTCCAACACCGCGAACTCGCGGGAGCGCGAGCGCACATTTGCCGATACTGTGCTGATTACGTTCGTCAAAGCAATCAGCGTCAGCATACCGACAAAGCCGTACACAAAGAACATGATGGTGTTTACAATGGTGTTCACATTTTTGCTTTCTCCGCTGAGATCAAAGGAATGCAACCATATTTCGCTGTCTTCGGGCACGGATATCTGTTCTTTCAAAACTTTTTCACAGTAATCCCGAAACGCGGCGGAGTTCCGTGTGTTCGCAAACCAATAATAGTTGTTCGCCGCGTATTCCGGCACGAGCAGACACAGTTCCGTCGTCGCAAAGAACTTGATTTCTTCCGGCACCCTTGCGCCTTTTAATTCCCCGTCAAGCTGAACATCCGGGTATTTCCCGCGCGCCTCTTCCAACGAGTGCGGGGCGGATACCTTGTATTTTCCATCAACTCTTTCCTGTCTGTAATTGATAAGAATGTTTGCGCCGGGCGGCACGCCGACTGCCTCACATAGTTTGGCGTAATGATCGTCGTCCACGGTGATATATGACACGGTGTTGCTTTCACTTCGCACACCGACCCCGAATATTTCAACGCCGGGGTATTCGCGCAGTTTTCGCGTCACACCCCTGACCGTTTCCGGGTCTATCGGTTCGATGTTGGAATAATACTGCCCTGCCGCAGTCGCGTCTACATTCTGCCAGACCACATTTGTCGTCGCTTTTATCTGCGTACCAAAACTGCTTGCCGCAATAAGCATCACAATGCTGATTGTCAGCGCCACGACCGTTGCGCGAAAGTTGCGGCGGCTGCGCTTCAGAGATTTGGCCGCAAGTGCGCCCTCAAATCCGAAAAATACGCGTGTCAGCTTTGATGTGCGGACAGATTTTGCCGTCGCCTTGACTTCCCCCTTTTGACGGATCGCGTCAATCGCGGGCGTTTTCGCTGCTTTTCGCGCGGGAAGCCACGCCGACAGCAACACCGTCCCAAACGAAGCGATTATCGCGACGACGAACATCCACGGCGTTACGACAAACGGGAAAGCGGCGTCAAGGTTGAGAACGTTATCCTCGCTCAATGCCCTGAACGCACCGGTGACTACAGTTGTGCCGAGCAGTTCCACAAGCAGGCCGACAAGTATGCCAACCGGTATGCCGATGACGCTCAAAAAAATCCCTTCGTACAAAATAATTTGAGCGATTTGTTTCTTTGTCGCGCCGACGCTCTTCAGTATGCCAAACTGTCTCCTTCGCTCGCCCGCGCTCACCCGAAACGAATTTGAAACTACAACAATCGACGCGGTGATCACGATCCCGCCCAGGACGACACCCACAGCAAGGATCACAGCGTGGTAGCCGAGGTTGCGCCCCATTGCGTTATATATCGCCGTTTTGGCGCTCTCGGCATAGCCGTACACAGCCGCAAGCATCGCCGTAGAGAGTGATATGCCAAGAAGCGTCATTGCGGTGCGCGTTCGCTTGATCTTCAGTTGAGATAACGCCAATCTCGACGCAAGTGTGAGTCTCACGCCCTCACCCCCTCGTCGCGAATGATTTTCCCGTCGGAGAGGGTGATCACGCGGTCGGCCTGGAGGGCGATGCTCTCGTCATGCGTGATCATGAGCAGCGTTTGATTGTACCTCTTGTTCGACAATTTCAGCAGGTCGATTATCTCCCGGCTCACCTTGCTGTCAAGATTGCCCGTAGGTTCATCCGCGAGAATCAGCGCGGGGTCGTTGATGAGCGCGCGTCCGATTGACACGCGCTGCTGTTGACCGCCGGAGAGCTCGTGGGGCAGGTGCTTCGCGCGGTCGGCAAGCCCTGTGGTCTCAAGTATTAAGCGCAGTTTCGCTTCGTCCGGTATGCGGTTGTCCAAAAGGCGCGGGAGCATGATGTTTTCCTCAGCGGTGAGCGTCGGAATCAGATTGTAAAATTGGTAAATAATCCCAATATTGCGGCGACGAAAAATCGCCCGTTCGCTTTCATTCATGTCGAATATCGGTTTGCCGTCAACGACAACATTGCCGCCGCTTGGTCTGTCCACACCGCCGATCAAATGCATGAGTGTTGATTTGCCCGACCCCGACGCGCCGACAATCGCGACGAATTCACCTTTTTTCACACAGAAGCAAACCCCGTCCAGCGCCATGACCGTCGTGTCGCCCTTGCCGTAAGTCTTCGTCAGGTTTTCGACTTGCAGTATTGCCATTTACTTTTCCCCCCAATCATTTCAATGGCATTATTCTAACAAGCCTAAGTGACTGTTCGGTGACTTTTTGGCGTCTGAAAGTGACAGTTTCGTCACTTATAGAATTTCAGCGTAAATGTCGCGCCGCCGGTTGCGCTTTTGCCGTCAATCTGAATATCGCCGTTCTGCCCGCGCATAATCGCGCGCGCGAGGGGCAGCCCGATTCCGTAACCCGCGCCGCTTCGGGATCCCTCAAAGCGTTTGAACAGCTTCGCGATTTCGGCGTTCGATATGCCCGCGCCGCTGTCCGTCACACCAATCCACGCGCAAATGGGATTTTCGCCGGATTTCACACGGATTTCGCCGCCCTCGGGCGCGTGTTCGGAGGCGTTTTTCAGAACATTTGTCAGCGCTTCGACGGTCCATTGCTTATCGCAGATGCATTCTGCGGTTCCGCTCGCCGTCACTGTCTGATTTTTCACATCGAGCAGTATTTGAAGCGGTTCAAGCGCAAGGCCAACCAATGTGTCCGCCTGTATGCGATTGCGTGAAAACTCCACCACGCCGGCGTCCAGCCTCGCCATTTTGAGCAGCGCGGACACAAGCCATTCCGTCCGCGCAAGCCCTGTCCTGATGTTCGCAATAAACTCCGCTTGCTTGTCGGGCGGCGCGTTTTCGAGCAAGTCCGCCATAATCATCATCGATGTATACGGTGTTTTGAGCTGGTGCGAAATATTCGCAATCGCGTCTTTCAGCGCGTCTTTGTCTCGTTTGAGCGCGTCAACCTGTTCGCTTTTGAGACTGGCGAGGGTATGAACATCGTTTTTGAGTATGGAAAACACGCCCTCGCGGTTGTCGCGGAAGTCCACGTCCTGCCCGTCGATAACGCGGCGAATGTCCGCGGACAGCTTTACAATTTCCCTTTTGTCAATCAGCACGATAGCCAAGCCCCCGGATTGTTTTGATGTTGGCCGCACCGCCGAGTTTCTCCCGCAACCGCTTGATATAGACAGTCAGCGTGTTGTCCTCAACAAAACTGCCCGCCGCGTCCCATATGTGTTCCAATATTTGTGAACGCGAAAGAATCCGCCCTTTGTTGTTCGCAAACGTCAATAACAAGCGGTATTCGAGCGCGGTCAGGTCAAGCGGCACCCCGGCGATGCACGCCTTTCCCGCGCGCGCGTCGATTGTCACAGTGCCCAGTGTCAGCGCGGACACCGCGCTGTTCCGGTTCAGCACGCGCTTCACCCGCGCCAGGAATTCCCGCAAACGGAACGGCTTTGTAATGTAGTCGTCCGCGCCGCCGTCAAAGGCTTTGACCATGTTGCCCTCGTCATCAACAACGGTAAGAAAAATCACGGTCGTGTCCGTGTTTTTCAGCGTCTCACGCACATCAAACCCCGTGCCGTCGGGGAGTTGCATATCAAGAATCGCGAGGTCGAAATGCGCTCCCGTTGTCGCGTTTTGCGCCTCGCGGACAGTCCTGCCATGCGTGACGGCATAGCCCTCTTGCGCAAGGGCATACACAATCCCGGATGCGATCATTGCGTCGTCTTCGACGAGAAGAATCTTTTTCATTCAACCACCCATTGTCCCTTTTCCCTCGCACCCCCGCGGCGAATCAGCCCCGTGTCCTGATATTCACGCGTAAATCCGTGGTTGCGCGGCATAGTGGAAGCCGTCCCCGATATCTCACGCCATCGCCGATATCTCACAACTCCAAGGTTCCCCATTTACCGTCCCTACAAAGTAGTACGCGGGCCGATAGTATCCCTGTGGCTGGTCTCTTCGTTAACCATTTGCCAATTCCGTTTCTATTCTTCTCATCACTTGCTCAACCATGTTTATATCAATCCAATCATCAAAACCTATGCTAATCAGGCCATCTTTATTGTTCTTTGTTTCTGGTATATTGTACAAAAAACTTATTCTGCTTGGTTTGAACAGGCCTCCTTGTACCGTTTGAATAAAGTCAAGAATTTTATCAGCTTCACTCATTTTTAATTCATCCTCAAAATCCACATTTGGCCTAACAACAAGATGATAATCATCGACCAATGCCGCCATATCTTCTAACGTCAATCTGTTGTTTAATCCATGAGGGACTCCAAAAGCGTACAACGCCGGGTCGAAAAACATAGCATGGGTTCTCGCGCCCTCCCCCCAAATTCTTTTTGTGTCCGGTCTAAAATATTTCCCCATTTCAAACTCAAAGCACGCGATATAGTAATTGTCTGGCATATAATCATAATCTCCAGAACTGCGCGGCTCTCTTAAGCTAAGATCGTCCTGAACCATCACCTCAATCGCCATATCCGGATTACTCACAAGCGAAAAATGAACATGATAAATCGCTGGATCAATCCAAGAATATCTAACACTTTCGTATCGCATTTCCTGTTCATATTTTTGTACCAGATATTCCTGTGCAATTTGTATGGCTTTTTGCTCTTTTGCGGACAAATAAAATTTTACAGCTATTGTTGTTCCAACAATAACAAGAATTATAATGCCAATAATCAGAAACGGATATTTTTTTCTTCTGCTCATAATGAACGCCTCCTTACGCATCATATCTCACGCCGTCGCCGATATCTCACAACTCCAAGGTTCCCCATTTACCGTCCCGACAAAGTAGTACGCGGGCCGGTAGTATCCTTTTGTGTCGTAGACGTACCTCAGTTCATATGCGGCAATTTCGACAGTATCGCCCGGTGCGAGGTCGTTGTACAGATTAAATTGTCCGGCCAATATTGCTTCATATGCTTGTGCGGGCGATCTGACCGGTGTGGTGCGAACAAATTTATTCCCGGCAATGAAATACCATAGACTGGAGGGAACATCGGCGTCCGAAGATGGGGTCACCATGATTTGTCCGGACATATAATCAGCCGGCACCCCTTCGTCTTGAACCGGCGCGTCCCAACGCAAAGTATCACCGTCCTGCATCGTAAATACGGCGTCGTCCGGCAGCAACCCGTTCTCGCCCAACCACCGCTCAAAAAAGGCGGTTTGTTCTTCTCTTTCCTGTGGGGACAGTGTACGGTTCGAATACCCGTCACGGGATAGACTCCAGCTTCCGTCCGTCATCGAAAACGTATAATTGTATTGTTCTTCTCTCTCATCCCGGTAAGCAATTTGGCGGTTGGAACCGTCAATGCGGATACCGGCCTCGCGCCGCAGCGCGAAAGTGTCTTCCAACAGCGCCGCCATTTGCTTCATATAGTCCATATTGCGGATATGGTCGTTGTGGTAAAGGGGGACGGGGTCTGCCGCGCCGGGAAATTCGACCGTGCTCTCCACAACAACTCCCTTCATATTTTGCGGCACAGCGGGGACGATTGGCATATTCCCAAGCTCCTGCGCATGGTAGACGATGGTCGCCCCCGAAAAAAGCAGCACAAACGCCAAAGGGATGGCCAGCGCCCTCAATACCGGTCTGAAAAGCAGTTTGCGCTTTTCCGCACAAGACAGAACCGCCGCTATGATAAAATAACCTGCGATGCTTCCCAGCGTGTTGTGAAGGATGTCGTCCAATTCAAAGATACCGCGCCGGGTCAGCATCTGGAAGAGCTCAATAGACACCGTAACAGCCGAAGAAACAAACAGCACCGGCCAAAACCGCCGCAGTTTTTTTGTGAGAAGATACAGCAGGAACCCAAGCGGCATAAACATCAACATATTAAAAACAATAAGCTGCGCTTCGCTCAGCGACCAATTGTTCCATGCGTTTACATAGCCGCTGAACAAGCGAAAATTGAACCAGCCCGCATAATTGGCCCCTCTGCTAAAGGTGGTGATGCCCATCACCACCACAAACCATCCCAGCAGGAGAAAGAAAGACAAAAATTGACTTTTGCGGATCGTCCGCGCTCCGCCTCTTTTTCGGTATATGTAATAAACGAGCAAAATTGCCCCGGCCGCGAGTATGACCAATACAAACGCGGCGATTGCATACGGCAACAGCCCTGTGATAATTCCAATAATATCCATTCTTCGGCGCCCCTTTGCCTACTTGTTTGCCGGCAGATTTTTGTTTTCAAAAAGGTCAAACAAAGTATGATCTTTTCTGCCCGGCAGGATACCATACGCCCCGCAGCCCACAAGTGCGTCAGTCCGGCCGTCAGCTTTATTATGTACCGATCGCGGTGTATCGCTCGGCAGCCCAAAGAGACGTAACCCGACCAATGCATTTATTATATGCCTATCTTCCCCAAAAATCAATGCGTCGCGACTGAACTTTTTCGCAGTGATATAAAAATGCAGCACATCCATATTGTCCGCTTGACAACAGCCAAAAAAGAGCCGCCATGCTTTTTCAGCTTGGCGGCTCTTGGGCGGACGAAATCCGCCGTGAGATTCTTTGGGTGCTTTACTGCGCCAAAATTTCGGCAAAGCGCATGAACAACATCGCCGCCTCGGCGCGTGTTGCGGCCTCGTCCGCCGCCAGCCTTGTCCCGCTGCGGCCGCGCAGCAGCCCCTCCGCGTTGGCCCAGCGGACGGCGTCCTGCGCCCAGTCGGATATTTTGTCCGCGTCGGCGTAGACGGTGAGGTCGCTCCTGCTCTCCGTGCCGTGCCCCTTCATTTGGGCAAACCGTATCAAAATGATTGCGATCTGTTCCCGGCTGATGTAGTGGACCGGCCCGAAGCGGACGCTTCCGTAGCCCTTTGCGATCCCGTTTTCAATGGCCCAGAAGATGGCGTCCGAGTACCACATCCCGTCGGCCACATCGATGAATCCGCTTGTCGCCGCGGTCATCGCGACGGCGGGTTTGCCCTCGTAGCGGTGGAGCATCATGACAAACGCGTCTCTCGTCATGCGTCCGTCCGGGTCGAAGACGCCGTCGTCCGCACCGTGCATCAGGTCGTTTTCGTGCACGTAGCCGACCGCCTCATAGTACCAGCTTCCGGCGGTCACGTCGATGAAAGGATCCGTCTGCGGTTTCGGCGCGAACGGCGCTTCGGCGCCGCCGGTCGCGCCCGTCTGCCCGCCGCCTGGTTTCAGGAATTCGCCCCCCTCCTCCAGCTCGTAATCATCCGTATAGTGGAACACAATGCGGTCGTTGTTCTCCAGGTATTGCTCCGCGACGCCGTTGAGCGTGCCGCGGCCGTTCAGCGTATACATCCAACCCGACTTCGCGCCGTTGGTACCCCCGCCCAGCGTCACGCCGTCTTTGGTGACGGACGCGATATACTGGCCGCTGGGGTTCTCCCACGTCAGGCCCTCCTGGGTCATCGCCTTTTCGAGAACATCCAGGACCGTGGCGTTGCGGGAGACGGTAACGACGGTGTTCCGGGGGATCCACAGCGTGAGACCGCCGTGCTGCAACGTATGGGTCGGCCCGCCGTCCTCAGGGGGCGTGTGGACGGTGTCGCCGTAGAGAGTGAGATACACGTTGATGGTCGCGGGCCCGGACGTCTCCGGGTAGAGCACCGTGATCTTGAAAGTCGCCTGCGCCGTTTTGTACCGGACGGTGACGGTCTGGGCGCCCCTGACGGCGCTGTCGAAACCGGTGAATTCGACCTCCCCGTGGGTGAGAACCTTCCGGCCGCCGTCGCTGAATGTGGCGGTGATCACCATGCCGGCGGCGCTGAAGGCCTCCCCCAGCACATACTGCGTCTTATAGCCGCCGCCGATCTCCAGCTTGGAAACGGCGGCGGAGTCGGAGAAGACGGTGACGACGCACCAGGGGGCAAAGATGTCCGCATAGGCGTCGCCCCGGGCGGAGAGGATGTATGTGCCGGGCTCGGCGAAGCGCACCGTAAACGCGCCGTCCTCGTCGGCCGTGACCGCCGGCGCGAAGGGCGACGGCGCGCCGGTGTCGGGGTCGAGGGTGACGATGGGCAGATCTTCACAAGCGCCGGTGTCGATGATTCTGTCACCGTCAAGGGGCCGCCCGAACATCATTGTGAGCAGCATATCCCCTTTGAGCGTCAGCGTGAGATTTTCGCCGACGGCCGCCGTGACGGCCTCCGTTTTGCCCGTTTCATCCTCAAACCATGTGTAATAATCCAGCGCGTCGGCATCTTGATAAATCAAAAATTCCACATTGTCGCCGCCGGCCACCGGCATGTCCGGGATGGCGAACGCCACGCCGTCTTCCCCCGGCATCTCCCCGTCGACCAGCAGCGAAAGATCCGGCTTGCTCTTTCCGAAGGCCGCGGTGACATAGCCCAGTTCGCTCACCGTGACGGCGCCGCGCACCCAGGCGGCAAAGCCCGCCTCGTCGTAGGCGCCGTTTGTGAGCGCATAGCGGATCTGGTGGGCCTTGAGCAGCGCGTCCAGGCCGGAGACGGTTCCCTCGACGTCCTCGTAGCCGTAGCGCGCAGACAGGTCCGCCGTGACCGTCGCCGCCTGCTTGGGCACAATGTACCCGCCGTCTTGGACACTGAGAAAAATGTCCGCCGTCTCGAGGCCCGCCCCGTCGGCGGCCGACGCGAAAACGGTCCCGCTCTCCGCCGGCAGCGCCGCCGCCGGCAGTGTCGACGCCGGGAAGCCGGCCAAAATCATCAGCGCGGCCAGCAGCATCGATACGATCTTGTTTTGCCGTTTCTTCATACTCTACCTCCTCAAAATTTGTCATCCGTCGCGCCGCACAGCCGATCTCCCGCCGTCAAAACAAAAAGGCCGTGACAGCAATATCCCTGTCACAGCCATCCGTTGCGCCCTGTCCGCGCACAAAGCGCGCGAAAACAACGCGTCTCTTTTTGTAGGTCTTCTGACTCGTGCCTTCCCAAGGCCCAACGGACCTTGACACCGCGCGCCCAGCCTTCTCAGGATCGCTCCCAATGACCGATTTTCATCACGGGCCGCGCGATTCAGTACACTCACAGCATGGCCGGGGCGGGCCTCCGCCCGCGCAAAGGCATGTCTCGGCCATATCCGGGATTCACACCCGGTTCCCTTGTCCATCCCCGCCGCCCTGTGACGCGGCCGCGGGGCCACAAAAAAAGAATCTACCAACGATTATATCATGGATCGGGGGAAACGCAAGCGGAATTTCGGCGCCATATTGGCAAAATATGGATTATTTGGACTGCAAAGGTCCCGTCTTTCGCTGCGCGGTGACGGAAAACTTTCGCGAAGGCGCGCATTTTTTGAAATATTTGGTTTTTTCTTGACATCGAGACCTTTTTCTGATATCATTATGATATCATCACAGTATCAGAAAGGGGTAGCACAATGGACAAGAACGAAAACGCCGTCGTTTACGACCCGAACATGGAGGAGAAGCGCGCCCCGTCCGTGGGCGGGATGGGCGTCATGCTCCTCAACATCCTGCTTTTCATCGCCGCGCTGTGTCTCTCCGTGTGGGGATTTTGGGCCCTCCGCATCGCGCTCGGCGTCTGCGCTCTCGTGGTCGCCTGTTTTGTCTGCCCAACGATTTTTTGCGGCCTCAAGATCTTAAAACCAAAGGAGGCCCTGGTGCTGACGCTGTTTGGCAAGTACTACGGCACGTTAAAAGGGCCCGGATTTTTCTTCGTCAACCCGTTTGTCTCCGCGTTCAACCCCTCCTCGGGCAACACGACGACCGGAAGTCTCGCGGCCGAGCAGACCGTCTCCGCCAAAACCGGCGACCAGGCCTCACAGCTCAACGCCACCCTCACCCTCAGCCGGAAGAAAAAGATCTCACTCAAGACAATGACGCTGAACAACGACAGGCAAAAGATCAACGACTTGCTCGGCAATCCGATCATCATCGGCATCGTCGTCATCTGGAGGGTCGCCAACACCGCGAAAGCCGTGTTCAACGTGGACAATTACACCGAATTTCTGTCGATCCAATGCGACAGCGCCCTGCGCAACACGGTGCGGCTTTACCCCTACGACATCACCGGCGAGGGCATAGACAACGAGAAATCCCTGCGCGGCAGCAGCCAGGAGATCGCCGGAAAACTCAAAGACGAGATCCAGTCGAAGGTCCACACCGCCGGTCTTGAGATCGTCGAGGCGCGCATCACACACCTGGCCTACGCGCCCGAGATCGCGGCCGCCATGCTCCAGCGCCAGCAGGCCTCCGCCGTGGTTGACGCCCGCCAGATGATCGTGGACGGCGCCGTCGGGATGGTGGAAATGGCGCTCTCCAAGCTGAACGAAAAAGAAATCGTCCATCTGGACGAAGAAAGAAAGGCCGCCATGGTGAGCAATCTCCTCGTCGTCCTATGCGGCAACAGGGACGCACAGCCCATCGTGAACAGCGGCTCGCTCTACTAAAATGGCAAAGTACGGCGACGAAAAACAACAGAAAAAACAGATCCTTCTGCGCATCTCAGACCCTCTTTGGAAGGATCTGGCGGCCTGGGCGGAAGACGACTTTCGTTCGATCAACGGGCAGATCGAATACCTGCTGTCGGAGTGTGTAAAACACCGCAAAAAAGGGCGTCCTCTCTTTACGCCCGACCAGTCGGGATAAACTCTTTTCAGGCTGTCAAAAAAGGCAATGCGGGCGCGTTGTCTTTTTGACAGCCTGAAAAGAGGGAGACGGCGAACCGTCTCCCTCGATGGGCAATCAATTTTCCAATTATTTACTTTTTATTCGCTTTTTCCTCCGCAATCACGGCCTGGGCCGCCGCGAGGCGGGCGATGGGCACGCGGAAGGGGGAGCAGGAGACATAGTTCAAACCGGCGAAGTGGCAGAACTCGACGGACGACGGGTCGCCGCCGTGTTCGCCGCAGATGCCCAGTTTGATGTCCGGGCGGCTCTTGCGGCCCAGTTCCACCGCCATTTTGACCAGTTTGCCAATGCCCTCCTGGTCCAGGCGCGCGAACGGGTCGGATTCCAAAATCTTCTTGTCGAAGTACGAGCCCAAGATCTTGCCCACGTCGTCGCGGCTGAAACCAAAGCCCATCTGGGTGAGGTCGTTCGTGCCGAAGCTGAAGAACTGGGCCTCTTTGGCGATCTCGTCGGCCACCACGCAGGCGCGGGGGATTTCGATCATCGTGCCCACCAGGTAGTCAAGGGCGACGCCGGACTCGCGGATGATCCGGTCGGCCACCTCGACGACGATGCCGCGCACAAAGCTGAACTCTTTGACGATGCCCACCAGCGGGATCATGATCTCGGGTACGATGTTCAGGCCCAGGCGCTTCTTTACGTTGATCGCGGCCTCGATGACCGCGCGGGTCTGCATTTCGGCGATTTCGGGATAGGTGATGGCGAGGCGGCAACCGCGGTGCCCCAACATCGGGTTGAGCTCGTGCAGATCGCCGACGATCTGGCGGAGCTTGCTCTCTCCCATCCCCATCTCCTTTGCCAGCGCGGCGATGTCCTCGTCGGCCGTGGGGAGGAACTCATGCAGCGG
Source organism: Oscillospiraceae bacterium (assembly GCA_031255175.1). Lineage (GTDB taxonomy): Bacteria > Bacillota > Clostridia > Oscillospirales > UBA929 > JAIRTA01. The sequence goes on along the minus strand of JAIRTA010000002.1, from coordinate 29,696 downwards.
CGGGTCGAGGAAGCGGATCGTGACGGGCCGCTCGCCCATCGCCTCGAAGATGCCCTCAAAGTCGCCCCGCTGCATCGGCAGCAATTTTTCGAGCGCCGCTTTGCGCTGTTCGACCGTCTCGGAGACGATCATCTCGCGGATGGCTTTGATGCGGTCGCCCTCAAAGAACATGTGCTCCGTGCGGCAGAGGCCGATGCCCTCGGCGCCGAAACGGACGGCCTGTTCGGCGTCCCGCGGGGTGTCTGCGTTGGTGCGGACTCTGAGCCGGCGTTTTTTGTCGGCCCAGGCCATAAAGCGGCCGAAGTCTCCGGTGAGAGACGCCTCCACCGTGGCGATCTCGCCGATGTACACATGGCCGGTGGACCCGTCGATGGAGATCCAATCTCCCTCGCGCACGGTCTGTTCGCCGACGTGGAAGCACTTGTTCTCCTCATCCATCTTGATGGCGCCGCAGCCCGCCACGCAGCAGGTACCCATGCCTCTGGCCACAACGGCGGCGTGGGACGTCATCCCGCCGCGCACGGTCAGGATGCCCTGGGCGGCGTTCATACCCTCGATGTCCTCGGGCGACGTCTCCAGGCGGACGAGGACGACTTTGCCGTTCTTCGCGGCTTTTGTCGCGTCCTCGGCGGTAAAATACACGGCGCCGGCGGCGGCGCCCGGCGAGGCGGGCAGCCCCTGCGCCACAGATTTCGCGGCCTTCAGCGCGGCGGCGTCAAACTGCGGGTGCAGCAGCGCGTCGAGCTGCCGCGGCTCCACCTTTAAGACAGCCTCGTCCGCGGAGATCATGCCCTCATCGACGAGATCGACGGCGATCTTGAGCGCGGCGGCGGCGGTGCGCTTGCCGTTGCGGGTTTGAAGCATGTAGAGCTTTTCGTTTTCGATCGTAAATTCCATGTCCTGCATGTCGCGGTAATGCCGCTCCAGTTTTTCGGCGTAGTCCGCAAACTGCTTGTACACCGCGGGCATCACCTGGGCAAGCTGGTCGATCGTCTGCGGCGTGCGGATCCCGGCCACAACGTCCTCACCCTGGGCGTTCATCAGGAATTCGCCGTAGAGCTTCTTCTCGCCGGTGGCGGGGTTGCGCGTAAAGGCGACGCCGGTGCCGGACGTGTTGCCCATGTTGCCGAACACCATGCTCTGCACGTTGACGGCGGTGCCCCAGGACGAGGGGATGTCGTTCATGCGGCGGTAATAGATGGCGCGGGGGTTGTTCCAGCTGCGGAAGACGGCTTTGACGGCGCCCAGCAGCTGCTCCTTCGCCACCTGGGGGAAGTCCTGGCCCAGCTTGGCCTTGTACTCGGCCTTAAACTGGTTTGCGAGTTCTTTGAGATCTTCGGCCGTGAGCTCGGTGTCGAGCACGACGCCGCGCTGCTCCTTCATCTTGTCGATGAGCTCCTCGAAGTACTTCTTCCCGACTTCCATGACCACATCGCTGTACATCTGGATGAAACGGCGGTAGCTGTCGTAAGCGAAGCGGGGGTTGTTGGTCTTTTGGGCGAACGCCTCCACCACTTGGTCGTTCAGCCCCAGGTTGAGGATGGTGTCCATCATGCCCGGCATCGAGGCCCGTGAACCGGACCGCACCGACACCAGCAGCGGGTTGTCCAGATCGCCGAATTTTTTGCCGGTGATCTCCTCGAGTTTTTTCAGGTACTCGTCGATCTGCGCCCGGATCTCGTCGGCGATGACCTCTCCGTCCTCGTAGTAACGGGTGCAGGCCTCTGTGGTCACGGTGAACCCCTGCGGCACAGGCATACCCAACACGGTCATCTCGGCCAGGTTCGCGCCCTTGCCGCCCAGCAGTTCCCGCATTTGGCTGTTGCCCTCGGAAAATAGATATACATACTTCAACGCCCTGTTTCCTCCTTATTTTGAAGATATTATTGTGAAAGTGCGCCGGCGCACTCGGACAAACCCGCAAAGCACCCCGCGGCCTCCGCATTGTCAAAGCGGCCGCAAAGGGGGTGCCCCGCTCAGCTTCGCATCTGCTTGCGGCGGGAGAGATTGATCGTACCGTCTTGCATGTCGTTGACCCACTCGAGGCTCTTGCCGGTGCCGTAGGCCACGCAGGAGACGGCCTCGTCGGCCACATGGGTGGCGATGCCCGTCTTCGATTCGATGAGCTTGTCGAACCCCCAAACCAGACTGCCGCCGCCGGTCATCACAATGCCGTTGGTTGAGATGTCGGCCACAAGCTCCGGCGGCGTGCGCTCCAGCACGCTGTGGATCCCCTCGACAATGCGCGTCGAGACCTCTTCGAACGCTTCGATCATCTCGCTCGACGAGACGGAGAAGACGCGCGGCAGCCCCGTCATCAGGCAGCGGCCCTTGACCTCCACCTCCACCTCGTCGGGGCGCGGATAGACGCAGCCGATGCTCATCTTGAGATCCTCGGCGCTGCGCTCGCCGATCAGCACATTGTGCTTGCGGCGGATATATTTCACAATGGCCTCGTCAAACTGGTCTCCCGCGATCTTGATTGAGGTCGACTCGACGATGCCGGAGAGGGAGATCACCGCGATGTCCGTCGTGCCGCCGCCGATGTCCACCACCATGTTGCCGCACGGCTTTGTGATGTCGATCCCGGCGCCGATCGCCGCCGCCACCGGCTCCTCGATCAGGTAGACCCGGCGCGCGCCGGCCTGCAGGCCCGCGTCGATGACGGCCCGCTCCTCGACCTCCGTGATCCCGCTGGGGACACAGATCACGATGCGCGGCCGGAAGATGCTAAACCCCATCACCTTTTTCAAAAATTCTTTGATCATGCGCTCGGTCATATCGTAGTCCGAAATGACGCCCTCGCGCAGCGGACGCATGGCCACGATGTGACCGGGCGTGCGCCCCAGCATTTTTTGCGCGTCCGTGCCCACTTTGAGCAGTTTGCCTGTGTTTTTGTCCAGCGCCACCACAGACGGTTCGCGCAGCACGATCCCCTTGCCCTTGATGAAGACAAGGATGGACGCCGTACCCAGGTCCAGTCCCACATCCCGATTGAAAAGCGACATATCTTGTCCATCTACCGCTGCCGTCGCGGTCTCCCGCTCACAGGCGGACACGCCCGGCGGGCCTGTTCCCGGCCTTCGCCCGCGCGAAACCTTTGGGAACTTCCCGCCCCGCGGGCGAGCCCGATGAGCCCCAAGCGGCTGCCCAAGCGGCGGAATTTCAGGCAGCGCATTTTTTACTTCTTCACACGGCAAAACCCCCGGGCACACCCGTACAGAGCGGCGCCGGGCCGTCATGTGAACATGTCAGTATTATATCTGACTGCCATCTATTTTTCAAGTAATTTCTCATTTCATTTCCCAAATCCTTTCTTTCCGGCTCCAAATTCGCCCAAAACGCGGGTGGGGCACTTGCGCGCCGGCGCCAAATGTGAGACACTATTAGCAGCACGACTCACCGAGACGAGCCGCGCGCAAGGGGGTGTCCTTCGTGAAAAGAACCGTTTCGCTCTGTCTTCTCGTCTGCGTCATGGCCCTGTCGTCCGGCTGCAAAGACACGTTCAACTACGTGTACCGGTGGATCTCCGTCCCGCCGGATCATCCCCCCGCGCAGGAGGAGCTCTCCTTCGAGCGGGCCGACAACGTGTCCGATCTCAAACAGCACATCATCGACTTCATCCGGGAGAGGCGCGAACTGGGCGAGATCCGGCTGTACAACTACCAGGGCAACATCAACCGCGACGTCTCCCGCGTCTGCCAGCAGATCATGCGCGAGGAGCCCGTCGGCGCCTACCTCGTCGATTATATGTCCCCCAAGTACACGGCGCTCGCGGGGTACACGGCGCTGCGGCTCACCATCACCTACCGGTCCGGCCGCCGCCAGGAGGACATCCGCAAGGTGAACAACGTGCGTGAGCTCACCGACGAGATCGACGCCGCGCTCCAGTCGTTTCAGTCCGACCTGGTGGTGGAGGTGGGGTATTTGCCGTCCGACACCGATTTGGCGGTGCTGACGCGGGATCTCTACTACCGCGAACCGGCCCGGGCGGTGGGGCTGCCCGCCGTATCGGTCTCCCTGTACCCGCCGGACATCGACTTCAAAGCCGGCAACGGCTTTTCCCGCATCACCGAATTGGCCTTCACCTACCCGGCCGACCCGGACGAGATGCGCGCGCGCGTCGAGGCGTCCGAGGCGGCGCTGCAAGCTCTGATCGCCGGTCTGCCGACGGACTTGACGCCGCCTTACGCGGCGCTGTGGCTGTACGACGCGCTCCGCTCGGCCGTCTCCTACGACGAGGAGGGGGCGCAGGCCCTTTTGAACGGGGACCAGGCGGAAGACGACCTCTACAGCGCTCTGGTGGAGGGGCACGCCGTGACGGGCGGCTACGCCCTCGCGTACCGGCGGCTCTGCGATCTGTCCGGCATCCAATGCCGCATTGTCCGCGGCTGGCGCGGCAACACGGAATTCATTTGGAACGTCATCCAGTTGGACGGCGACTGGTACCATGTGGCGGCGGCCGGCGACGCCGCGGCGGGAACGCACGACTGGTTTTTAAAAACGGACGAGGAGATGCGCGCCCAAGCCCGCTGGAACACCGACGGCGTCCCGCGCTGCGAATCCACGCAGTACACCTACGACATGCTGATCCAATCCCCCGAAGACGAGTCCGCCATTGTCAGATGACGATTCTTCTGCTATAATCCTCACTGGGAGGTGGCCCGCAGTGCCTATTAAAATTTCCGATTCTCTGCCGGCGCGCGCCGTTTTAGAGGGCGAAAACATCTTCGTCATGACCGAAAACCGCGCGCTCCACCAAGATATTCGCCCGCTCAAGCTTCTCATCCTCAACTTGATGCCCATCAAGGCGGTCACCGAGACGCAGATTCTGCGCTGCCTGTCCAACACGCCGCTGCAGATTGAGGTGGAACTGCTCAAGACCTCATCCCACCAGTCGAAGAACACTCCCGAGGAACATCTGCTCTCTTTTTACACCACATTCGATTCCGTCGCCGACCGCCGTTTCGACGGCCTGATCATCACGGGCGCGCCCGTCGAACTGCTCCCCTTCGAGTCCGTTGACTACTGGCCGGAGCTGTGCCGGATTATGGAATGGTCAAAACAAAACGTCTACTCCACCTTCCACATCTGCTGGGGGGCGCAGGCCGCGCTGTATTACCACTACGGCGTCCCCAAATATACGCTCCCGCAGAAGACGTTCGGGGTGTTTGAACACCGGGTGCTGGAGAACCGCCGCCCGCTGATGCGCGGGTTTGACGACATATTCCGCGCCCCCCACTCGCGCCACACGGAGGTGCGCCGGGCGGACGTGGAGGCCGTGCCGGGTTTGGAGATCCTGGCCGACTCGGAGCAGGCCGGCATCTATCTGATCGTCAGCCGCGACGGGCGCCGCATCTTTGTCACCGGGCACGCCGAATACGACGCGGACACACTGGCTAAAGAATACTTTCGGGACGTGGAGCGGTCTCTGCCCATTGCGCCGCCGGCCAATTATTTCCCCTCCGACGACCCGGCCCGCGCCCCGCGCAAAACCTGGCGCTCCCACGCGTATCTCCTGTTTAGCAACTGGCTGAATTACTACGTCTACCAGTCCACACCGTACGATCTGACCTCGCTGACGGCGAATCCCCCGCCGCCGGCGTAGCCGCTGTTTGCCGCCGGGCGGGCTGTGTTTTGATTTCAATTTGGCTTTTATTTGGCTTTTGTAATTGGCTTCTAAAAAGGAGGGTTTTCCAATGTCGCAATTTGATTTCGGCGCCGGGCCGAACGCGGCCGAACAGCGGGAGCGGATCAAACGCCTGGTCCGGCGCGCGGCGGCGCCGGCGGTGCTGTTGGTCGTGCTGGCCGTCTTGGGCGTCGGCAGCTTTTATACGCTGAACGCCGGCGAGGAGGCCGTCGTCACACGCTTCGGGAGTTACCTCACCACGGTGCAAAATCCCGGTCTCCACTTCAAGTGGCCCTTTGTGGACCAGATCTACGCCGTCAACGTGGAGGGCATCCGCCGCCAGGAATTCGGCTTTCGCAGCAACGAACCCGCCTACCTCAACACGTCCCCGATGGTCTCCGAGGATTTCATCGAGAGCGAATCCCTCATGCTGACCGGCGACGAAAATCTGGTGAACGCGGACTGGGCGATCTTGTACAAGGTCAATCACAGCTACAACTTTCTCTTCAAGGTGCAGCGGCCGGAGGCCACGTTGAGCGTGATCGCGGAGTCGGCCTACCGCCGCGTTGTGGCCTCGCATGTGCTGGACGACGTGCTGACCGACCGTAAGGACGAGATCCAGCGCGAGGTCATGGCCGATTTGCAGGCGATCTGCGACAAATACGAGATGGGGGTTCTCATCACCGGCGTACAACTCCAGGACGCCATGCCGCCGGACCCGGTGCGGGAGGCGTTTTTGGACGTCTCCTCCGCGAAGGAGGAGCAGCAGTCCAAGATCAACGAGGCCATGAAGTACGAGAACGAACGCCTGCCCATCGCCAGCGGCGAGGCTGTCAAGCTGGTCAACGATGCCGAGGCCTACAAGCAGCGGCGCATCAACGAAGCCGAGGGCGCCGTGTCGCGCTACAAGGCCATCGAGGCGGAGTACGCCGCCTACCCGGACATCATGCGCACGCGGCTCTACCAGGAGATGATCCGCGAGGTGCTGCCCCGCGTGAAGAACGTCTATTTTGTCGATGAGTCCGGCGAAACGGTCAAATTCCTCCCCATCGGCCCGTCGGCCGTCCTGCCCCAACAGCCTTCCTCGTAAAACAACCCGGACTTGATGATTGATGGTTCAGGTGTCAGAAGTGTGTTTGATGATTGTGTTTGATGATTGTAACGATTCGGAAGGAGCCTTGCGCCATGAAAAAGAAGATCAAATGGATCCTGCCGGCGGTCGGGTTGTGCCTCCTCTTGATTGTCTCGCTGAACTGTTTCTTCGAGCTGCGGGAGGGCGAGGCCGCGCTGATCCAGCGCTTCGGCCGCATTGAGGCCGTCTATGTCAAAGAGCCCTCGCAGGAACTCTTTGACCAACTGGCCGAAGACGGCGAGGCGCACATCCCGGTGCGCGCCGGCACGGGACTCAAGTGGAAAGTCCCCTTCCTCGACCATGTGATCAAGTACCCCAGTATGCTGCTGGCCTACGACACGCCCTCCCGGCAGGTCATCACGGCCGACAAAAAGAAGATCTACTTTGACAACAACGCCCAGTGGCGCATTGTGAACCCGCTGCGCTTTTACAAGGGCGTCTCCGACATCCAAAACGCGTACGGCCGCATCGACAGCTATTTATATTCCTACATGAACACCCACGTGGGCACCATGCAGTCCACCACCCTCATCACCGACAAGGCGGCGGTGGGCGTCATGCTGGATGAGCTCAACCACACGGTCAGCGCGGCCTGCGCCGCGTTCGGCGTGGACGTCTTCGACATCCGCATCAAGCGCACCGACCTGCCGGAAGAAAACTACCAGAGCATTTACAACCGCATGATCACGGAGCGCGCCCGCATGTCGGCGCAGTACCGTTCGGTGGGCGAGGAGGAGTCGCTGAAGATCCGCTCGAAGACCGACCGCGAGGTCGCCGGCATCACCTCGGAGGCCGCGCGCAAGGCCGAGATCTTAAAAGGCGAGGGCGACAGCGAGGCCGCCCGTATCTACAACGAGGCCTACAGCGCCACCCCCTCCTTCTTTGAGTTTTACAACCTGCTGGACACCTACCGCCTCACGGTGGGCGCCAGCTCCACGCTGGTGATCCCCCTCTCCAGCCCCTTCGCCAAGTACCTGCTCGGCGCGGAAGTCGCGCCGGCCACCGCGCCGCCGCCAACGTGACGCCGCCGCGTTCTGCAAATTGGTAAAAAATGGATATTTCAAAAACTTTCAAACTGCCCGCTCTGTCTCTTGCCAAGCGGTGTTTTATATGATATATTTATATTTGTGCCGGTCGAAACAGGGGCCTTCGCCCCGGCGCCGCGCACTGCCCGGGCGAAGGTTCGCCATCCCATGTCAGGAGGTTTTTAGTTTGGAAACTCTTAAATTGGTCAGCACCATTGTTCAGGTCCTGACATCGCTGTTTCTGATCGCTGTGGTGCTGTTGCAGTCCGGCAAGCGTTCCGGCCTGTCCGGCGCCATCGCCGGCGCGGCCGAATCTTTCATGGCCAAAAACAAGGCCCGCACCTGGGACGCCCGTCTGGCCCGCGTGACCAAATGGGTGGCCGCCCTGTTCCTGCTGTTAACCCTGGTGCTGAACCTCTTCCCCACGACGCCTCCGGCGGCGTAAGGTCCGCCGAAGCCTAAACGCGGGCGCTGCTTCAAGGGCTGTGTATCGTACGGCGTGCACAGCCTTTTGGGTTGTCCGCCTATGGGCCGGCATCCCGTTTTTTACCGCGCGATCGCGCGCTGATTTGTCTTACACAATTGAAAACAACGGCGAAACAGAGCGGTTACCTTCTCTGTTTCGCCGTTGTTTTTTCAAACCCTCACCACGTTTTCCGGCTCGCCCACTGTCCAAACGCCGTCTGTGAGCGTCAGCGCAAAATCCGCGCGGACCGCGAGAAACGGTATACGGTTGCCTGTGCGATGTCCTCCAAGTCTGTACTACTGTTCCCATGGGTGAGGACTCCGACTCTGTTTCCCTCCACTGCCTTTTTGAGTCGCTTGACCTGCCTCTCGGGCAGCCCGCTTGGGCCGCTTCCTTGACCGTCACGACGCCGCATATCACCTTGCGCACAACGCCGTATCGCCCCATCTGTTTCCTCGTCATTGTGATCATGTCCTCCATATCTGTGATTTTACACCCTCTTCCGGGGAAGGGTGACATTTTCACTTTGGAGTCTACATGGTGACATTATCACTTTGGAACCACAATCAAGTGACCAAGTGACTTGACAGATGCTTTTTCCTGTGTTACAATGACAATCGGTTCAAAAGTCAAAAGCCTTGCCTGACAAAATCGATGTGACTATCGTCAGATATGCTTCTTAATCATTTGAGCCATAATTGGTTCAGCAACAGTACATTGGCAGAGCGCTCAAGTGAGTATTTCTTTTGATTTTGGGTTGTATAAAGGAAATCGCTGAAAACTTCATATCTGGCGCTGCACCCGGCAGAAGTTTTCAGCGATTCTCTAAAGTGGGGTTGTGCCACACAACCAAAATTCTAGTGCTTGATTGCCGCTTTGCGGCAATCAAGCACTAATTGATATAGAAATGGAATTGGACACATGATTGAGAGAATTCATCCTACCTGTATGTTGGAAATACTCAAACCATATGCTTGGACAGCCAGAGATCCTGACGACTCCCATGAGGTGCTTGCCAAGAATAATATGGAGAACTCACTGCGGGAGATTGTTGTTCAAATTTGTTTGACGCATATGTTTGTGTCGGGTTCTCAACTATCTCATGTCATTGTTCCGGAAACGATGTTTGATATGTCCCTCGATCACTTGTCCTGTTTTTTTAAATTTGTCAGTGCGGTGGGTGCCAGAAATCATTGCAAATTGCTGCAAGTATCTCATGTCAAAGACGAGGCGCATGATGTATACAATCACGCTGTGGCGAAAGAGGAGATACATCCCATCTTCCTCAGCCGTAGCGGCCTCCCGCCGATCCGCAACGGGCGTGAACCGACGGTGTATGCCGCCTATCGACTCACAGATGCAACGGATGCGTTCAACGAGGAGGATCCGTTGTTCCGGTATATCCTCAGTATGCCCGCATCCGAGCTTGTTGGGTTTCCGGCCTATCTCTCAGAAGAGGAAATTTCCGCCTGTGAGCTGCTCAATGCCTGCGCCGCTCATGGATTCGCTGTATTTCTCGAAGGTCGTGAGGGAGAGGATAACCGTTTTATCAGTCACGCGGCAATGGTGATTACTGGGGATTTAAATAAAAACAAAGCAACGTTTTGAACGAGAATTTCGAAAAATTTCTTGGCCAACGCTGTTTTCAGCGGAGAGAAAGTCCGGCAGATTGGCGGTTCGAGGCTACGGTCGGAGCGAAAGCCCCGTCCGCAGAGGGACAGCAGCAAGACGAATTTACAGGGGCTCCAGAAAATCCTTCAGCTTGGTCAGAGCGCGTTTGATCACCACAGCGACACGCTGCTTGCTTACGCCATGCGCGCGTGCGATCTCTGACAAATTTTTGCCTTCGAAGAAATAGGCGTCGATGTACTGCGCCTGCTTGTTCGGTTATCGCAAGACGCGGTACAAAGGCCGACGAAAACAGGAGGCCAAGCTTCATATGCAGTTCGCGCTGGCGAATCTGATTCCGGCTGACAGGCGCTGCCTGGCGGTCTGATTCAGGTTCCCGGCGCGGCAAGAAAATCGGAGCACCGCGCATTTTTTCACCGTTCGGCGTAAATCCTCATCCCCAATCGGCATTGTGCGGTGTTGCCTTCGGATGATCTTGACGCGCCACCGTCGATGCGGAGACAACAAAAAGATTTTCAAAATCCTCTTGACGAAATATCGTTTCTGTTATATAATAACTATAACAGATATAGGAGGTGGCCAAGTGCTGATACAGATTGACACCTACGCGGAGAAGCCGATTTATGAACAGCTGCGCGACACTATTATATTTGGCATAGCGTCGGGGCAGCTCGCGGAGGGCGAGGCGCTGCCGTCGGCGCGTGCCCTTGGCGCCGACTTGGGGGTAAACTTTCACACGGTCAACAAGGCTTATGACATCTTGCGCGGTGACGGCTACCTTGTCATGGACAGGCGCACCACGGCGATCGTCGCACCGAGAGGGGCGCGCGGGGGTCTATCCGCGGCCTTTGCGGAGAAGCTCACGATGTGCGCGGCGGAGGCTATCTGCCATTGCGTCGATGAAAACGCGTTCGTCGAGATCTGCGTCGGGAATTACAGGAAAATCAAAGGAGGGGATATTTCATGAGCGAACTCCATGCGTTCCTGTTCATCACGAACCTTTGTGTGGTGTTGTTTTGCGGCGCGCTGCTGCCGGTCGTGCCGCTGCTGACGCGCAAATCGTTCCTGTTTGGCGTGAAGGTGCCGCCGGAAGCGCAGGCCACCGACGAGGCGAAAGCGCTGAAACGCAACTACGTCACCGTCACGACGGCCGGCGGCGTCATCGTCCTCGCGGCCTCCGTATGGCAATATATGGCCGCGCCGAATTACACGATGCTTGCCGTGATGTTCTCTCCGTTTGCCCTCATGGCGGCCCAGTTCGCCGCGTTCGTGCCGAATCACGCAAAGGCGCTGAAACTGAAAGCGCGGCTCGGCTGGCGCGTGGCCGAGACAAAATACGCGGACACAAAGACGTCTTTCACACGCGGGAATCTGTCCGCCATGCCGCACTTTTGGTACATCGCGGCGATCATATTTGTGTTCGCGTCGTTCGCCATCGCGCTGGCGCGGTACCCCTCTCTGCCCGACTCGATACCGACACACTGGAATTTTAATATGGAGCCTGACGCATGGTCTCCGAAATCGCTCGGCACGGTGCTGTTTGTATCCGTCCTCAACATTGCGATGGTTGCGATCATGTGGCTGACAGGGGTGCTCATCGAAAAGGCGAAGCTGCAAATAGACCACAGAGAACCCGCGAAGTCGTTCGCGCAACATAAAAAATACCGCCGCCTTATGGGGCACGGGATCGGGTTCCTGGCGGTGACGCTTGCGGCGGCGTTCTTGATTTTAAGCCTACAGACAGCCTTTGTCGGGTTTACGGCGCCCATGTGGTTGATTTTGGGACTCATCCTCGTGCCGAGCCTTTTGCTCTGCATCATCTCTGTGAGAGCGGGACAGGGCGGCGGACTGCTCAAAGTGAGCGCACCGGAAATCACCGCCGCCGCGAACAGCGACACAGCGGGCAACCACGCCATGAGCGACGACAAATACTGGGCTTTGGGGCTGTTCTACCACAACCCCGACGACCCCGCCTGTTTCGTCGGGGACCGGTTTGGCGGCAATATCGGGCTCAACTACGCGCGTCTGCCCGTAAAAATCGGCACGGCGGTTGGCATCGCGGCCCTTGTCGCGAGCTACGCCTGGGTCATCGTGCGGTTCCCCTCGCTGTTTTAGCGCGCCGCGCCGGGCATGACACAACGGGGGCGGCTGTGTGAGAACTTGAGCGTTTTATGACCACCCACAATATATAGTATGTGCTATGCAACATGTAGTATGTCACACACAGCATGTAGTATGTCTTGTGTCTGCATACAAACGTGTGATTTTCAGGTTTCACCGGAGAAGGATTTTGAAGGCTACAAACAGCTTGCCGGCGACAGAGACAATTTTGAATTCCGGCTGTGCGACAACCTCACCCACTTCTTCACAGCGTCGTCCATGATGACCCCGACAACCGGCGACTATGTTGCGGGCGCACATGTCGACAGCGCGCCGCTTGAGGACATCGTCAAATGGATCAAAGCGAGATAGCTTTCCCATTTTGCTTCCCGCGGGGCGCCGCCGTCAGTGGTTTCGCTTCGCCATATCACATGCAAAAGAGCGCCCGGATCACCACGGCCCGGGCGCTCTTTTGCATGTGATTTTACAAAGATTTTACAAATCGAACAGATGCCCGCCGATGTCAAAGGGCGGCATCAGCGGCGTGTGGTCGCCGTCCCAAATAAACAGCCGTGCCTCATACGCCCCGCCGGGGATGCCGGAGACCTGGCATGTGACTGTTTGGCTGCCGCCCCGCGCCTCCGTGTCAAACGGCTGCGCATCCAGCGCGGCCAGCCTGCCCGCACTGTCATACAGCGCCAGATACAGCCCGCCGCGCCTTGCTGTCTGCGTTTCATTCTCGATCAGCATCCGCACCACACAGCCGTCCGCGGTGAACTCGACGCCGCTTGGCGCCGCAAGGAACGCGTCTGCCAGCGAGGCGCCGATTGTCACATCGTCCTCCGGCATTTCGAAGTAATACGTGCCGTCCGCGCGGCGCAGCACGGTGACAGAACCGCCGTTGCCGTCCGTCGCCCAAACCGTGCCGACGTCGCGGCGCGGGTCGTCCGGTGTGACGGTGAAGCTGACCGTCTGCCCCGCTATGCTCTCCGTCCTGTCGGGGACGATGGCGACCGCGTCCGATTCGCCGTCAACGGAGACACTGTATGACGCCACCGGATTGAACGCAAGCCAATTCAGATTGATCCCGTCCGTGCGGTAATAGAGGCGCAGCTTGGCTTCCCCCGCGGGCAGGTACACCGTCTTGGGCTCCATATCAATCCAATTGTTCCAGCCGCCGGTCCCGCCGAGTTTCATGAACGAGTCAAGAACCATGCCATTGCGTTCCAGAACGAATTCCAGCTGTACAAGCTCGTCACGGGCGCTGGATATACGCGGGGTGACGGAATAATAACCGGCGCGTTCCACAGCGACGTTGTAGAGCGCGTAACGCCCGCCGCCGGAATACGCCAGATGATAGCCGCCGCCGACATCACTGCTCGCCTCAGGAATCAGCCCGCCCGCCAAAAGCACGTACTGTTCGGCCAGTTTGATCCGGGAGGATCCTTCCGCGGCAATCGTAACGACGGGTATCTCCGCCTGTCCGGCCTTTTCGAATGTCACTTCTTCATAGCGAACCACAATCGGCGCAATGCCGTCTTTCCCCTGCCCGTTACAGGCGGCCAGCACAAAATTCGGTGCGGCGTAACTCGCGGTGATTTTCGTGTTCAGAGCCTGGTACGTGACGCCGTCCGCGCTGAACGCGAAGCTGTATTCGCTTTTCGACTTGACCACCTTCAGATAGATCGTATCCGTCACGGCGGCGAGCACCGCGCCTTCGGATATGTTTTCCCTGTTGGAGGATGTATTGTTTGTCTCCTGATTCAGCCGGATGATGCCCGACGGTTCTCTTTGCACCTCGTAGCGGAAGTGCAGATAATTCCCGACGTCCTGCATGATCATAACGCCGAGCTGATGATACTGCTGACTCGGTTTCGGCGCAAACGAGATTTTGGTCACGGACGTCCAGTCGCCGCCGGCCGGCTGTGACACGTAATTTTTCAGCGTCGTGTTCGTGTTATAAATGTCGCCCCCCTGGGTGACGATGTTCAGCGCGCCGTCTGCAAGCGACATCTTGTCGTCCGCGCTGTGCGCGGTCCAGAATGACTGCAGTTTTGTCCCCTCAAAATCGTCGCTGAAAGGCCCCGCACCGGCGACCTGGAACCGGACAAAATCGTACCGGATTTGGATGGCCGCAATGTTCACGTTGTTTCCGTTGGAACTGACAAGCGCGAACTTCGGGTCGGCGTAGGCGGCCGTGACCGTGACGCCGAGGTCTTCAAAGACGACGCCGTCTGTGCTGAAGCCGAATCCGTACGCGTCACCGGATTTGTCCACCTTGAAGTAGAGCGTGTCCGTCATGGCCGCAAAAGCGGCGTTTGACGACGCGGTGACCTCTTTTTTGACGCTGTTCTGCCCGGACGCCTCCTGGGTGAGCCGAAGTTTTACGGTGTTGGAATGATACGCCAGTTGGAAAAAGACATAATTGTCCTTGTCCTGCTGGAGCATCACGCCGAACTGATGGTAATGCTGTTTGGGTTTTTCGCTGAACGACATCTTCGTGACGGACGACCAATCGCCGCTCGCCGACTGCGTCACATAGTTTTTAAGTGAATCGGCGCTTCCGTACAAATCGCCGCTCTCGGTCGTGATGTTCAATGAACCGTCGGCCACGGCCATGTTGGCGTTGGCGTTGTTTGCCGTCCAAAAGCCTTTCAGCGCATCGCCGTCAAACTCGTCGCTCTGCGGCGGGGTGTTCGCCGTCAGTGTAAAGTAAATTTTGTATTCCTGCGCCTGGTGCGGCGACCGCGCGATGACGGAAGCGCTCTTGCCCGCGTCATTCCACACGATCTCCGTGTTCACATCCTCCCGCCCGTCAACCGCAATGGCGGGACGCCATTGATCGGCGGGCAGCGTGTAGTTGTAATTGAAGACCGTGGTGTAAAACTCCGGTATCGCTTTGCCGTTGATATAGATATTGTCCAAATACGCGTAGATCGGGTTGTCCACGGCAGGCGGGATCCCGGGCCTGTCGCTGAAGAACACGCGGTATTCGGTTTCCTCAAGCGCATTGGCCGCCCGGACGATGACGACGCGGCCATTCGCGGCGTCCGGCGTGACCGTCACCGTGACACCCGCGTCGGCAGTCGCCTCAACCGCCGGCACAAGGGCGTCTGCGGGCGTGTAGAGTTCGTAATCGAGCACCATTGGGTTGAACGATTCCAGCGCCTGCCCATCGATGAGGATGCCCGTGAGCCGCGGAAATTCCGATTTTTCCATGTCCACGCTGAAGTAGGGGGCTTCGGGGGTATACGCGTACAGATCCAGCCCATTGTCCCGCGCAAATCTGGGTGTCTTCATGACGCTGTTTAGAATGTTCTTTGTGGAACGCTGCAACTCACCGAGGGCAAGTCCGGTTCCGGACGAAATGGAGGTTTCGATGGCGTTTGTCGGCGAATTGCCGGTGTCACCTGGCATAAACAGATCTTCCTGCGCCTGGACACGGTAAGCGTGCCCCGATACGTTGGCGTTGGTCGGGTCTGTTCCGGGCTGCAAGCTCCAGTCGGTCATCACCATGCCGTCCCAGCCCCACTCCCCGCGCAAAACCGTCGTCATCAGGTCGTAATTGTAGCAGCAGAATACGCCGTTGATCTTGTTGTACGCCGACATGACGGTATACGGCTTGGCGGTTCTGATGGCGATTTCAAAACCTTTGAGGTAGATCTCGCGCAACGCGCGCTCCGACACGCGAACATCGGTCTGTTTGCGATTGTTTTCCTGGTTGTTTGCGGTAAAATGCTTCACACACACGCCGATGCCCTGTGACTGCACCCCGCGCGTAAAGGCCGCCGCAATCGTGCCCGAAAGCAACGGATCTTCGGAAAAATATTCAAAATTCCGGCCGCCGAGGGGGTTGCGCTGGATATTCATGCCGGGGGCAAGCAATACGTCTACGTTGTTGAGGCGCAGTTCCCTGCCAAAGTTCCGTGTGCAGAGTTCGATCAGGTCTTCGTTCCATGTGCAGGCCAGCATAGTGCCAATGGGGATCAGCGTGCTGGGGTCGCTGGAACGCTGGCGTATGCCGGAGGGGCCGTCGTGGGCGCTGACCGGCACAATGCCGTAAGCGCGCAAGGCCGCATCCACACCGCCGTAGACGCCGGCGTTTCCGGGGTTGCCCGCCGAGCTCTGCATACCGCCGGCGCCGCGCGCGAGCCGCGACATCTGCGCCGTGGTCAGCTGTGCCGTAAACGCATCCAACGTGACGGCGCCGTTGTAGACATCCGCCAATTTGTGGCCCCGGTCCTCCGTCTGCGCCACGGCTTGCGGACGGCGTGCGTCGATGCGCGCGCGCAGATTCACAGTGGCCAGCGGCACGGGTTCCGACCCCGGGACCACATCGCCGTCCCGTTCGACGGCGACCATGCGGTCAAAAGCGGTGACCGGCGCCATCACCTCTTCGAGCTGCTGAACAACCTCCAGCGATTCCCGGTGATACGCGCCAACCGGCGCGGCCGAACGCACCGAGTTGCCGACGTAGATTTGATAATCGCCGGCTTCCAGCACATAGGCCGATTTGTGGCCGGTTTCTCCGGAATCGTCATAAGAGGCCATGTTGCTGATATCAAAAGCGATCGCGATATCCTGCGCGTCCCCGGGTTTCAGCAGCGCGGTCTTGGCATATGCCGCAAGCGACTTCAGGGGCTTGCCGAGAACGCCTTGCGGCGCGCCGAAGTAAACCTGAACAACTTCCTTGCCCTTGACGGCACCGGTGTTGCGCACGGTGACGTCCACAAGAACCTGACCATCCGCGCAGGAAACGCCGTTCGTCGTGATGTCAAAATCTGTGTAGCTGAGTCCGAACCCAAACGGATACGCCACCTTGTCCGGCGCAAATGTTTCAAAATAACGGTATCCGACAAAGATGTCCTCAACGTAGTTGTTGGCGGCCGACGCACCGAAACTTGCGGCGCTTGGGTAATCGGCATAGCTTTTTGCCACGGTGGCCATCATTTTGCCGGACGGTGTGACGCTTCCGGACAAAACATCGGCGACCGCCTTGCCCATATACATGCCGCCAAGCCACACAAAGAGCACCGAATCGATGTTCTCGTAACTGTCCACCCAACTCAAATCGACGATATTGCTCACGTTGAGCAATATGATCACGCTGGAAAACGCGCCGTTTACTTTTTGAAGCATGGTCTTCTCGGCGTCGGAAAGCAGATATCCATTACCATTATTTGGAAAATCGCTGCCTTCGCCGGCCGTGCGGCCGATGACCACAATGGCCTTTTCGGAGACCGCGGCCGCCGCGTTCAAAACGGCGTCAGACGGCATCTCCGTGCCGGGCGATTGCTGGTTCAAGATTTCGTACGCCTGTGCCAGCGGTTCGTTGACCCGGATTCCGGGGTGTTCCCGCAACCCCGCCAGGATTGAAACCTTCACACTGGGGTACACTTCGCCGCCGGAACCACTTCCGCAGTAAAGCGTGCTGATCTGGCGTCTGCCGAAGACAGAGACCGTCTCGGCATCGGTCAGCGGCAGTGCGTCGTTGTCATTTTTGAGCAATACAATGCCCTCACCGGCGACCTGCCGCGACAAATCGGCAAATCCGGGGATCTCCACCGCTATGACAGATGTAAACATCTGCGTCGTCAGGAGCACCGCCGTCAGACACAGCGCCAGCGTCTTTCTCAAAAACCCTTTCATATTCGACCTCTTTCATATTTGGACTTTTGTTTTTTGTGCGCAGACATTCCTATTTTTCGCGTTTTTCGGCTCCTTTCTTGCCTCATGGTGTGGTAAGCAAATCGCGCCGGTCTTCTCCTCCGCTTCCGGGTGCGCTGCACACACACCCGGCCGCCGGTCCGCGCTCTCTCCCTCGTCACCCCTTCGTCTCCTAAAAAGATATACTTTTTACAAAAAGCATACTATAAAGCAATACATTATACATTTTACTACATATTGCTTCTACAGTCAAGATATGGTTTCTATTTTTTGTATATTTGCACAGGAACGTCGGCATGGGAAACTCCAACGGCGCATCAAAAAAGTATGCTTTTTACAGATTGCCGCGTCGAGTCGGCGGTTGTCGGTTCGGCTTTTTGCTGTCACACCTCTCCTCTGTTCCATGAAAACACCCCCGCAGACGGATTTTTTCTGACTCCGTCGCGGGGGTTGTTCGAACATATAACACGGCAATGCCGCAGGAGCCGCCCTTCGGCGGCCGTGTGCGGTGTGTTTCTTATGGGGGCAATTTCTATTTTTTACCTGTATCGGGACCGGTTTTTCGTCGCGGGCGCGCTCATTGAAAAACGAAAGTCTTTCGATAAGTATATTGGGATTCCCTTATGAAAACGCCTAGATCTCCCGCGCGACGCGTTCGAAATCCCGCTCGTGGCGCTGAACCACCTGCGCGATGTAGGGGTCGAAATGGGCCCCGGCGTCTTTGTAGATGATGTCGAAGGCCATCTGTGTCGGGAAGGGCTTCTTGTAGGGCCGCTGGGATGTGAGCGCGTCGAAGACGTCCGCCACGGCGGCGATGCGGGCGCTGAGGGGAATGTCCGCGCCGGAGAGCCCGCGGGGGTAGCCCGCACCGTTCCACTTCTCGTGGTGCGCAAACGCGATGTCCCGCGCCGTGAGCAGCAGCAGGTCGTCTCTCATCTCCTCCACGGCCTCGTGCAGCATCTCCTCACCGTAAATCGGGTGTTTCTTGATGATCTCAAACTCCTCCGGCGTCAGCCGGCCCGGTTTCAGCAGTACGCTGTCCGGCATCGCGATCTTCCCTATGTCGTGCAGTTTGACGGCCTCGACAATCGCGTAGCCCTCGTCCACCGTGAGTTCGTACCCCTGCACCGGGTGGAGCATCAGGTCCGCCACGATGATCCGGACATATTCCGTCGTGCGGTTGACGTGCGTCCCCGTCTCCGGGTCGCGCAGGTCGCTCGCGCGCGCCAGCAGGTTCATTGTGGTCCGCTCGCGCAGCTCCAACTGGCGATTGATCTGCCTGAGCTGGTACATTTTCTCGTCCACCAGCGATTCGAGATGCCGGCGGTGCCTTTGCAGTTCGAGCTGGAGACGCACACGGGTGAGCAGCGCCTTGGGCCGGATGGGTTTGAGCAGATAATCCGACGCCCCCATCTCCAACGCTTCCGCCTCGCCGTCCCCGTCCGTCGAGCCCGTGAGGAAGATAACGGGGATCTCCTTGAGCACCGGGTCGGCCTGCAGCAGCAACAGCAGTTCATGCCCCGTCATCCCGGGCATGTAGTAGTCCAGCACAATCAAGTCGGCCGGGTTGTTACGCAGGTATTTCAGCGCGCTCTCCCCGGAGGGAAACGGACGCACGCTGTATTCCGACTGCAAGACGGATAGGATCGAATGCAAAATGATTGGATCATCGTCCACCGCCACAACCACCGCTCTGTCCCAGGACTCTTCCATGCTCACGGTCCGCCTCTCTTTGGGTACGCCGCAGCACGGGGCCGCGACCTCCAACTTTATCCAAAAAGTTCTTTTTTCGAACCTTTTTCCGGTCTGTTTGCGCACACTTTGATATTTCCCCGGCAAATATGAGGAACTTTTTGGCGATCATTTACTCGTGTTCTGTCATAAGCTTAGCTTTATTGTAAACGATTTCCCGTCAAAAGTCAATGGGCCTGATGCGGCTTCTCCGCACGCCCGGCCGCGCGCCACATCTCCTTGCAATTTCCAAAAAACAAGCATACAATGAAAAAAGCGCAAATATTTACAAAATCAGTCAAAAATACGCGCGGACACCGCGCGAATGCGAGAGGTGAGTAAGCTTGATCAAACTGTTTACGGCTTTCACAGAGGAGATCGACGACGTCGACATCGCGACCGAAGAAATTCTGTCGCAGCTCCCCCCCGAGGACACACTCCCGCGCTGGCGCGTGGGGATCGTGCACTGTCACCCCGACTTTTTGAAGCTGGGCGTTGTGAAG
This sequence comes from Oscillospiraceae bacterium, assembly GCA_031255175.1. GTDB lineage: Bacteria > Bacillota > Clostridia > Oscillospirales > UBA929 > JAIRTA01. The sequence goes on along the minus strand of JAIRTA010000002.1, from coordinate 9,814 downwards.
GCGCTGCACGAGCGTCTCTCCTTCGATCTGGTGGGCTGTACGTCGATCAGCATGGAGGTGCCCGGGGTCATGGGACCGCTCGTCCTGACGATAACCGTGCTGGCCAGCGATGAGGTGTCCTTCCTGTGCGGCGCCACCGCGCCGGTCGAGAACAAGGTGGGCGACGAGGTGGACGTCCTCTACAACCGCCTGTTGGCGGACCAAAGCGAAAAACCCGCCATGCTGGTCACGTTTGTCCCCTTCATCGCCTCCATCAGCGGAGACGAGTTCCTCGACCGTTTGGACGCCGCGTCGAACCATCTGCCCACCTTCGGCGCCGTCGCCATCTCCAACGACCTCGGCCTCCGCGAGGCGTACACATTCATGAATGGAGATTATTGGAAAAATTCATTGGTGGTGCTGGCCGTGATGGGCCCGGCGGAGCCGATCTTCCTCAGCATCGCCACGCTGGAAAAGCACATCACAATGGAAGAACACATCCTGCGGCAAAAGGCCGTCATCACATCCGCGGACCGCAACATCCTGCAAACCGTAAACAACATGCCCGCGGTCCGCTACCTCGAATCGATCGGGCTGGCAGAAAACGGCAGCGTGTCGAGCCTCGAAACCATCTCGTTTGTGATCGAGACCCGAGACGGCGTCCGACTGATCCGCGCCGGCGTCGCCACGACGCCCGAGGGCTATGTGGCGTGCGGCGGCGGCATTCCGGTCGGCGCCACGCTGGGCATCGCCAATGTGGGGCCGAACGAGGTCATGACCACGGTGCGGGCCATTCTGAAGGATGCGCTGGCGCAGGCCCAGGGCCGCGGGATGCTGATCTACTCCTGCGCGGCGCGCTACTGGGCCCTTGGCATCAACAACATGGTGGAGCATACGTGTGTGACGGAACTCCTCGCGGAGGCCGGCCCCCATCACTTCGTCTATTCCGGCGGGGAGATCGTGCCGGCGACGCTGCCGAACGGCCGAAGCGTCAACAACTTGCAAAACATCTCCGTAACCATCTGCATTTTGTGACGCCTCTTTCGCGGCCGGCGCACAGCGCCCTCCGCGTTCGATCTTCATCTCAATATCAAGATTCAGAGGTACCGGTATGAACAATGACACCGACGGCGCGGCGCGCCTGCGCATCGACGGCATCGACACAGAGGGCGGATTGAAGCGCTTTGGCGGCCGCCTGGACACATACCTGCAGATCTTGCGTTCTTTCCTCGAATCTATCCCGCGCTATCTCTCCGATCTTCGCCAAGCCGAGCCGGCCACCCGGGAGTACACCGTGCTGGCGCACGGCATCAAGGGGAGCTGCTACGGCGTCGGGGCCGATTCCCTGGGCAAGAGGGCGGAGGCGCTGGAAATCGCCTCCAAGGCGGGCGACCGCGCCGGCGTCGCGGCCGGCCACGACGTCTTTCTCGCCGAAGCGGACTGTCTGCTCACGCGGCTCGCCGCCTGCTTGGCGGAGGCGGAGAGCGCAAAGCCCGACGCGCCGCCGAAAGAACTGCGCCCCGCGCCGGACCGCGACACGCTCCGGGCGCTGCTTGAGGCCGCCGCGCAGTACGACATCACCGCGATGCGCCAGACCATGACGGCGCTGACGGCCTTCCACTACCAGGCGCACGAGGACCTCATCCAACGGATCGGCTCGTTGGTGTCCGACTTCAGTTACGACCAGGTGCAGGTGGAATTGGAGGCCTTTTTAGAGGCGCAGCCGCCGGTCTGAGGCACCGGCGCGTCAGTCCTCCATCGTGATCTCCAACCCCGGGCCGGCCTGTTTGCGGGCCTCCAGCAGTGCCAGACGAACGGGCCGGCCGACCAGGTGCAGCCGTTTGGGTTCCAAACACGCCGCGCGCGCCGCCGTCATCCAATCGGGCAGACGGCCGGCCGGGCAGCACAGAGCCAGACGCCCCCCGTTTTGCAGCACCCACGCACCCGCGGCACACACCGCCGCGGGCGTGTCGGCCTCCGCCGCGCGCGCCGCCGTGTGCGTCCGCGCGGGCCGGCCATGCCCCAAAATGTGATAGGGCGGGTTGCAAACGGCCAGCGTGTGCCCGCCCGCGGGCAGCAGACGCCGGATCTCCGCCCAGTCGCCCTCGCAGATGCGGACGCGGTCCGCAAGCCCCGAGCGCGAAACCCCGGCGCGCGCCCAGGCGCAGGCCTCCGGGTCGTTCTCCACCCCGTCCGCCGTGAGGTTCGGCTGCCGCGCCAGCAGCAGCAAAATGAGCGCGCCCGTGCCGCAACCGAGATCACAGACCCTCTCGCCCGCCTTCGGCGCGGCCCAGCGGGCCAGGCGCACACTGTCCGCCCCGAGCGGAAACTGCGACGGCGGCCGGTACAGCGTAAACGGGCCGATCGTCTCCGTCGGGACGCACTCCGTGGGGACATAAAAAACAGGGGCGGACCCGGCCGCCCCCTTTGTGTTTCCCATGCGTTTACTTTGCCTTCGGCGCGCCCACCGGGCACACCTCGGCGCAGGCGCCGCACTCTACGCAAGCTTCCTCGTCGATGACATACGTGCTGTCGCCCGCGGAGATACAGTTCACGATGCATTCCGGCTCACAGGCGCCGCAGCTGATGCACTCCTCGTCGATATGATAAGCCACAAAACTCCTCCGTTCTGTCGTAAAATCATCGCCCGGGGCGCCAGGCAAGGCATTTACGCCGCCGCCCCCGAGGACTGTCTTTATTGTACTGAATTTTGATGAAAAAAGCAAGGCCCGTCCAAAAAAAACCTAATTTTTTTGGACGGGCCTTATTTCCGCGCGTCAGCGTTCCTTCAGCGGTACATAGGGTTTGCGGGAGACCACCGAGCGATAGGCGGGGCGGATGATGCGGCCGCCGCTGACGAGTTCCTCAACGCGGTGGGCGCACCAGCCCACGGTGCGGGCGATGGCGAAGATCGGCGTGTAGAGCGCCTCCGGGATGTCGAGCATCTGATACACGAGGCCGGAGTACATGTCCACGTTGGCCGAGATCACTTTTGTGTCTCCCTTCGTCTCCGCGAAGACACGCGGCGTGATCCGCTCCACGGCCTCCATGAGCAAAAATTCTTCCAACATGCCGCTCTTTGCCGCCAGCTTCTTTGCGAAGCGTTTTAAGATCACGGCCCGCGGGTCTGAGATTGTGTACACGGCGTGGCCCATGCCGTAGACGAGCCCGCTGCCGTCGCCCGCCTCCCGGCGGATCAGGCGGGTCAGAAAAGCCGCGACCTCGTCGTCGTCTTTCCAGTCTTTTACCCCGGCGCGGATATGGGAGAACATCTCCATGACCTTGGCGTTGGCGCCGCCGTGCCGGGGGCCCTTCAGGCTGCCCACAGCCGCCGAGAGCGCCGCGTAGGTGTCTGTCCCCGAGGACGTCAGCACCCGGCAGGCAAAGGCCGAGTTGTTGCCGCCGCCGTGCTCGGCGTGGAGCACCATGCAGATGTCGAGCAGCCTCGCCTCCTCGGGCGAGAACTGCCCGTCCGGGCGCACGCCGTGCAGGAAATTCTCCGCGATGGAGAGCCCTTTCTTCGGGTGGTGCACCACCAGGCTCTCGTGGTCGTAGTAGTGGCGCTTGACCGAATAGGCGTGGGCCACGAGCAGCGGCACGCGGGCGATGAGCTCGAGGCTCTGCCGCATCACGTTGGGCAGCTCGCGGTTCTCCGGCTCCGGGTCGTAGGAATAGAGCGCCAAAATGGCGCGCGCCAGCTTGTTCATCACGTCGGGGCTGGGCGCTTTGAAGATCATATCCTCCGTAAAGTGGTCCGGAAGCGTGCGCGCCTCCTCCAACAGGGCCGAAAACGCCTCGAGCTGCGCGGACGCGGGCAGGTGGCCGAAGAGCAGCAGATAGCATGTCTCCTCAAACCCCAGGCGCCCTTCGCCGCTGAACCCCTCGATGAGGTCTGCGATGTCGATCCCCCGATAGTAGAGCCGGCCGTCGGCCGGTTCCCGTTCCCCGTCTTGCATGACATAGCCCTGCACGCTGCCGATCTTGGTGATGCCGGCCAGCACGCCGGTGCCGTCTGCGTTGCGCAGCCCCCGTTTTACGCGGTAGTTTGCGTAATGCTCAGGGTCGATCCGGTTATAGCGCGCGTAAGCGTCGCATACACTCATGATAAAATCATGGGTCTCCCGGTTCAAAAAATCCAATGCGGACACCCCTTCTCTGTCTGATGGTCGCAAGATCAAAACTTGCGCTCCGCGCCGAAACGCCCTCCGCGGCGGCGCGGATCATTTCCTCTGAAATTGAAGGAAGATAGATCGTATATTTCACGCGCCCTCCCCCTCGATCCGTCTTTGCAAAGAATAAAAACGGACAAGACGCCTGCGATATTGGGGCTTTCTTCCTTCCATTGTCTTTAGTATACTCCAAGACAGAGGCGCTGTCAACCTTCATAATGAAAGATCAATTGTAAAAACTTGCAAAAGGTGATGACCATGAGACGTTTTCTCGCGCTGACCACCGCGCTGACGCTGACACTGTTCCTGCTGCCGCTTCTCGCGGCCGGCCGGCGCGCGCCGGCGGACGCCGACGGCGTCTTGGTGCCGGACCCGCGCCCGCCCGCGGCGGGCCCGGCCGCGAACCTGACCGCGCCCCTCCCCCGGCCCGACGCCCCGCCTTCCGCCGGCGGAGGGCCGTCCGCCGGGGCCGCGCCGCTCTCCGCCGCGCCGGCGGAGGGCGGCGGAGACGAGACGCATAAGATCCGCGTCTTGGTGGGAGACACGGTGCAGGAGATGAGCCTGTCTATGTACCTGTTCGGCGTTCTGGCGGCCGAGATGCCGGCCGACTTCCCCACGGAGGCCCTGCGCGCGCAGAGCGTGGCGGCCCGGACAAACGCGGTGTCAAAACAGCGCGCGGCGCGCGGGGCAAACGGCCCGCCCGCCGCGCACAAGGGCGCCGACATCTGTGACAACTACGCGCACTGCCAGGCCTATCTCCCGCGGGCGGACGCCCTCGCCCGCTGGGGCGACGGCGCGGCGCGCGCCGCCGAGGCCGTGACGCGCGCGGTGCGCGACACCGACGCCCAGATCCTCGTCTACGACGCCCAGCCCATTTCGGCGGTATTTCACGCGATCTCCAGCGGCCGCACGGAGCGCGCCGCCGACGTGTGGGGCGCGGACATCCCCTACCTCCAGGCGGCGGAGAGCCCCGGCGAAACGGACGCGCCCGGCTACGCCGGACGCGTCGAGTTGCCGGCCGCCGCGTTCCGCGCGGCCGTGCGGGCGATGGCCCCCGAGGCAAAGCTGGACGGCCCGCCCGCCGGTTGGTTCGGCACGCCCACGCGCAGCCCTTCGGGCGGGGTCGTCACAATCCCGGTGGGCGGCGTGACGCTGACAGGCCCTCAGGTGCGCGCGGCGGCCGAACTGCGCTCGGCCAATTTTGAGGTCTCGGCCGACGGCGAAACTCTGATCTTCCGCACCGTCGGCTACGGCCACGGCGTCGGCATGAGCCAATACGGCGCCCGCGCCCTGGCGCTTCAGGGCCACACCTACGAGGAGATCCTGGCCCGCTACTATTCCGGCGCGCAGCTGACAACATACCGCTGACCGCGCGGCGCCTCACTCCACGGCGTCAAACGCCTGGGCGAGGTCCTCCAAGATGTCGTCGATGTGTTCCGTACCGACGGAGAGGCGGATGGTGTTCGGCCTGATGCCGGAGGCCAGCAGCTCCTCCTCGTTCATCTGCGAGTGCGTCGTGGACGCCGGGTGGATGACCAGCGACTTCACGTCCGCCACGTTCGCCAGCAGGGAGAAGAGCGTCAGCCGGTCGATGAAGCGCTTGGCCGTCTCCGCTCCGCCGCGGATCTCAAAGGTGAAGATCGAACCGCCGCCATTGGGGAAATACCGCCCGTACAGCGCGTGGTCGCGGTGGTCCGGGCGCTTCGGATGGTTGACCCTCTCCACCTTCGGGTGCGCGGCGAGGTAGTCGACGACCCGCAGGGCGTTGGCCACATGCCGCTCCACGCGCAGAGAGAGGGTTTCGAGCCCCTGCAAAAACAGGAAGGAGTGGAAGGGGCTGAGCACCGCGCCGGTATCTCTCATCAGCGTCGTACGGACTTTGAGGATATACGCCAAGGCCCCGGCGGCCTCGGTGAACACGACGCCGTGGTAGCTCGGGTTCGGCCGGGACAGGCCGGGGAATTTGTCGTTCTGCGCCCAGTCAAACCGGCCTCCGTCCACGATCACGCCGCCGATGGACGTGCCGTGCCCGCCGATGAACTTGGTCGCGGAGTGGATGACGACGTCGGCCCCGTGCTCGATGGGGCGCAGCAGGTAGGGCGTGGCAAAGGTGTTGTCGACGATCAGCGGGATCCCGTGCCGGTGGGCGATCTCCGCCAGCGCGCCGATGTCGATGATCGTCGAGTTGGGGTTTCCGAGGCTCTCGATGAAGACGGCCTTTGTGTTGGGGCGGATGGCCTGTTCAAAATGGGCGATGTCGCCGCCGTCCACAAAAGTTGTCTCGATCCCGCTGTCGGGCAGCGTGTTGGCAAACAGATTGTATGTACCGCCATAGATCGCGTTGTCCGACACGATGTGGTCGCCCGCCCGGGCGATGTTCTGGACCGCGTACGCGGCGGCCGCCGCGCCGGACGACGTGGCCAGCGCCCCAACGCCTCCCTCGAGCGCCGCGATGCGGCGCTCGAAGACGTCGGAGGTCGGGTTCATCAGCCGTGTGTAGATGTTGCCGCCCTCCGTCAGCGCAAAGCGGCCCGCGGCCTGCGCGCAGTCTTTGAACACATAGGAACTCGTCTGGTAGATCGGCACCGCCCGCGCGTCGGTCGCGGGGTCGGGCGCCTCCTGCCCCACATGGAGCTGCAATGTCTCAAACCGGTATTTCTTTGTCCCGTTCATCAAGGCCCCTCCTCTTTCTGTGGCGTTTTTTAAGATATTGGAAATTTTTGGATCTCTCAGAGATTTTTGCGGATCTGCTGGAAGGCGTTTTTCTCAAGGCGGGAAACCTGCGCCTGTGAAATGCCGATCTCACAGAGCGAAAGGCCGCGGCCGGTTCGGTCCAGCGCCGCGAGCCATGTTTGGCCCGTCTTAAGGCGGAGCTCCAGCCGCGCGGCGTTCGGCGCCTCCGCTTTGCGGACAACGGCTCTCTCCAGCAAGCAGGCCCCCAACCCGTTTTGCGCGGCGTCGGCCCACTCCGTCTCCAGGGCGCGGCGCAGTGTTTCGATCTGCCCGGCCTCCCCGGCCTCTGCCCGGCTTTCGGCCTCCAGCGCCGCCGCGCGGGCGGTGAGCGCCGCAAGCTGCGCGCCGGCCTCGCCGTTTCGCTCGGCAAACTCCGGCTTTGTGATGACACCCTCCACATACAGCTCCAGCAATTTGTCGCGCCGCGCGCGCAGCGCACGCTCCCGGGTCCGCAGCGCGGCGCACGCGGCCTCGTGGTTCCGGTCCGTCCGCGTTTGGGCGTACAGCGCGGCCAGGCCGTCGATCACCTCCGCCCGGTCGGCAAAGACCCGGTGCAAGACGTCGGCCAGGATGATGTCCAGCTCCCGGGAGTGAACCGCGGGGCTGTCGCACCCCGCGCGCCCCTTCAGCCGGTACTGCCGGCAGTACCAGCACTCCCGCGCGCCCCGGCGGCTCCGGTGCACGCGCCGGTGGAAGGCGTCGCCGTGCGCGCCGCAAAACAGTTTGCCGCTGTAAGGGTACCGCGACTGGCACGCGGCGGCGTGCGCCCGCATACGCGCGCCCCGCTCGCGCAGCAGCGCGTTGGCCCTGTCCCACAGTTCCTCCGAGACCAGGGGAGGAATGCGCTCGTCCCGGTACAGGACCCAGTCGGACTCATCCAGCCGCGCCACCTTGTGCGTGCGGTAATCGAGCGTCGTGTACTTGCGTCCGCAGTAGTAGCCCTTGTATTTCGGATTTTTCAGCATCCCATGCAGAGATGCGTAGGAGTACATGCGCCCCTTTGCGTCCACAAAGCCCTCCGCCTGCAAATCCCGCGCGATCCGGCGGAGACCGCACCGGCCCTCCGCGTACTGCGCAAACACACGGCGCACAAGCGCCGCCCCCGCCTCGTCGACCGTGAGCACGCCGTCTTTTTTGCGGTAGCCCGTCGTGTTGTCGGCCCCCAAAACGCGCCCCCGCTCGACGGCGCGTTTGAAACCGAATTTCACGCGTTCGGCGGTGCGCCGCACCTCGTCCTGCGCGATGCTGGCCATGATCGTAAGGCGCAACTCGGCGTCGGGCGAGAAGGTGCAGATGTTGTCGGCCTCGAAGAGCACGCCCACACCGTGCGCCAACAACTCCTGTGTGTAGCGGATGGAGTCCAGCGTGTTGCGGGAAAAGCGGCTGATCTCCTTGGTGACCAGGAAGTCGAACCGGCCCGCGCGGGCGTCCTCCACCATGCGCAGAAACTGCTCCCGCTTCGCGACTCCGGTGCCGCTCACGCCCTCGTCCACATAGCGGCCGGCCGGCGTCCAGTTGGGGTTTTCTTCAATGTACCGGTCGTAGTGCTCAATCTGGTTGTGCAGCGAATGGCGCTGGCCGTCTTTGTCGGTGGACACGCGCGCGTAATAGGCCACCCGCAGCGGCAGGTCAAACACACTCCGGCCGCTCTCCAGCAGCCGCCGAATTTTCAGCAGTTCCAAGGCGCTCTCTCCTCCTCCTCTCCCACTATAGCCCGGCCGCCCCGGCTTGTCAATTGGGAAAGCAGCGCCCGTTCGACAATCGCGTACCTGTTTTGAGAAATTTTCCCCGTCTCCAACATCCGCCTGTTCAGCGCCCGCTGCAAAGACACCCGCGCGTACCCGCGTCGATCCATCACAGGACCTCCCTTTCCCAACCGACGACCGATGATTGGTGGTGATTGGTATTTATTGGCATATTATACCCAACCACCACCCCATACACACAACAAAAGGGACGCACCCACATGTGCGCCCCCCAATCCAACCTCCCATCTACCCCCCGCAACACAACCCCAAATCAAAAATCACGTCTTTTATAAAACGCGAGCGAGAGACGATACGACGCGAAAACAAACGCCAAAAACGCCAAACAGGCGAGCACATACGCCGCGGGTGTGTCCGCCGCCCACGCCAAGGCGGCGGACATGCGCTCCGCCAAACCGCCGGGAGAACTCGCGAGACCCGCCGCGGTGACCGCCATAATGAAGACAAAGGGCATGACGCTGGCTATTTTCGCTTTCGTGTAGCCGAACTTAAAAAATATCGGAAGCTGCATGGTTTGAATCAAGACAAACAGCGCGGCGAGGACCGCAAGCCCCGCGAACGCGCCGCCCGTGTCAAGGCTCACACCCATTCCCGGCAGTATAAAGCTTGCCGCGAGCGAAAACAGGCAGGAAAATACCACCGCGCACAGATCCACGAGCAGCACAAAAATATACCGGCCTGTCACCACGGTGCGCCGGCTCACGGCGAGGGCGATGTAAAGGGCGTCCATATTGCTCTTTTCGCCGACGGCAAACGGGTAACTGAGGCTCAGCGTGCCAACCATCAGGCCGACGCCGATTCCCGACAGCAGGTTGCCGGACTGAACCGTGAGAAACCCCGCGACGGCGGCGTAAACGAGCAGAGCCACGGGTTTTAGGTACGGCTTTGCGGTGACAAAGTCCAGCTTGACAAACGCCGGCAATTTACGCATCGATCTTCGCCTCCCTATTCATAAACGTGATGATTTCGTCGAGTGTCGTCGGTTCGATCAGCAGAGAGACCGGCATTTCGCGGACGCGCGCGTCTTCGACCAGGCCCTCAAACCCCGTGCCGTGCTTGCGGTAGCCGATGATGCGTTTTCTCTGTTCCGGATTGATCTCTTCCGGAGCGCCCGTGACACGGACGTACTTTTCGAGCAAATCGTCCTTCGCGCCCGTAAACACAACC
>JAIRTA010000072.1 GCA_031255175.1 Oscillospiraceae bacterium | reverse complement strand
CCATAGACAAAGGTGCCCGTGAGGCCCGCGATGGGGATGTTCGGGGTTGCGGCGTTCTCGGCGTTGTCGCGGACGGTCACCGTGAAGACCGTGCCGTCGGACACCGTCCAGCCTCTCCCATTGCCGTAGGTCACATCGCTCAGGTCGTTCGCCGGGTTGGCGTCGTCAAAATATTGCAGGTCTCTCAGGTCCAGCGTCAGCGTGACGGTCTCACTCTCGCCGGGCTGTAGGAGTTTCGTCTTCGCGTAGGCCTTGAGTTCCTGCCGCGGGCGTCCTTCCGCCTCCCAGGTGTCGGCGTTCAGGTAGAGCTGCACGACTTCTTTGCCGGCCACGTTGCCGGTGTTCTTCACCTGCACGGTCGCGCGGACTGTCTCGTTCGGGTTGTCTTTGGCAAACAGCGTCTTGTCCAGTGTCAAATCGCTGAAACTGAAGCTCGTGTAGCTGAGGCCGTAGCCGAACGGATAGGCCACCATCGTATCATAGGTCTCGGGGTGCGATTCGAAGTAGCGGTACCCCACATAGACACCCTCGTCGTAGTAGGCCGCCGGCATGGAGTTGAACGGAAGGTCTTTGCGCTCTTCGGTCCGCATCGCGACGGACGGGCTGTCGCTGTATGTCTGCGGCAGCGTCTGCGCGAGCTTCCCGGACGGGTTCACCGCGCCCTTTAAGATGTCGGCGATCGACCGCGTGCCCTCGGTCCCCGGGTTCCACACCGCCAAAATCGCGTCCGTCTGCGCCCTAAACTCCGTCGTGTTTACGGCGGACCCCGCGTTCAGCAGTACGATCAGCTTCTTCCCCGCCGCGCGGAAGGCCTCCGAATAGGCTTTCAAAACGCCCTTCTCCGCCACCGTCAGGTCAAATTCCGCCACCGTCAGGTCCGCGCCCTCGCCGGCCACGCGCGTCAGCACATAGATGCCGACGTCCGCCGCCGCCGCCGCGGCCAGCGCCACGGGCCGGGCCGTCTCCGCCGCCGCCGTCACCGCCTGCTCCAGCGCGTCGCCCGTGACAGGCGCGGCCGGGTTGGCAATCTCTATCACGCCGTCCAGTTTCGGCGTGTTCGGAATCGCCGCCACCGCGCGGGCCGCTCCGTCCGCACCGGACGCGTTGATGATCGCCCCGCCGATCCGCCAGTCGATCACGTCAAACCCGCGGTCTTCCAGCGCGTCATACAGCGTCGGGCTGTACTCGGTCGTGTTGTTGTTAAAGCGGATCTGCGCGCTGCCTGTGCCCTGCACCACGATGTCGCCCACAGAGGCGCTGTCGTTGTACCAACGGCCCTCAAAGAGTTCCGACCACGCCAGCGGGCTTGTCACCAGCGCGACTTTCTCCGTCCCCGCCAGCGGCAGCGCGCCCCCGGCGTTCTTCAGCAGCACAATGGCCTCGTCCGCCGCCTGCTTGTTCACCTTGGCGGACTCGCGGTACACCTCGGACGTGCCGAAGGCGTTCGAACGCTCGCTCACCTGGCGCTGCGTGAGCTCCGTGTATGTGCCGTCTTCTTTCAGTTCGCCGTATTCGCCCGTAAAGGCCGACGTCTTGACAAGCACGTTCAAAATGTTCTTTACACTGCGGTTCACGAGCCCGATGCGCCGCTCTCTCTCCGCCGGCGTGATGGCCGGGTCGTCGATCCAGGCGTGCACCGACGCCGTGTTGCGGCTGTTCTCGCCCAGGTCCATCTGCGCCTCGAGAGATTCCGGCGGCACATAGTCTCCGCCCCAGTCGGACATGACAAAGCCGTCAAAGCCCCACTCCCCGCGCAGCACGTCCGTCACGAGGAACTTGTTGCCGGACATGGCCCGGCCGCCCTCGTTTGCGCTGTTTGTCTTGTTGTACGCCGTCATGATCGTCCACGGCTTCTTTTCCACCGCGATCTCAAACCCGCGCAGGTAGATCTCGCGCAGCGCGCGTTCGGATAGGATCATATCGCCCTGGCCGCGGTTCGACTCGGAGTCGTTGGCCACGTAATGTTTGAGAGACACGCCCACGCCGCCCGCTTGGATCTTTTCCACGTACGCGGCGGCGGACTTGCCCGTGATGTACGGGTCTTCGGAATAATATTCAAAGTTGCGCCCGCCCAGCGGGTTGCGCTGCATGTTGAGCCCGGGGCCCAGCACGATGTCCACCGCGTAGTGCTTGGCCTCTTCCGCCACACGCGCGCCGATCTCGCCCGAGAGCGCCTCGTTCCAGGTGGAACCGATGCCCGCCGGCGCCATCCACACCGTCGCGTTCTTCCACATCCGCACCCCGGACGGGCCGTCCGCGAGCACCAGCGACGGTATGTTAAACCGCGGGATCGCCAGCGTGCCGCCCGCGGGGCCGCCCGAGGGGAGCCCCTGGCTGAACATGGGCTGGCCGTTTTCCATGTTGAGCTCTTCCGGGAAGTTGGAGCCGTTTAACAGGCTCGTCGGGTCCCCGCCCACGCCGCTTGTGAGGGCGACGCGCTCCTCCAGCGACAGTGCGGCGATGACCTCATCGATGTTCTCCGCGCCGCGCAGCTTCGGCAGCGTCTCCGCCACGCGGTAGGAGAATACGGCCACGTCCGTGCCCAGATAGACCGTGCCGGTGGCGTCTCTGTACACCCCGATGGCCTTGACCACAAACGCCTCGGAGCTCGTCGCGCCCACAACGGGGATGTATCCGCCCGCGGCAATGCCGGGGCTGTCCTCGGTGGGCGGCGTCACGCCGGATGTGTCCACAGTGCCGGTGACGGCGTCGTACGCGCCCAGCCCCGTGGTGTAGTGAATGCGCACGCGCGCGCCCTCCGCGTGGTCGAGCCGGATGCCGGAGGCGAGCGCCGCCGCGGCGTACAGACCGGAGGCGCTCGGCGTCGTCGGCGCCACCGGCGTCACATCGACATGGCCGATCTCACTGTACTGTTTTCCGTCTTCGGCGTCCAGCACAAGGAGTACATTGATGCGGCCGCTCACCGGCGGAATGGAGGCGGAGACGAAGAAACCCCAAAAATTCGACATCTCAACGCGCCCCGGGGAATCCTCGGTGGGAACCGTCCCGTCGGCCGTGTAATACCCCGCGACTCTGTGCGGGCTGTTTTCGGGGTCGGCACTGACATTGGCCGCGCTGATCCACGGGTGCGTCACCGTGATCTGCGGCCCGAACCAGCCGTCGCCGTAGACCAACGCCGGCGCCTCGGAGTCGGCGGCCAAAGACGGCGCGCTGCTCCACACAAACAAAGACAACACCATAACAAGGCAAAGCGCGAGAGATGTGCGACGGAATTTCACGGAATGAGACATCTGTTTTACCCCCTCAATCTTCTTCATGGGCCCTTCCTCCTTGCCCGCTCACCCGGGATTTCGGAAGCGCCTCACGGCCCCTTCTTCCCATTATCGAAGCACCATTCTGCGAGGAGAAGTATATCACAGAATATTGCAAAGGTCAACGATTTTGCATATGAATTTTGATAAATATCACGGAGATTGTTTTGGAAAAATAAGTAAAATATCGCATGATTGTGCCTTTGTAAAGTCCCCGCCCCGGACAGGCGGGGCGGGGA
>JAIRTA010000054.1 GCA_031255175.1 Oscillospiraceae bacterium | reverse complement strand
TACGGCAAGCAGAGCGGCAATCTGACCGCCATCGCTCCGACGGGTATGCTGCCGATGCAGTTCCCGAAAGACATGAACGAAGTGGAGCAGCAGTACGAGGATGTCCCGCGCGATATGGTTCCTTACAAAGATTCCGCGAACAACGAGTACGACTTCGGCTTCGGTCTGACATGGGCCGCCGGCGTCACAAAGAAGATTGATGCGACCGTCAACCCCGGGTACACGGCGTTCGTGGCCGGGAATCAGACCCCCATGACGGAGCCGGTCAACAAGGGCCTGGCTGACAGTGCCTATAGCATCGAAAAGAGAGTGCAAGTCACGTTTGACCACGGCTACAAAGAAGATCCGGCGGACAAGGAAAACAAGAATCTGATCAAAGTGGTGAACAGCGGCAGCCCGGTCACGACGGAGACGCCGACGCGCGTCGGGTATGTGTTCGAAGGCTGGAAGCTCGTAAATGCCGACTATGACTTTAGCACCCCTGTCACAGCCGATATCACATTGGTTGCGGATTGGGCTCCCTCCCCGCCAACACTCACGTTCAGTGCCACTGGAGGGTTTATGGGTCCCGCGGGCCCCTCAGTGACGCTCAGCCATCCGAGCATCCCGCAAATGGGAGGGACACAAGCGGACTGTGACCGCGTCGCCTTCTTCTACACGACGGACGGCAGTGACCCGACCAGTAGCACCGCCACGGAAGTTCACGCGACGATTCTGACATGGGGCCTATTCGGTTTTGTGCAGTTCCCGATCGTATCGACGCCGAACCCTGTAATCGTCAAGGCCGCCGTTAAAATAGACGGCGAATACAGCGAGGTTGTTTCCATCCTTGCGCTGGCGTTGTCACTTGACGCCTCAGAGGCTTCAGGCGTCCGCGACGCGAGCGCGTATCCGCTCACGACGCGTTTCACTTTGAGCAACACAGATTATAACAACGACGTGACAAACGTTTGGTACAAAATTGAAAGCCGTGACCTGAGAGGCGGCGCTCTGATTGACAGTTCTTTGACGATAACCGAAAGCGGTGCGACGGTGTACGCGCTCGGTGCAGACATCAGCGTGCCGCGGCCGGCCGACGGCAAGGCGACAGTTGTTCAGGCCCTCGCGCGGGCAACCATATTGGGAGAGGCGATCGAGCTCAAGTCGCTCTATTATTACACCGCTATCGATGGACTTGTCAAACTGACAGCGACCAATGTCCCGCAGGTTGTGGAAAAGATGTTCCTCTCGGATAAGATATCCCTGCTCTCCGGCGCGGGCACTGCCGCCGCGGGCCTCGCCAATACCGGGGTCGCCGGCGCAACGCTGCCGCTCCCGGCTTATGGCATACCGGCCCTTGCCCTGTCCGACGGGCCGACGGGCGTTCGCATGGGCAGCAACGCCACTGTGTGGACAAACCCCACGGGTATATCTGCGACGTGGAACGTGGAGGCGGCTGCGGCCATCGCCCAGCGCGTCGGCGCGGAAGCGAAAGCATATGGTGTGGACTACATGCTTGGGCCGGCGCTGAACATCCAGCGCAACCCGTTGGGCGGGCGCGACTTTGAGTACTATTCCGAAGACCCCGTTCTCTCCGGTGTGACGGCCGGTTACTACACGGAAGCCCTCCAGAGCGAGGGCGTAGGCGCCACGCTGAAGCATTACGCGCTGAACAACCAGGAGCAGTTCCGCAGCGGTGGCGTCAACCTGACGTCAGAGCGCGCGATGCGCGAGATCTATCTGCGTGGGTTTGAGCTTGCCACAGACATCGGGAAACCGTGGTCCGTCATGAGCTCCTATAACAGGCCCAACGGAAAGTATGCCTCGGCCAACACCTGGCTGCTGACCGACGTCCTGCGTGGTGATTGGGGCTTTGACGGCTTTGTGATGACCGATTGGGGCGGTGCCCACGACATCCCAACCGACAACTGGGTGGAGGCGCAAAACGACCTCGCCATGCCGAGCGGCAACCTCACGCAGGTGACAAACTGGGTCTATGACAACAACACGGGTTTGACATTCGCGGAAAAAGTCACGCTGATCGACCGCAATGTCAGGAATATCCTGAATGCTGTCGTCAAATCTAACACCTTTAAGGGTGTGTACGACGGAATGACATCCGCGGACGTTGCCAGACTCTCGACTACTTTCAAAGATACGACTCTCTATGAGGCGTCCAGGACGGTCAACCGGGCGACGGCGGCCGAGGCGATGGTGCTCTTGAAGAACGAAGGAGGCACATTGCCGCTTCAGCCCTCCAAAAACGTCGCGATTGTGAATGTCTCATCGTTTGTGGGCGGCGGAATGAACCTTGGCGGTATGACTTACTACAACGACTTTATCGTTGAAGGCGGCGGCAGCGCGCAGGTGACATTCAGCCCCGAATACACTGTGGACATCAAGACCGGCTTTGTAAACGCCGGTTACACCGTGCCCCACGAAATCGTGAGACCCAACGCGGCGATCACGGCTGTGGAGGCTGCACAGTACGCGAGCGCGGCGGATTACGGCGTGTTCATGATCTCCCGTCCCTCCGCCGAGGGCGCGGACAACACGCAAGAGTCCTTCGACCTCTCCGCGGCGGAAACGGCTTCGTATGAGGCCTTTGTCAGCGCGTTCCACGCGGCCGGCAAGAAGGTGATCGTTCTGATCAACGCCGGCGCCGCTATCAACGTTTCAGCCTTCAAGGCGAGTGCCGACGCGATTCTGAACATCTGGCTGCCGGGCACTGAGGGCGGCAACGCCACGCTGGACATCCTGACCGGCAAAGTCAACCCGTCCGGCAAGCTGCCGTCTACATTCCCGCTGGAATACAATGACAGCCCGTCGATCGCTATGGCGCGGGAGGGGCACGAGGGCCTTACCTGGTCTTCCGATCCCGAGTATTACGACGAAGGCGTATACGTGGGTTACCGCTACTTCGACACCTTCGGAAAGTCTGACCGCGTCGCGTACCCCTTTGGCTACGGTCTGTCATATACGACGTACGCATACAGCAACCTCAAAGTCGGCAGCAGTTACTTCACGCCCGACAACGACAGCGCGACGGTCACGGTTTCGGTGGACGTCACCAACACGGGGTCCGTGGCGGGGTCGGAAGTGGTTGAGCTCTACCTTGGCGCGAACACATACCGGGCCGAAGGAAGGCCGGTCAAAGAACTCAAGCATTATGCCAAGGTTGCCCTGGCTCCCGGACAGACCAAGACGGTAGACTTTACAATTACAAAACGCGACTTGCAGTATTATGACGATGGCAATCCGGAAAACGAGCTGGTCTATACGCCGAGCGCCGCACCCGGACAGCCCGGCACAAGCAGCGTTGTTTACGGCCGGGGCCGGGGGTGGACGGTAGCCCCGGACACGCAGTTCACCGTCACAGTGGGTGGTACGTCCGATCCGACCGTCCTCGCGACGCAGGGCGCGTCCGGAACGTTTACTTACGGGCGGGCGTCCAGTCCGCCCACCCCCAACAATCCCATTGTGTCTCCCGGAGGCCCGGGCGCGACGTTGCCCGGCGGCGACGGTCTGGGGCAGAAGTTCCCGGATGCCGCCGAGATCTCCGACTGGGCGCGGCCCTACATCAAGGAGTTGGCGGACGCCGGCATCCTGGCCGGGCGCGCCAACGGCACGCTGGACCCGAAGGGTATCATCACACGCGCTGAGTTCACCAAGATGGCCGTATTGGGCCTGAAACTCACCGCCGGCGAGGCGCCGAAGACGTTCACGGACGTGAGTGATGGCGACTGGTTC
>JAIRTA010000051.1 GCA_031255175.1 Oscillospiraceae bacterium | reverse complement strand
TGGGAGGTGTTTAGGTTGGATTCCATGTCGGTCTGCCACATGCGGCGGCTGCGGTTGATTGCGCGTTCGCGTTCGTCTTGGCTGACGTGTATGAGCGTGTTCAGTGCCATCTTGATCTCTCCCTTCGCCTCGGCGATGCGGTCCACGATGTCGCGCCGGTCCGGTTTGTCGGCGTATTGCAGGAATACTGCCCATTGCTCCAATGCGGTCATTTTTTCCACGGGTTTTTGCAGGATGTCTTCCAGTTTCGACAGTTCCACGAAGACGGACGTGATCGCGTCGGAGAGTTGTTCGCCCTCTTCGTTGCGCAGGATGAACTCGTTGTAAAAGCTCTTGCGCGCTGGGAAGACTGTGTAGGTGCAGAATGTGACTTGGTAGGTCTTGGCCAGTTTGTTGTAGTCTTTGCCCCTCACGCTTTGGGTGGCGTAGAGGTCGCACAGGTAGTACACGGATTTGTTTTTCAGATTCTCATGCTCGCCGCCCGGGAGTTCTTCGATGCGGGAGGCCTGCATTTCGAGGTTGACCTGCCGGCCGTCGTCTGTGGGTGGGAGTATGCTTTTGAGCACGTTTTGCCCCTCGTTCAAGCGAGTCACCCTCTTCCGTATTTTTATTGTAACATAGAACTGACTGTGCGACAATAGGGGCGGTGGGGTGGTAGAGGGTCTGTTGGCAGAGGTGTGGCCCTAACCGCGGCCCTGGCGTGTGGGTATGCTGCGGGCGGACAATAGAGGAACGCAGGATTGTGGAAATAATTGTCAACTATCAATTAATCTCGTGTTTATGTCTGTGTGAAAGTTCCTCATAGAGTTGGGCGCGGCCCAGTTCTACCAGGGTGCCTTCCTCGAGGCACAGCACCCGCGACACGACCTCCGCCGCCCGTGCGACGTCGTGTGTGACCATCAGGACCGTGAGGCCCGTCTCCCGGTTGAGGCGCGACAACAGACCGTACAGGGCCTGTACGGTCTCCGCGTCCACACCGGCGGTCGGTTCGTCGAGCAGCATGAGTTCCGGCTCGCCCGCGAGCACCCGCGCCAGTAGGACCCGCTGTTGCTGCCCGCCCGAGAGCCGGCCGATCAACCGCTTCGCGTAATCCTCCATGTCCACCCACGCGAGCGCGCGGCGCACCCGGGCGCGGCGCGCCTCACGCGAGAGTCGAAGCGGACCGGTCCGCGAGGAGATGTGGGCCTCTATGATCTCCTCCACCGTGGCGGGAAAGGACGAGACGGACGCCAGCCCCTTCTGCGGCACATAGCCGATCCGCGGCCAGTCTTTGAACCGGCGGACGTCCCGGTCGAAGAGCCGGATATCCCCCGCGTCCGGCGCGATCTCCCCCAACAGCAGACGCAGCAATGTGCTCTTGCCCGCGCCGTTGGCGCCGATGACGGCGGCGAAGTCCCCCGCCCGCAGCGAAAAATCGACCCGAGACAGGACCGGTTCATCCCCGTAGCGAAAGCTTAGGCCGCGCGCGGCGATCACATCGGCCATGATCTCTCCCCCCTCCGGGCTGTGCGAAGCGCAATAAAATCACAATTTAAGCCAGCGCGGCGCGCAGGGCTTCTAAATTTTCTCTCATGACGGAGATATAGTCGGCGCCCGCCGCCTGCCGCTCGTCGCTCAGGCTCTCCAGCGGGCTCAGCACGCCTGTCTCCGCACCGACGGCCTCGGCGATGATCTCCGCCACCTTCGGGCTTACCGTCTCCTCGAAGAAGATCACGCGGACGTCCCGCGCGCCGGCCAGTTCTATGACTTCCGCCACCCGCGCGGGGTCCGGCTCTGCGTCCGGCGACAGCCCCTCGACCGCCACCTGGTTCAACCCGTAGTCCGCGCACAGATACCCAAACGCCCGGTGGGAGACAACCACGTCCCGGCGCGGCAGCGGGTCCAGCGCCTCGCGAAACTCCCTGTCCAGCGCGTCCAGCACCTCGGCCCAGCGCGCGCGGTTTTCTTCGTACACCGCCTTGTTTTCGGGGTCGGCCTGCACAAAGGCGTCCGCGATGTTTTGCATCTCCGCCTTGGCGGCGCGCGGACTGAGCCAGACGTGGGGGTCGCGCGCCTCCGCTTCGCCGGCACGGCCCGGCGTCTCCCCCTGCGGCACGGCGCCCCGCGACGCCTCCACGGCGACCAGGGACCGGTTTTCGAGCGAGCCCAGGACGCTATCCACCCAATGCTCAAAGCCCGCGCCGTTGTAGACGAACACGTCGGCCGCCTCCAGCCCCGCAATGTCGGCGGCGGCGGGCTCCCAGTCGTGCGGCTCCATGCCGGCCGGCACCATGTTCACCACGCGCGCCCTGTCTCCGCCGATCTTGGTGGCGAAGTCGTACATGGGGTAAAAACTCGCGTACACCAGGAGTGTCCCCGGCGTCTTCTCCGGTGCCGGCCCGGCCGCCGGAGAGCAGCCTATCAACTGACACAGGGCCAAAAGTCCCGCCGCCCAGCGCATCTTCGTCTTTCGCAACTTCGCAAACCCTCCTGCAATTATATGTAAGTAAAAACCCGGCGCGCCTCTTCAAGCAAAAAACCCGCTTAGTCAGCGGGTTTTTCGTGTCTGCCTCTTGCTGGGGTAGTTGGCTCCCCAAGTTGGACTCGAACCAACGACCCTGCGGTTAACAGCCGCATGCTCTACCAACTGAGCTATTGAGGAACGAAAGGGCTGTTAGAGGTGGGACGAGAGAGTGTCGGCATCG
>JAIRTA010000145.1 GCA_031255175.1 Oscillospiraceae bacterium | reverse complement strand
GGGAGAGGCTGGACGGTGTCCGACGGCACGGTCTTCACGGTGACCGTCCGCGACAACGCCGAGAACGCCGCAACCCCGAACATCCCCATCGCGGGCCTCACGGGCACCTTTGTCTATGGCGATTTGGCGGACGGCGCGCTGACCGCGATCAACAACATCGAGATCCGGGAGACGGACGCCAAGGCCAGATATACCGTCTTGAACGGTCTGGACAGCGTGGATCTTCTCTACGGCTACGCCGTCTACGACGCGAGAGGCCGGTTGGTGAGCAGCAGGATGCTGGAGGGGACGGCGCCCGCCGGAAAGGTGACGGATTTTGCCGTTGACATCGATGGGCTCACAAAGGGGCAGCAGGTGAGGACATTCCTCTGGCGCCGCGACAGCGCCTACACACCCATCAACGACCCCGCCACGGCCATTGTGCCGTAAGCCGCACCCGCGAAAAAGCAATCACACGTTAAAAACAACAGGAGCGGCCGTCTCTCGATGGCCGCTCCTGTTGCGTGCCCGCTGATTTGGGGAAAGCCCGCCCGCCGGGGCTTTTGCGATTACAGTTCCAGTTTGGGAAGGGTGACGGTGAAGCGGCTGCCTTGGCCGAGGCGGCTTTCCACCGTCACGGCGCCCTGGTGGGCGTCTACGATGGATTTGACAATCGCGAGCCCGATGCCCGCGCCGCCTGTCTCCCGGGCGCGGGATTGGTCCGCCCGATACAACCGCTCGAAGAGCAGGGGGAGAGAGGCGTCCGGGATGCCGGGGCCGGTGTCTTCGACCGAGAGAGCGCCCTGCGTGCCGAGGTCCGCCGTCACGAGGCGGATATGCCCCTGTTCGGGCGTGTATTTCACCGCGTTTGAGAGCAGATTCGTCATCACCTGGCCGAGCCGGTCCCGGTCGGCGCGGACGACGACGGGCGCGCCCTCCACCGTGAGTGTCAGCCGCTTGTTTCGCAGCGCGGCCGAGAAGTTCTCGCCCGCACTGCGGGCGGCCTCCAGCAGGTTCACCGGCGCAAGGTCGAGGTGTGTGTTCTCACTGTCGATCTGTGCCAGGCATTCGAGGTCCTGCACCAGCGTGCCGAGGCGGCGGATCTCCTCGTGGCAGCTTTGCAGACGCGCCGCGGTGGGCTCCCACACGCCTTCGAGCATGGCCTCCAGGTGCGCGCCGACCGCCGCGAGCGGCGTGCGCAGCTCGTGGGCCACATCGGCGGTAAGGCGCTTGCGCAGCGTCTCCTGCCGCCGCAGCGCGACGGAGAGATGATTCACGGCGGCGACCAGTTCGCTCAGTTCACGGGTTTTGGTCCGCTCCTCAAAACGAATGGCGTAGTTGCCCTCGGCAATCTGCTGGGTGATGGCGACCGTCTTGGTGATGGGCCGCGCGAGGCGCCGCGCCAGCAGACCGCCGACAACAAACGCGACGGCCATAGCGAAGAGCCCGACGGAGATGAGGATCTCGTTCAAGGCTGACAAAAATTGGAAATCATTCTCACTCAAAAAATACGGCCCGTAGTAGCCGATGGAGGCCGTGCCCACCGGGAGACCGTCCCGCTGCAGCGGATAATCCCGCGTGACAAACCGCCCGCCGCTCGGGCGGTATTTTTCCATTCGCTGGGAGATCTCATCCATGACCTGATGGCAGAGCGTCATGTCGTGGTTTTCCGCGTCCCAGACAGGCCGCCCCTCTCTGTCGGACACTTTGACAATGTACCCGTCGTACAGGGCGTACATGCCGGCCGCGTGGAGCGCCTCCGTGTCCCATGTCAGGCCGTCGAAGTGGTGGAGGACGTTTTCTACAATGTCCGCCGTGCGGACGCTCTGCTGCCGCATGACATAGTTTTCGAAGCGGCGGCTGATCAGCAGATTGGCCAGCAGGCTGATCAGCGCCACCGTGAGCAGCACGGCCAGCGCGGTGGTCAAAGACAGCCGCGCCCGCAAACTTCGGCCCATATCTCTCACCTCAAAACGTCATGCCCCGGTAAATTTGTAGCCCAGACCGTGGACGGTCAGCACATAGACCGGGGCCCTGGGGTCGTCTTCGATCTTCTGCCGCAGGTTTTTGATGTGGCCGTCAACGGCCCTGTCGTAGCCGTCGAACTCGCTGCCCAGCGCCTTTTCGATGAGCTCCGCGCGCGTAAAGACACGGCCCGGAAAGCGGACGAGGAGCGACAAAAGCCTGATTTCGCTGGGCGTCAGCGCGACGGGCGCCTGTTTTTTCAAAACGAGGTTTTTTTCAAAATCGACGACGAGGTCGCCGCCGCCGAAGGAATTTTTGACGGTGAGCGGCAGCAGGTCGCCGCACGCCCGGCGCAGCACGGCCAGCGCGCGCGCGTGGAGTTCTTTGAGGCTGAACGGTTTTGGGACGTAGTCGTCCGCGCCGAGGCCGAGGCCCGCCAGCACGTGGTCCTCGCCGGCCTTGGCCGTCAGCATGATGATGGGCACGCGCGAACGCCGCCGGAGAGCCCGGCAGACGTCCTCGCCGGAGAGGTCCGGCAGCATGAGGTCCAGCAGGACCAGCGCGATGTTTTCCCGGTCGAAGAGGTCGAGCGCACGGCGCCCGCTGCCCGCCGTGAAGACGCGAAAGCCGTGGTGTTCGAAAAAAGAGGCGACGGCCTCGGCGATCATCGCGTCGTCGTCAACCAGCAGGACGCCGGTCTTGGGAACTGTCATCTCACCACAAACCTTTCGTGACAACGGGCGCCCCGGCCCGCGCGCCGGCCGCCGTTTTACGCAAGCGCCTGTAAACAAGTCTATCTGTAGAAACAGTCTATGGAAAAGGGCATTGGTTTCCCAATGCCCTTGTTGTTTCTCTATGGATTTTACGCCATTTTGGCGGCGTTGAGTTTGATGCCGGGCCCCATAGTGGAGGCCACGACGCAGGAGCGGATATATTGGCCCTTCGCGGCGGCGGGGCGGGCGCGGATGATGGCGCCGAGAAGCGCCTGTAGATTTTCGCTCAGCTTTTCGCGCCCGAAAGAGACCTTGCCGATGGGGCAGTGGATGATGTTGGTCTTGTCGAGGCGGTATTCGACTTTACCGGCTTTGATCTCGCCGATCGCGCGGGTCACGTCCATAGTCACGGTGCCGGCCTTCGGGTTTGGCATCAGGCCCTTCGGGCCGAGCACTTTACCCAGGCGGCCGACGACGCCCATCATATCGGGCGTGGCCACAACGACGTCGTAGTCGAAGAAGTTCTCGCCGGTGATCCTGGCGACCATTTCCTCGGCGCCCACAAACTCCGCTCCGGCGGCCTCCGCCTCCTTGGCCTTGTCGCCCTTCGCGAAGACGAGCACACGCCGCGTCTTGCCGGTGCCGTGCGGCAACACAATAGAGCCGCGCACCTGCTGGTCGGCGTGACGGGAATCGACGCCGAGTTTTACGTGGATCTCCACCGTCTCGTCAAATTTGGCTTTGGCGGTTTGGATCGTCAGCGCCAGCGCCTCGTCGGCGTCGTAGAGCTTCATAGGCTCAATCAGCTTCACGCTGTCTTGGTATTTCTTTCCACGAAACATCTCTCGTCCCCCCTTACTCTTCCACCAAAACGCCCATGCTGCGCGCCGTACCGGCGATCATGCGCATGGCCGATTCGATGTTGGCCGCGTTCAAATCTGGCATTTTGGTCTCGGCGATCTTGCGCATGTCTTCTTTAGACAGCGTAGCCACCTTGTCTTTTTGAGGCACGGCGGAGCCGGACTCGATCTTGCAGGCCTTCTTGATGAGAACGGGAGCGGGCGGCGTCTTTGTGATGAAGGAGAAGGAGCGGTCCGCGTACACCGTGATGACCACCGGGATGATCAGGCCGATGTCGTTTTTTGTGCGCTCGTTAAATTCCTTCGTGAACCCCATGATGTTGACGCCGTGCTGG
Source organism: Oscillospiraceae bacterium (assembly GCA_031255175.1). GTDB lineage: Bacteria > Bacillota > Clostridia > Oscillospirales > UBA929 > JAIRTA01. The sequence continues at coordinate 16,499 of JAIRTA010000145.1, read as the reverse complement.
CCCAGGGCGGGGCCGACGGGCGGCGCGGGCGTCGCTTTGCCCGCGGGGATCTGCAGCTTGATAAAGCCGACGACTTTTTGCGCCATTTGTTTGTTCCTCCTGTTGTCGTGTTGTGGTGCGGCAGGCGGCGCCGGATTGCGTACAGGCCAAACGCCGCGGGACCGCAGTCCCGTGCCACGGGGCGGAGCGCCCCTCCCACGCGAAAGTAAAGGGAAGCGCGGGGGCTTGCTTGGACGCGGGGATTCTTAAGAGACCATTGGCTCGACTTGGTCGAGCTCCAATTCCACCGGCGTTTCACGGCCGAACATGGACACAACCACACGGACACGGTTCTTGTCCGTCGCGATCTCCTCGACGAGACCGATGAAGTTTTCGAGAGGCCCGTCGATGATTTTTACGCTGTCGCCCACCGCGTAGGACACGACGATCTCGTGTTTCTCCACGCCGAGGGCGGCCACCTCCTGCTCGGTCAGCGGCACGGGCCTCGAACCGGGGCCCACAAAGCCGGTCACGCCGCGGGTGTTGCGGACAACGTGCCAGCTCTCGTCCGTCATGACCATCTTGACGAGGACATAGCCGGGAAAGATCTTGCGCTCCACCGTCTTGCGCTTGGAGTCCGTCACTTCCGTCACCTCATGTGTCGGAACGCTGACGCTCAAAATAAGATCGTGGAGCTTGCGGTTTTCCACCGCTTTTTCAATGGTGGCGGCCACCTTGTTCTCATAACCCGAGTAGGTGTGCACCACAAACCACTTTGCATTCTCAGACATTGCCGATCAACCCTGGAAGAGGCCGATCACCGTCGTGAGCAGGCGATTGGCCAGCAGATCGTACACGGCGATGATGCCGCCGATGAGGACAACGGACACAATGACGATGGTCGAGTTGTTCAGCACCTGCTTCGGCGCGGGCCAGACAACTTTCTTCAGCTCGGAACGCATCTCGCGCATCCAGAGCGCCATGCGGCCCTGGGCCTTGGCGCGGTCTTTGGAGACTTTCTTCGCCTCGGGCTTCTTGTCGGCGTCTTTTTGGAGGCCGCCGTTTTTGTTGTCGATCTCAGACATGTTTCCACCCACCCGTTTTGATTGAATTGAAAGCTGCCCGCACCGGCGCGGCGGCGGTGATTTCGCAAAAAAGCAATCACCAAACAACCTTCCGCCCGCGCTGTCTTACTTGGATTCTTTGTGAGGCGTATGTTTGCGGCAGAAGCGGCAGTATTTGTTCATCTCCAGACGGTCCGGGTCGTTTTTCTTGTTTTTCATCGTGTTGTAATTGCGCTGTTTGCACTCGGTACACGCCAAGGTGATCTTTACGCGCATAGAGACACATCCTTTCTGAAAACGAAGAAGGCCGGGCACTGCCGGCGGTTCCGAAATTTTCCCACAAAAAAAGAACCCTTTACGGACAGATTTTACTATACCACATCCGCCCGCCTAGGTCAAGACTCTTTTTAACCGAATCTTTCCGATTGTGCGACGATTGTACGGCGGCCGGGGAGACATACTATATCTAGTGGCTGCATACTATATATAGTGTTATTTGCATCTCAAAAGCCGCGTCCGCCGCCGATCGGCCGGCCCGCCGGCGCGAAAGAGCGAAAGCGCACTTGCCTATTTTTCCGTGCTGTGATAAAATGAATAATCGCACAATAGTTGAGGTGCAGTATTCTAGTCAGAGCCGGCGGTTCCCAAGACGGGCCTAAAAATCCGTTGAAGGGCATATCGATGAAGTCCCTGGTGCCTGCTGCATACGCCCAGTGTGGGGTGGGTGCTGGGGGTTAAGGCTTTCGGGCGGGCCGCAATGGCATGTGGCCGACCACCCGGTTGCCGTGGAGACCTGTTCTTGTGGGAGGCGGAAGGAGACGAAAGCCGCCTACGACTCAGGGTGAAACCTGCAATGCGGTGCTTTTTTGCGCTGTGTGCAGAGTAGCCTGCCTTGCGTGGGCAGCGCGGATGAGGGTTAAAACGGGCTTTCCTGGGCCAAGGAGAGGCGTTTTCGGCGCGTATGCGCCGGGTCCTCTGAAACTCTGTCTGCAAAAGAGGCTAAGAGCCGACCGTCCTGTGGTGGAAAACACCTAGACTGTCTTTCGGGGGCATGAGAGGGATTGCAGTACGGACTCAGTGGCAATTCGGTCCCGCCGGCGGCGACGCGGCGGAACGGCGTTTAAAGGGAAACCGCCCGATTGGCGACAGGGGGTACGCCGCTGGGAAATCCAACCGAACCTAAGCCGTAAGATTTACTTCCCGTGCCGCCTCAACCATTGCGCGATGATATGAAACGGCCCGCGTGGGCGCCGTCACCTTGTTTGTCCTTGGAGGGTCAGCGTTTTGAGCAGTCAAAAACAGCCGGGCCGGGGCCCCGTCGTGTCGCAGCGCCGCCGCCGCAGGCGCGGCTTGCTGCGGCGGGATCACCTTCGCTGGGCGGTTACGATCGTGCTGTGGACCTTCGCGATCTCTATGGCGCTGTCGTTTGTCTCCGGCCGGGCGCTTGAGGGCGTTGGGTACTCGGTGTCCGTGCCGGTGCTGATGCTCTTCATCCTTTTGAACATCGTGTTCGACATTGTGGGCATGGCGGTGGCGACCGCCTCGGAGAAGCCGTTTCACTCGATGTCCTCGCGGCGGGTGAAGGGCGCGCAGGAGGCGCTGTGGCTGATCCGCCGCGCCGACAAGGTATCCAACTTTTGCAGCGACGTCGTGGGGGACATCTGCGGGATCATCAGCGGCACCACCTCCGTGGTGGTCGCGATGTCGGTGGTCGACGATCTCGGCGTCTCCCTCGTGATCACGCAGTTCATCGTCTCCGGCCTGGTGGCCGCGCTCACGGTGGGCGGTAAGGCTGTGGGCAAATCCGTCGGCATGGGGCAGAGCACAAAGATCATGCACATGCTCGGGCGGATGCTGTGTCTCTTTTTCCGGATCTTTCACAAGTGAGCGCCTTTTGTCACCGGCTTTTGCTTTGCCGCCGTATCCGGCGGGCGGTATCAATCCGGCGGGTGTTACCAAACGGGTGTTACCAAAAAGGTGTTCAAATCCAACGACGGGCGGTAGGCGGAGATGAATCTGCTGGGGAAAATCAACGGTCCCGAAGATGTGAGAGCGCTCGACAAGGCGCTTTTGCCGCAGCTTTGCCGTGAAATACGGGACTTTTTGCTCTGCCATGTGGCCGATTCCGGGGGGCATCTGGCCTCCAATTTGGGGACGGTTGAACTCACGGTGGCGCTGCATCGGGTGTACGACACGCGGCGCGACCGCGTTGTCTTCGACGTGGGGCACCAGTGTTACACGCACAAGATTTTAACCGACCGCCGCACGGTCTTCGCCGGTTTGCGCTCCTTCGGGCGGCTCGCCGGCTTTCCGAAGCCGGACGAGAGCCCGCACGACGCGTTTGCCACGGGGCACGCCTCCACCGCCGTCTCGGCCGCGCTCGGCATGGCCCGGGCGCGCACGTTGCGCGGGGAGACGTACGACGTACTCGCGCTGCTGGGCGACGGCGCGCTGACCGGCGGCCTCGCCTACGAGGCGCTGAACGACGCGGGGCAGAGTGAGGAACCGCTGGTTGTCATTTTGAATGACAACGGCATGTCGATTTCGCAAAATGTCGGCGGCGTCGCCAGGCATCTGTCCAAACTTCGGCTCAAACCGCAGTATTTTCGTCTCAAAGAGGTCTATCACAGGGCTTTGAACGCCCTGCCCGGCGGGCGCCGGGTGGACCGCTGTCTGCACAATCTCAAGACGGCTGTTAAAAATTCCCTGCTTCCGGGGTCCATGTTTGAGAAGATGGGCTTTGTCTATCTGGGCCCCACGGACGGGCACGACGTGGAGACCGTCACCCGTTTGCTCGCGGTGGCGCGCGCGATGCGGCGCCCCGTGCTGCTGCACTTGATCACCCAAAAAGGGCGCGGCTATGTCCCGTCGGAGACGGACCCTGCGGCTTTTCACGGCGTGACGCGGTTTGATGTATTCTCCGGCCGCGAACTCGGCAGCCGCGTCCGGTGTTATTCAGACGTCTTCGGCGACGCCCTGTGCGAATTGGCGCGGGAGGACAAGCGCATCTGCGCCGTCACGGCGGCTATGGCGGACGGCACCGGGCTGTCCGGGTTTGCGCTGCGGTTTCCGAAGCGCTTTTTCGATGTGGGCATTGCCGAGGCCCACGCGGTGACGATGGCCGCCGGCCTGGCCAAACAGGGGATGCGCCCCATCTGCGCCGTATATTCCACTTTTTTACAGCGCGCGTATGACCAAATTTTGCACGACGTGGCGCTGCAAAAGCTGCCGGTGATCTTTGCGGTGGACCGCGCGGGGCTCGTGGGTGAGGACGGGGAGACGCACCACGGTGTGTTTGACCCGGCCTTTTTGACGCATATCCCCCATATGAAGCTGTGGGCGCCGGCCAGTTTTGCCGAATTGCGCGCCATGCTGGCCGCGGCGCTGCAAGAGGAGGGGCCCGTCGCCATCCGTTACCCCCGGAAAGGGGAGGACCATTACAGCGGCTGTCATCTCGAGACCGTGCAGCTCCGGGAGGGCTCGACGCTGACGCTTGTCACCTACGGGACGATGACCGCCACCGTGCTCGAGGCCGCGGCGCGGCTCTCTGCGGTCGGCATCGAGGCCGATGTGTTAAAACTCTCGTCCCTGCAACCGCTGGACACGGCCGCCGTCTCCGCCTCGCTTCAGAAGACGGGCCGCCTCGCCGTGGTGGAGGACTGTGTGAACGAGGGGTGCGCCGGAAGCCGCCTCCTCTCCGCGCTGGCCGCCCACGGGGCCGCGCCGCCGGGGGCGCTGTTGCTTAACCTGGGCGATCGCTTCATCACGCACGGGGCGCCCGAACGGTTGGCGCGCCTGTGCGGGCTGGACGCGGAGGGCATCGCGCGGTCCATCGGGCGGATGGTGGGGCCGCGCATTCTCCGGGCGGTGCCGCTGTGAACGCCAAGCAACGGCTCGATACGCTGCTCTTTGAGCGCGGCCTCTGCCCCAGCCGCGAGCGCGCCCGCACGACCATTATGAGCGGGCGGGTCTATGTGGAGGGGCACAAAGAAGAAAAGCCCGGCCTCGCGGTGCGGGCGGACGCCGCGGTGGAGGTGCGGGGCGACCCGATCGGTTTTGTCAGCCGCGGCGGCCTAAAGCTGGACAAGGCCCTGTCGGTCTTTCAGATCGACGCGGCGGGCGCGTTGGCGTTGGACGCCGGCGCCTCCACCGGCGGTTTTACGGACTGTCTGCTGCGGCGCGGCGCGGCGCGCGTGTGGGCCGTGGACGTCGGCTACGGGCAGCTCGACTGGGGCCTGCGGAGAGACGAACGCGTCGTTGTCATGGAGCGCACAAACATCCGCTATGTGACGCCGGAACAGATCGGCGCCGCGCTGGACATCGCCGTGATGGATCTGAGCTTTATCTCCCTGAAGCTGGTGCTGGAGCCGGTGGCGCGGCTGCTGAAACCGGACGGCCGGGCCGTTTGCCTGGTCAAGCCCCAGTTTGAGGCCGGGCGGGACAAGGTGGGCAAAAAGGGCGTTGTGCGCGATCCGGCGGTGCACCAAACGGTGCTCGCCGACTTTTTGGAGGCGGCCGCCCGGTGCGGATATACCGCGCACGGTCTCTCCCACTCGCCGGTCAAGGGCCCGGAGGGCAACATCGAATACCTCGCCTGTCTGGCGCGCGGCGCACCGCCGCCCGCCGGCCCCGGCATCAGCCCCGAAGCCGCCGTTACGGCGGCACATGCTGAGTTGAATAACACGCCCGTGGAGGTGGTGAGATGAAAAAAGTGGCCCTGTACCCAAACCCGGAGCGAGACGAGGGATTTGGGGCCACTTTGGCGGTGGCGGCGCTGTGCCGCGCCGCGGGCGCCGCGGTCACGCTGCCGGAGACCTGTGCGGCCGGGCTGCCGGAGACGCCGGACATCACGGTGTGCCCCGAGCCGGAAGCTTTGCGCGGGGCCGATTGCATCATCGTACTCGGGGGGGACGGCACCGTCCTTCACGCGGCCAAGGCCGCGTCCCGGGAGGACATCCCGATTTTGGGCGTCAACCTGGGCCGCGTGGGGTTTATGACGGAGCTGGAGGCCGGCGAACTGCCGCTTTTGCGGGAGGTGCTGGCGGGCCGTTTTTCCCGGGACAGGCGCATGATGCTCAGGGTGGAGGTGCGGCGGGACGGCTGCGCGGCCGGGGAGGCGCTGGCGCTGAACGACGCCGTGCTGACCGGCGGTCTGACCGGGCGCGTCATCCCGCTGGAGGTGTTGTCGGACGGGCAGCCGATTCTCAGTTTTTTCGGCGACGGCGTCATTGTGGCGACGCCCACCGGGTCCACCGCCTACTCCATGTCGGCCGGCGGGCCGATCATCGAACCCACCGCCGACAGCCTGGTGGTGACGCCGCTCTGCCCGCACGCGTTGTTTGCGCAGTCCATCGTGTTTTCCGCCAACCGCCGCCTGACGCTGCGGCCGAGGCCCGGAAACCCCGCCTTTTTGACCGTGGACGGCTCACCGCTGCCTCTGCGGCCGGGCGACGCGGTGTCGATCGATCGGGCGCCGTCGCACACGACGCTGATCCGCGTCAAGGAGCACAGCTTTTATGAGCGTCTCAACCGGAAACTGCAAAAGCCGCCGTGATGGACCCCCGGCGTTTGTCTGACATCAGTTTTCCACGCGTGTGGGTATGAGCGGGAGGATGGATACCGTGAAATTCAACCGGCAGGCGAAACTGTTGGAGATCATCGAGACCGAGGACATCGAGACGCAGGAGGAGCTCTCCGCCCGCCTGCGCGCCTTTGGGTATAACACCACGCAGGCCACGATTTCCCGGGACATCAAAGAGCTTCGGCTTGTGAAGTCCCCAACCGGCCGGGGGCGTTATAAGTACGCCCTGCCCGCGACGGAGGGGGATCCCGTGTTTTCCGACCGCTTTCGCACAATCTTCTGCGAAAGCGTGATCTCCTACGAGCAGGCGCAGAACATCGTTGTGCTCAAGACCATGCCGGGGGTGGCGATGGCCGCCGCCTCGGCGCTCGACTCCATGCGGCTGCCCGACATTGTGGGCTCGCTGGCGGGGGACGACACGGCGTTTCTTGTCCTCAAAGACAACCCCAAAGCCGAGGCGTTCTGCCGCCGTTTGCAGACGATTTTGGCGTAGACGGCCCCGGCCGTGACATACAATATATAGTGTGTACATACTATATATTGTATGTATCTCTGTATATTATATATGTCTAAAGGTAAAAATTGTGCTTTCATATGGCCCGGAGGGGGTGTTCGCCTTGCTCTCGCTGTTACACATTGAAAACATTGCCGTCATCGAGCGGGCGGAGATTGCCTTCGGAGCCGGGCTCAATGTCCTGACCGGGGAGACGGGCGCCGGCAAGTCCATCGTCATCGACGCGCTGGGGGTCATCATCGGGCTTCGCACCTCGCGGGAACTGGTGCGCGCCGGGGCCCCGTCGGCCCGGGTCAGCGCCCTGTTTGACGCCCTCGCGCCGCTGGCGCGCGCGCTGCTGCGGGAAAACGGGTTTGACATCGGCGCGGAGACGGAGCTTCTGATCCAGCGGGAGATTATCGCGGACGGCCGGCAGGTCTGCCGCGTGGCCGGGCGGCCCGCCACGGTGTCCACACTGCGGCGCCTGGGGGAGGCCCTGTTGCAGATCCACGGCCAGCACGACAGCCAGGCGCTGTTGTCCGTGGAAAGCCACCTTGCGCTGCTGGACCGCTTTGCCGGCCTGGAGGCGCAGGCCGACGTGTATCAAGCGGCCTTCGATGAATGGAAAAATTTAGAAAATGAGTGTGACAAACTGCGCACGGACGAGGAGGAGCGCGCCCGGCGCGTCGAATATCTCACCTACTGCTGCGAGGAGATCGAGGCCGCGCGGCTCGAAGAGGGGGAGGAGGAGACGCTGCGGGCCCGGCGGCGGGCCCTGCGCAACGCCGGGCAGATCCGGGCCGGCCTGGAGCAGGTTTGTCTCTGCCTTTTGGGCGACGACGAGGCCCCGGGCGCGGTCTCCCAGTTGGCGTCGGCCGCGCGGGTTCTGGCGGACGTCGCCGGTCTCGACGCGGCGTACGCGCAGCTTCGCGGCAGACTGGAGGAACTCGCGTACCTGGCCGAGGACGCGGCGCGCGACGTGAGCGCGCGCGCCGACGGAGCGGAGGACGTGCCGGGGGAGCTCGCGGCCGTCGAAGAACGGCTGGACGTCTTGTACCGCCTGAAGCAGAAATACGGCGGCGACGCGGCAGATGTGATCGCCCACGGCGCGCGCTGCCGGGAGGAATTGGACGGACTTCTGTCCGCCGACCGGACGCTGAAGGCGCGGGAGGAGGCCTGCCGGCAGGCCCGGACGTGCGCGGACGCGTTGGCCGCCGGCCTGACAAAGGCGCGCCGCGCCGCGGCGGAAACGCTGTCGCGCCGTGTCCAGCGGGAGCTGGCCGGCCTCGACATGGCCGGGGTTTCGTTTCTCACGGAGGTCGCGCCGCGCGCGGGGGACGGCGCGCTGCGCGCGCGGGGGGCCGACGACGTGCGGCTGCTGCTTTCGGCCAACCCGGGGGAACCGCCGAAACCCATAGCCCGCGTCGCTTCGGGCGGGGAGCTGTCGCGCGTCATGCTGGCGCTGCGGCACGTGCTGGCGGAGAGCGACGAAGCCGTCTCTCTGGTGTTTGACGAGATCGACGCCGGCGTCTCCGGCCGCGCGGCCGGCCGCACGGCCGAGAGGCTCGCCCTGCTTGCGCGAAACCGGCAGGTCCTGTGCGTCACCCACCTGCCGCAGATCGCCGCGATGGCCGACGTGCATTTTGGCATTCGCAAAGATGTGGCGCGCACGCACGCCCTCACGGAGGTGACGCGTCTCGATGAAGACGGCCGCGTCGATGAGATCGCCCGCCTGCTCGGCGGACTCACCGTCACGGACATCACCCGGGAAAACGCCCGGGAACAGATGCGCGCCGCCGGGCGTTTCAAGGCGCAGGACCGGCCCGGACGCCGGGAGCACACGGAAAACAACGATCCAAAGGACGGAGGAGAAGCATGACTGTTTGGGAGGAACTGAACGCGCGCGGTTTGGTCGCGCAGACCACCGGGGACGACACGGTGCGCGACCTGGTCAACGAGGGCAAGGCTGTCTTCTATATAGGCTTCGACCCCACGGCCGACAGCCTGCATGTGGGGCATTTTCTGCCCCTCATCCTGATGCGCCATTTGCAGCGCGCCGGCAACAAACCCATCGCCCTGATCGGCGGGGGCACCACAATGGTGGGCGACCCCAGCGGGCGGACCGACCTGCGGCAGATGATGACGGCCGAGCGCATCGGGGCCAACGCGGAAAAATTCAAGGGGCAGATCGGCCGGTTCATCGACTTTTCGGAGGGCAGGGCCGTCATGGTGAACAACGCCGACTGGCTGATGGGGCTGAACTACATTGAGTTCCTGCGCGATGTGGGCGTTCACTTTTCGGTCAACCGCATGTTGGCCGCCGACTGCTTCAAAACGCGGATGGAGCGCGGACTCAACTTTTTGGAGTTCAATTACATGCTGATGCAGGGGTATGACTTTCTCTGTCTGCACGACCGGTACGGCTGTAACCTCCAGTGCGGCGGCGCCGACCAGTGGTCAAATATTTTGGCGGGGACGGAGCTCATCCGCCGCAAGCGGACGCACGACGCGCACGGGCTCACCATCACGCTGCTGCTCACCTCGGAGGGCATCAAGATGGGCAAGACCGCAAAGGGCGCCGTCTGGCTCGACCCGGAGAAGACAAGCCCCTTTGAGTTCTTCCAATATTTCCGCAATGTGGCCGACGCCGACGTGGTTCCCTTCCTCAAAAAACTGACGTTCCTGCCCCTGGAGGAGATCGACGCGATGGCGGGCTGGGAGGGGGCGCAGCTCAACACCGCAAAGGAGCGCCTGGCCTTTGAGCTCACCTCACTCGTCCACGGCGCGCGGGAGGCCGAACAGGCCCAAAAGGCCGCGCGGGCGCTCTTTGGCGGCGGCGGAAACGCCGACGACATGCCGACCACCGCGCTGTCGGCGGCGCAGTTTACAGACGGCGCCATCTCCGTGCTGGACCTGCTCGTCGCCTGCAAGCTGGCCGCCTCGAAAGGAGACGCGCGCCGTCTCGTCGAACAGGGCGGGGTGGAGGTAAACGGCCAAAAAGCCGACTCCTTCGGCGTCTCCTACACCGTGGAGCAGGTGCGCGACGAGCTGGTTGTCAAAAAGGGAAAGAAGACGTTCCATCGGGTGCGGTTCCTGTCGTAACCGGCCCGGCGAACGGGTCCGGAACACACGGGTCCGGAACATACAGGACATACACACGGAACAGACACATTGTGAAGGAGAGACACTGTGCGTTTTTTGCAAGGATTCACCCCCACCGATCTGCTCATCGTTCCGGCGGCGCTGATCGCCATCATCTTTCACGAGTTTTCCCACGGGCTGGTCGCGTACTGGCTCGGCGACAAAACCGCGCAAGAGAGAGGGCGTCTGTCGCTGAAGCCCTGGCGGCACATCGATCCGCTGGGGCTCGTGCTGCTGGTTGTCGCCGGGTTCGGCTGGGCCAAACCCGTGCCGGTCGATCTGCGCTACTTCAAAAAGCCGCGGCGCGACTTCGCGCTGGTGGGGCTCGCCGGCCCTGTGTCAAACTTTTTGCTGGCGCTGCCGGCGCTGTTTCTGTATACCCTGACGGACATGCTGGCGCCGGCGCTCTGGGACGGTCTGTTGGCGCTGTTTTTCCTCTATCTGGCCATTGTCAACGTCGGGCTCGGCGTGTTCAATCTCTTCCCCATTCCGCCGCTGGACGGCTCCAAGGTGGTGGGGCTTCTCGTCCCGGACCGCATATATTACCGCATACTGGCCTATGAGCGCTACGGGATGGCGCTGCTCGCCCTGTTGCTTTTCACCGGCGTGCTCGACGGTCCGCTGGGGTTTTTGCGAGAGCAGGTGTTCTACGGGCTCAGCTATGTGGCGTCGCGGCCGTTTGTCTGGTTCGGCCTGGTGCGCCTTGTCGCCTAAATATTTACAAATCACCGGTCTTTTTTCGCCATACTACGTTGCGGAACCCGTTGATACAACAAGTATCAACGGAACCCGCGGCCGTAAAAATTCGCATCAAGAATTTGGACTGTAGGCGCCGCCCACGGTGGTTCTGAAGGGGAAGGGAACGGGTATGCAGACACTCACGTTTCGGCTGGAACAGGCCGTGCGGGGCACCCAGGAGACATTGGAGGATTTCGAAGGTCCGCTCGATCTGATTTTGCATCTGCTGAGCAAGAACAAGATGGAGATCCGCGACATCCGGATCTCCGAGTTGGTCGAGCAGTATTTTGCCTACCTGGATCTCATGAAGCGTATGGATCTGGAAGTCGCCAGCGAATTTGTGGTCATGGCCTCCCATCTGGTCTACATCAAATCGCGTATGCTGCTGTCGCTGTCCGACGAACAGCCGGAAGAGGAGCTCGATCTGCTGATGCAGGCGCTGGAGCAGCGGCGTCAGCAGGAGGACTATCGCCGCATTGTCATCGGGCGCGATTTTCTGCTGGCGCGCGCCGAGATCGGGCGCAGCCTGTACACAAAGCCGCCCGAACCGCTGCCCGTGGACAAGACGTACACGCGCACCCACAAAGCCGAGGAACTGAGGCAGGCGCTCGCGCAGATGCAGCAGCGCGCGGAGCGCCGCCGCCCGCCGGATCCGGCGGTGTTTTCCAAGCTGGTGGGCCGGGAACCGCACCCCGTCGGCGATATGATCGCGATGGTTCTCCGCCGGCTGAAGGACGCGGGCCGCATGTTGTTCTCCGCGTTGCTGCGGCAGGGGAAGACCCGCTCCGGGCAGGTGGCCCTGTTTTTGGCGATGCTGGAACTGTGCCGGGACGGCCGGATTGCCGTCGATGAGCACGAGGAAGATTATTCATTGTGTTTGAGGGAAAAATAGAAGCTTATGGACGTGAAAGAGATTTTATCCGTGCTGGAGGGCATCCTGTTCGCGGCGGGCGACGCGGTGGGCGTCGAACGTCTGTGTACGTTGCTCTCGCTGGAGCGCAGAGAGGTGGAGGCAATGCTGGCGCAGCTGGCGGACGAGTACCGCTTTGAGCGCCGCGGGATCCGTCTGGTGCGCATGGAGGACCGCTGGCAGCTCGTCTCCGCGCCCGAGCACGCCGAGCTGATCCGCGCGGCGCTGGAGGAGAGGCGCGCGCCGCCGCTCTCCAAGCCCGCGCTGGAGGTGCTGGCCATAGTCGCGTACTATCAGCCCACCACCCGGGCGTACGTCGACCAGGTGCGCGGCGTGGACAGCTCCAACACCGTGGTCACGCTGACGGAGAAGGGCCTCATTGAGGAGTGCGGCCGGCTGGAAGTGCCCGGGCGGCCCATCCAGTACCGGACGACGCCGGTGTTTTTGCGCTCTTTCGGCCTGTCGTCACTGGAAGAATTGCCGGAACTGCCCTTCGGCCTCGTCGAGGAGGACGGGCAGCTCAGCCTGTGACAGGCGGGCGCGTGTAAAAACGCGAAAGACCCACAACATATAGTGTTTTTTGCGGCATACATACTATATGTTGTATATTCAACGGCGAATCCGTGATGTGAAATTGTGATTTTCACACAGTCTGTGGCGGGAGGTGAGGCGGTGGTCTTTTGGGTGTCGGCCGTCGCGCTGGCGCTGGCTGGCGCGCTCGTGACGCGGCTGCGTCTCACGCTGATTGCCAGGCCCGGGCGGGAGGTTTTGCTGCGTCTCCGTTGGGGGCTGCTGGTGTTCCGCTTTTTGCCGCCGCGGGCCGCCGCGGGCCGCCGCAAAGCTTCAAAATCAAGACGGCGGGCAAAGCCCCCATCAAAGACCCAAAAGCGGACGGCGGACGTCCGGGCGCTCCTCAAACCGGCGCGGGAAGGCGCGCGGCTCTTGCTGCGCGGGCTGCGTGTGGACAGATTCTACTGCCACGTTGTGGCCGGCGCCGGCGACGCCGCCCGTGCGGCGCTTTTGTACGGGTCTCTTCACGCGGCACTGGGCCTGGCGGCGCCGATTCTGGCGCGTGTGAAGCGCCCGAACGTCACGGTGGGCCTCGACTACAATCTCCCGTATCCGCGTGTGTATCTGCTGGCGTCCGTGTCTGTCCGACCCATTGTGCTCCTGCGCGTCGCGTTGCGCGTTCTCCGGCGCCGGGCCGCCGGCGCGGTATAAGCGGCGTAAGCGGTATAAAAAAGAAGACAGTTCCAATACAATGATGAGAGGTGAGAGGTGTGGAAAAAAATTCCATTACAGAGATGATGAGCGTCACGATGACCAAAATCCACGAGATGGTGGATGTGAACACCATTGTCGGGCAGCCGGTGTCCACGCCGGACGGCACGACGATCATCCCCGTGTCGAAGGTGAGCTTCGGTTTTGGCGCGGGCGGCACGGATTATATGGGGAAGTACGACAAGTCGGAGGGAGATAAAAATTTCGGCGGCGGCAGCGGCGCCGGCGTCAACATCCGCCCGGTGTCGTTCCTGGTGGTGAGCCCCGCGGGCGTCAAACTTCTCCCCGTGACGCCGCCGCCGGACAGCGCGGTGGACAGGGTGATCGAGGCCGTACCCGCGCTGCTGGAGAAGGTTGTGTCTCTTTTTGGGCGAAAGAAGGAGAAAGAAGACGATGAAGAAGAGAAATAATTTCGCGCGGCTGTGCGCGCTCGCGTGTGTGCTCTCGCTGGTCTTCGTCTCCGCGCCGCCGGTGGCCGCGCTGGACGTCTCGGCGGAAAGCGCCGTGCTGTACGACGCGGACGGAGACGAATTCCTCTACGAAAAAAACGCCGACGCGCGTATGCTCATTGCCAGCACCACCAAGATCATGACCGCCCTGGTGGTGCTGGAGTGGTGCGACCTGGAGGAGGTTGTCACCGTGCCCGCGTCGTGCGTCGGCGTGGAGGGCTCTTCCATGTCTTTGGAGGAGGGGGAGCAGCTGACCGTGCGGGAATTGCTCTACGGGCTGATGCTGCTCTCCGGCAACGACGCCGCCGCCGCGCTGGCCGTGCACACCGCCGGCAGCATTGAGGATTTTGCGGAACTGATGAACAAAAAGGTTGCGTCGCTGGGCCTGGAGAACTCGAACTTTGCCAACCCGCATGGGCTCAACGACGACGCCAACTACGCGAGCGCGCGCGACCTGGCGCGGATCACCGCCGAGGCGATGCGCATACCCGCCTTCCGCGCCGTCACCGCCACCAAGACAACCAAAGTGGCCGGGCGCGACATGCGCAATCACAACAAGCTGCTGTGGGACTACGAGGGCACGGTCGGCGGGAAGACGGGCTACACGATCAAGGCGGGGCGCTGCCTGGTCTCCGTGGCGGAGCAAAACGGGCGTATGCTCATTGCCGTCACGCTGAAGGCGCCGGACGATTGGAACGACCACATGGCGCTCTATGACACGGGGTTTACACGCTTTACACGGCGGACGCTCTGTGTGGAAAACGAGATCTTGGCCCGCGTGCCCATTGTGTCCGGGTTGTCCGGCCTGGTGCCGGTGCGGGCGGGGCAGAGTGTGACCGCGGCGCTTTCGGATGAGGAATGGGCGCGGGTGGAGACGAAGTTCTCCCTGCCCTGGTTTGCCTGGGCGCCGGTGTTCCGCGGCGACACGGCCGGGCGCGTGCGCTATCTGGTGGACGGCCGGACAGTGGGGGAGGCAAAGCTCTACTACGAAAACGGCGTCGAGGCGTATCTCCCGGCGGAGAAGACGTTTGGGGAGAAGGTCGCCAATTTCTTCGGACGCGGCGGCGCGTGACGGGCGGAGAACAAAACGGCCGCACAGAGCGGCGGCCCAAAGATCCGACGCGGCGCGGCGCGCCCCGTTGGGAAAGGCAGGGCGTCTTTTCATGAGAGAACGGCTCAGCAAAGTCCTCGCGGCGCACGGCGTCGCCTCACGGCGCGGGGCGGAGGCGCTTATCGAGAGCGGCCGGGTGAGGGTCAACGGACAGATAGCCGTGATCGGGCAGAAGATCGACGTCGAATCCGACGCCGTAGAGATCTCCGGCCGGCCGCTGCGTCCCCGCCCGGAGCCGATAACCATCCTGCTGCACAAACCGCGCGGCGTCGTGACGACGCTCTCCGACGAAAAAGGGCGGCGAACCGTACGAGACGTGATCTCGGAGATCGACACACGTCTGGTACCGGTCGGCCGCCTGGACCTCAACACGGAGGGCCTGCTGCTCCTGACCAACGACGGCGCGCTGGTGCATTACATCACACATCCCTCACATGAGATCGAAAAAGAATATCACGTATGGGTCACGGGCCCCGTGGACACGGCAAAACCCATCCTGGCGCGGCCCATGACGATCGAGGGGCACACCGTAAAATCCCTCCGCGTGGCGCTGGTCGAACGGCGGGAAGACGGCGGGGTGCTGGCGCTGGTGATCCACGAAGGGCGCCACCACCAAGTGCGCCTGATGTGCGAACAGGCGGGCCTGACCGTCAAACGCCTCGTCCGCGTTCGCCTGGGCTTCTTGACGCTGCAAGGCGTTCCATACGGAAAATGGCGCAAACTCACACCGCCGGAGATCAAAAAACTCAAACAGTAAATGGGCGGTAAAACTGCGCCTGTTTTGCAAGGAATTGAGTGCGGTTTTTCAATTTGTTCATTGACAATGAACAAATTTGAGGCAATTGAAAGTTAGATTATGCATACGTTCCCATAGACCGAAGAAGTCAACCATACTGCGGTTTCGCAGACTTTGTGTATAAAATATAAAAGGGCGGGGACGGTTTATCTCCGAGCGCGGTATTGCCGGGAAAAGCGGGTACATGAAGGAGGCGCAATTATGCCATATACGCCAATCGCAATCAACCGCAGGGATTTGACGATTATGGACGTTCCGTTTCCCGATTTGGAAACGCTGGAAAGCACGGCGGAAGCCATCGGTTCCAATATGTTTGAGGGGTTTCAGCCCACGAAGAAAGGCATAGAAAGTCAAACCACCACCACTTCAAGTGGTGGTATGACTTCGGCCCTATAAGGGCCCAATACATGCACGCCTAAAGGCGGTGCCGCAAACCGATGCTTCCCGACCTCTAAAGAGGTTAACGGAGTGCGCGATCTTCTAGACGGTCTTCTTCCTGTTGCTTCTCGATGTATTCCCTCACTGTGTCCTCCGTGACATTGCCCACCGTGGCAACGTAGTAACCTTTCGCCCAGAAGTGCCGGTTGAACTTGCTCCCCATCTCCGGGTGCCTGTCGAAGACCATCAGCGCGGATTTCCCTTTCAGGTAACCCATGAAGTCTGACACGCTGAGCTTGGGCGGTATACTTACGTACATGTGTACGTGGTCCTTGCATACTGCCCCCTGGATGATCTCGACCTTCTTGTAACTACACAGGGTCCTCAATATTTCCCGGATGTCTTGCTTTACCTTTCCATACAGTGTCTTGCGCCGATATTTCGGGATGAACACGATATGGTACTGGCATTTCCACTTGGTGTGTGTTAAACTGGAGTTGTCCAGTAGGACCGCCCCCTATGGTTCTGATTTCGGTTTGCGACACCGTCCTCATTTTACCATATGGGGGCGCCTTTTT
>JAIRTA010000130.1 GCA_031255175.1 Oscillospiraceae bacterium | reverse complement strand
CTCCGGCGCGGAGAAGTTCCCGCTCTCCGACTTCCCGCGCAGCTCATCGCGCAGGGCAAGCAGCCGCAGGCGCGTGTCGGGATTGAAGTTGATGGCGACAAACAGACGCATAGCGTGTCCCGATCCTTTCCGCCAAACCGGGCGCGGTGTGGGTTGGAGGTTATTATATATCAAATTTTTCTATGCGTCAACGCAGACGGTTCCGACGTCAAAAGCCCCTCCCGCCGCTGTCCGGCGAGGGGCGAAAGGCGGGGACCGCGGCAACGCTTTGTGTTGCCGCGGTCCCCGCCTTTCATGATATGGGAGTTTGCGCCCACACCGGGCCCTCCCGGAGAGAGTTACGGAAGGCGGTTATGTGAGCGCGACGCCAGGAAGGAAAGGATCGTATGTTTCGCGATCCCACAAAAAGCCCTTCGCGGAGGCAGCGCTTCCCAGGGGCAGTTCGATCTGCGCGGATACATCTCCGCCGGGTGCGGCGGTCATTTCGGCCTGCCGCGTGTCTGTGAGTCTCCCTTTCGCGTCATATAGCGCCACAATCAGCAACGCTTGGGCCGGGCTGTCGCCGCCGCCTATCAAGCGGCCTTTCACGATAACCCTGTTTTCAATTTTTTCGATGCTCAACGCGTTTTGCGGCACGGAGGCGGCCGTGGCCTCCGCGGGCGGAGCACGATGGCCGCAGGCATCGACCGCGTACACATAGAATGTCCGCCGATCCGTTTCGGGCAGTGCGACGTCAAATGCCTGAACCCCCGGCTCCACCTGTCCCAGGAGATGACCCTCCCCGTCCTCAATGAGCACTTTGGCAAAAAGGCCGTCGGAGGGATCCGTCCAGCGCAGCCGGTATTGCCCGATTCCTGTCTCCGCCGCCGTCAAGTTTGTCACCGACAGAGGCAGGATAGGCGTATAGCGTATATTGGTGATCTCAGAGGTGCTGTTCCAAATGTTGACGCCGAACCGGCCACTCCGGTAGGTGTTGTCTATAGCTGAGATCAGCGGTTCCGGATTGTTGTCAAAATAGACCGTGAAGCGGTTCCCGATCACCACCACTTTCATATGATAAGTCTGGTTTTGGTTGATGGCCATACCGACCTGCCCGATGACCACATAGGGGAACCGGAAGAGCTTGACCACCTGCGCCGTGCGGTCTATGTTGACCACATAACTGCCTCCGGTAAGGGGGAGATCCGCCGCGCGGAACACAAGGGCCGCCGCACCGGCGGAGGACGTAATCTTCAAGTCCCCCTCGTAGATAAAGTCGCAGCCGCGGTCATCGCCCAGCATACAGGCATCTCCGGTGTGGGTGCCGCGTTTTCCGTCCGGGATGTCCTCCCATGTGCCATTGTCTGTCTTTGCCAAATTGGCGGGCGTTGCCGTCGCGCCCAGCGCGTGTACCGACACTTGGGCAGATGCCGTGTACCCGCCGTCCTCAACCGTCACCGTGACGACGGCGTCGCCGCCGCGCAGGGCCAGTAACCGGCCGGTGGGCTCCACCCGGACCACGGATGGGTCGCTGCTGCTCCACCGCACTCCTTTGTGAATCGCCGATTCCGGCCCCACGTACGCCGACAGCGCGGCTGCCTCGCCGGGCGCCATGGACAGTCGCACCGGGTCGATAACCACAGAGTCCGCTCTGTCTTTGAGAATCAAATCCCGGAAAGATCCTGATCCGCCGGACACATACGCACCCACCAGCCCGGCGTCGTATCCGGGCAGATCCGCATCCAACATCTTTTTGCCCGCCAAGAAGACCTCCGCTCTGTTCGCCGTCACCTCCAGTCTGACAGGATACGCCTCGCCTGCCAGCACGTCATAGGGGACTGACGCTATCTCCTGATCGGGGAACCGGATCAATTTTATCCGATCCGCTGCGGCATCTAAGACAATGGCGTAAGCGCCGTTTTCTGAATGCGCGGCTGCACCGAATACCAGTCCTGCTTCGCCGGCACGCGGGATCACTGTCCCGCTCAGTTCAAAGAAATGTGCCGTTCTATCCGTCAGACTGAGACCGCGCGCACCGGCGGCGATCGTGCCGGTTCTGCCGGTTTCCCCGACGCTCCACGTACCCGCCACATCGGTCCAGTTGCCGATGTTGCTGCTGTCTGCGAAGGCAGATATGTTGACGGTGAGTTCTTCATCCCGGCGGAGCACAAACCCGTCCGGCAAACTTAATGTGATCCGGTTTCCAAGTATGGATATATTTTCCAGTTCCAGCGGCACACCCTGATATAGCGCCTGCACCCTGGCCGTTCCGACGGAGGCGTCATCGTTCTCCGTCACATAGAAGGACAGATTCTTGAGAGCCATCGCACCGTACTTGACCGTGATGCTGTCTTTCTGGTCAATCGCATCGCCTCGTACGCTGCGGGTTTGCGCGAAACTGCCCCAACCGTCTACATACGTAAAGAATCCTTTGATATCCGCAGGCGTGACATTCGGCTTGAATCCCAACGCCTTGGCCGGCCCGTCACGCTCCAGGCCGATGGCGGCGTTGAGGACACCATAACTGGCCATTGACCGCGTGTAGTATTCGCCCCACTCGCGCTCACTCATGGCGTTGTAGCCTTCGCCGTCAAATCTGTCGCGAACGGCATACACAATGGCCATGGCTTCCTCAACCAAGCCCGTGTACAGCATGGCCGTGGCCACTTCGTACTCAAAGCCGGGCCATGTCTCATCCAGATAAAGCGTCCGCCCGGGGTCTGTACCGGCGCCACCGTACGGGAAGGTGTTATTGAAGAGGGCCGCGTCGTCCGGGCGCGCCAGAATGCGGAGTGCGTCGTCGAAGGAGGGCCTGTACCGGTCGCCGACGGGATAGTAGAAATTGTAACGGAAAATAGAGGACAGGGCCGTTTTCACCTGATCCTCCGGCAGCACATAGCCCAACTGTTCCAAGAAAGCGTGGGACTGACCCAGAAGCTGATCTGACATGACGCCGTCCGCGTAATCGTTGGCGCCAACCTGCCTGAAGTATTCGCCCGTGAACGTCTCCCGGCTCAGATTCACCCCACCCTTTGTGTAAATTTCCTTGTAACGCGCGGCGGAAACGGCGTCGCCTTCCAGAAGCGCCATCTTTTCGCAGGCCCGCAGAGCGGCCAGATACTGCGCTCCGGTGAATGTGTTAATGCCGCCGATAGCGTCATCAAAGGTGGTGTTTACACCTGCCGCGTTTTGAATGAGGCCGTCTTCATTCACATCCCAAAGTACGATAGCGGCATCCATAGCCCGTTTGACATTGGGCCAGATGTCATCGAGGAATGAGAGATCGGATGTGTTCAGATGTTCGCGGTACGCGCCTTCAATGGCACCGAGTACACCGTCCACAGCCGGCCCTTCACCCGAGGGCGCGACATTGGGCACTTCTCCGATGCGATTGTTCAAAAGTCCGTCGGCCCGCTGCTGTGTTTTGAAATCGAGGAGTTTATAACGCCTGGCCAAGAATGGGAACAGGTTGGCGCTGGCCTGCGCGTAATTGTATACATGCATGCAGTTTCCGATGCCCATGCCGTCGATGCTGTGGAGCTGGTCGGATCCTTCCCAGCCGTATGGGTCGCCGTTTTTCAGTACGTTGACGGTCCGGCTGCGCAGAATGGCCGAATTGGATGTGACGGCGTCGATCACATAATAGGGCAGCGTGGTGTCGTACATGGCGTCGTGGTATCTCTTTGTGTCGGCATACAAGGCGTTCCGCCGGGCGGTCACGTCCGCCAGCATCGCCTCGTAGCTATCGTAGTAATGGGCGTATCTCTTTCCGACTTCCACATTTTGGTTTCCCCAGATGTCCGACCCTTTGACAAACGGGAAGTACCATGTCCAGTTGAATGTGAGGACGCGGCTTTCGCCCGGCGCGAGGGTGACGGGCGCCGAAAGGCCGGCCACAGGGTTTGCCTGATTGGCGGAAACAACGCCGTTCAGCGCACCCGTCTCCTGCTGGGCCACGAGCGCCGCCACATTGGCCGCACCGGCAGAGTAACTGACCTGGCTGTCGGTGAGATTTGTCCAGAGGCCGAGTGCGCCTGTGTACAGACTCTGATCGCTCCGGTCTGACGTCAGCTTGATGAAGGTGCCGTCGGTGCTTTGCGTGACGGTGTTGATCCGGTTCGTTCCGCTGACACCATTGGCCAGGCTGGCAAGCAGCGATACGGTTTGTTCCGTATCCGTCTCGTTTTTCAGTGTGACGTTGTACATGATGACAGGCAAAGAAGAATCCTGTTCGTTGACCGGAACCATAGGGCTGCTCATCTCCATCTCGGCGGACACCGGGAACCCCGCATCGGAGAAATAGAATGTTTCGAAAGGATACTCCGAACGTAGCGTGATGTCTTGGAAAACGTCGGCGACCGTCAGATTGTCGGCGATTGACCACCCCGTGAGCCCTTCCTCAAAGTCCCCATTCACAAAGTCAGGCACTGAAATCTCTTCATTGCCGGTGGCAAAGAAACGGATATAGTCCACATTGATATGCCCCCAGGCGCCCGTTTGATTGTCCACAATATGGAACTCCGCCTCGCGTCCTCGATAGGCCTCCGGGACAAGAATCGTTCTGTCTGTCATGGTTTCGTTGTTGCTCCCCGTCACCTTACCGATGAGCGCCCCGCTGGCTCTGTCCACAAGGGCAAAGTAAAGAAGTCCGATCTCGCTGCCGCCGCCGACAAGCGCCGTGACCCGTTCGCAGTCCGCCGGCAGTGTGAAGGGATCCGACCGCAGCGCGCCCAGCAAATTGTCGTTGAACGCGGTAAAGGCAGGGTAAACCTCACAAGTTCCCACAAAGTATGCGCCGTGTTTGGCAAAGGGGCTACGGATACTGTTCACCGGTTGATGCGTCATCGCATCCGCACCCCGAACAGCGCCGCCTCTGAGTTTTTTGGTCACCTTCTGCCCATTCACGGTGGCAGTGAGGGCAAACAGGCTGTTGTCAATTGCCAAGGCGTCGTACCCCAGCAATCCGCAATCCCATTTGATGGGGATGACGTTCCCGTCGAAGTAGACCGCACCTGTGCCCAGACCGCCGATGGGGATCTCCATCTTCTTCAGATGGTCGCCTCTGTAAAGGCGTTCCCCGACGTTCTCTTTGGCCCGCCGTATAAACTCCGCCTGCCCCTCGGCCAACGAGAGCGCGCTGACATGCACGGCAGACACACCGTCCGTCACATCGTAACGCACCGCGTTGTCCCTGTCTCTCACCACAAACGATTCAACCACCACCTGGGCTGCGGCACCCGCGTGGAACGTGCGCGCCAACGCGAGACGAAGCGTCAGGATCTCGTCGGTGTAGAGCGTGTCGAAGGACACCGGGTCGCCGGTCAGACTGGTGAACGCAAAACGGAGCACTCCGTTTTCGTCCACAAAATAATCAAAATCGTCAAAGGTAGCCCAGTCGCTGGGGATGACAGCCGTCACCTCAAATTCGTTCGGGATCCGTACAACCCCGTCGACGGAGCGGAACCGGTCGCCCGCGGGGAACCCGGACAGATGCACCGGGATGTCAAATTGCGTCCCTGTTCGTCCGTCGACGCCCGTCAGGTCTTCCAGATACAGCCCGAATCCATCATATTTGCTGAATTGGATATAGTCCAAACCCACCATGTAGCCGGTGGACCGGCTGTCTTTGCCTTTCATCGCGACTGTGAGGGTATGAGGTCCGGCGGACAACGTCACTTTGTCCAGCAAAACCGGCCCGCTGGAGATCACACCGTTGTTATATCCGTTCTGTACCTCCCCCACGTCTACACCGTCAACGGCTATCTGGAAGATACCGTAGTCGCCCGCCTTGGTGTAAGCAACGTTCAAGTTCTGTTCTTCCACAGGTTCGTCCAATGTGAATTCCAATGTGAGAACAGCGCTGTCGTTATTACCTGTCCACCACAAATGCTCCCCCCGGCTCCAGACGCCGCCGGTGAACCCGTCCATCCTTTGAATGCCGATCACGCCGCCGCCGGGGTTGGGCAAAATGCTCTTCACCCGCAAATCCTCACCTTCGTGCAGGCCCGGCGTCGCCTTCCCTTCCGCAATCACAACCTGATCCAGCGCGAACACATAACTCGATGAGGCGGAGTTCTTGCCCACGGCCTTTGCCTTGAGAACATGCTCTCCAGATGCCAGACGCACCTCTCCCAGAGAGATGTATCCCCCGTTGATCACTCTGGGATAGTACAGATCGATGGGCTCTCCGATGGCCTGATCGTCCAGATAAAATTGGAAAATACCAAAGTCGCCCGCCATGCAGGGCCGTATCTTAAACAAGCCGCTCACCGGATTGTTCAGACTGAACGTAAGACTGATCTCATTGCCATCAGCGTTGTTGATCCACAATTTCTGAGCGCCCCCGCTGAAAGCGCCGCCATTCATGCCTGTCTGGTTAAAGGGAGCGGGCCCGCCGGTGACCTCGGCCGTCATGTTCTCCCCTTCTATGTAGGTTTGCACAAACGTGGGACTTCTGTAAAACTTCGTGCGCGCGGCCAGAGAGACGGGGGCGTAGTCGTCCACGCCGTCCGCCGACAGATACCAATAGGGTGTGACCGCGTACTGTGCCTGGTTGTTGTTCAGATATTTTTCAATGTAGGCGTCAAAAGACGTCGTAAAGGGTACATTGTCCGTCATCTGGTAGCGCAGGACCACTTTATTTCCCAGATTTCCGACGCCGCCCTCATTGTGGGGCTGCGCGTGGAATGACCTGTTGGTGAAGATCGCGGGGTCGCACCACGCATAGCTGAAATAATCCTCGGACCCTGTCCCGATGGAGGAAGGAAATTTTTCGCCGTCCACAAAAAATTTCTCGTCCCCCTCGCCCCACCAACCGTAGTTTCCCGTCTCATACACGTGGAGCATGAAGCCCAAGAACCGACCGGTGCCCGTCGTCCGAAGCACCGTGTAGTCCGGCCATACATCCGTCCGGGTGGGCTGCTTGCTGTCTTTGTTCCATTTGGCATGGAACCTCAGATAGTCTCCTACATCCCCCTTCAGCCCGGTGACTGTGGCGTCCACGGAGACGGAACGGGCCTCTTGCCCGTCATTGCCGATAACGATTTTGGCACCGCTGGCAAAAGGCAGGAAAAAATAACAATAGTACCAGCCGTCTTTGAGCCCCATGGGCAGTGTCGTATAGGCGTCGCCGAATGGCGTTCCGAAAAAGCTGCCCAACGGTGCCCATACGCTGGGGGTTTCTTCGCCGTCCCAGTACATGCTCACCGTGAGCTGTTGGATCGCCTCCGCCATGGCGTCGTAACCAAGTGCGTCATTCACCCTCACTTTGAAAGCGGAAACAGCCCCTTGCCCGGCGTAGTCCAGTACGGCGGCAGACGCGCCGGCGTCCACCGTATATGTGCCGGCAAACGTCTGATCCTCTGCCCCTGCAGCCGTGGGCGACGCGCCAAGGGTCGTGAAAAAGGTGTTGACACGATCCAGGGCCGCCTTGTCGGACTGCGCCAGTGTATGCGGCATGGGTTCCACCGCGACCCCTTCCGGGAAGGTGGTGTAGGTAAACTGATAGTACGAACCCCAATTGTCAAAGAGATATATTTTGCACGACTCGTTGTATGTGATGGGCACCAGGCAATTGCGCCCCTGGGCCGCGATGTAGTTTAGCGCGCTGTAATTGAACGGGGCGTTGCTTGCAACGGTGCCGTCAAACAGTTGGTTGAACGGCCGACTCACCGTGGGTACAGCTTCGCCGTCTATGTAAATTTCTATGAGGCCGTCGTTTGCCAGGGCGCTCCAGGTTCTCCAAATGACGCCCGGGCCGGTCAGATCCGCCGCCAGCACCCTGTGCCCTCGGCCGTCTGGATTGCCGGCGTCCGCTATGATGCCGCCGCCGTCTCCATTGGCATCCCAATTGATATATGTGTCGGTAACGGCGTTATAGCGGGATGCCCTATCGTAGGAGGATGCCTCTCCGCTTTGTTCGCCGCGCGGCGTCAGTGCCAGTCTCTCCATGTCCGTCATCATGTTGACGATATCCGCATAGCTGTAATGAGCCGCGGCCTTCGCAGATACCGCAAAGGGGGAGGGAACCACATCGCTGGCCAACAAGATAACCCCCAACACCAAGGACAGCAGCCGTTTTTGCAACAGTCGAGTCATCGTGTATTCCATCTCCTTTTTTCGTTTTCTTTCTGATCTCATCCGATCTGTCATTGGGAAAGGATGCCGACCGCAAGACCGTCGACCACTTTGTCTACGATCTCATTGAAATCCCCCACGTCTACCCGGGCGTCGGCGTTCACATTGATTGCCAATATTTCCCTTTCTTCGGGGGCGGCAATCCTCCTCAACCAGATGGCGAGCACCCTTCTGGCATCTTCTGCATCCACTGTGCCGTCGCCGTTGGCATCGCCGAACAGCACTGTTTTCGCGTTCGCGCCGCCGGCAATCGCGTAGGACCCTTCATTGGCCAACTGCGCATCCGTCACATTTTCATCGACAAAGCCCACGTAGACGATGCCGTCGGATTTTTGAGAGAGCTCCTCTGCGTAATAGAACTGTTCTCCCAACGCCATGACATCCTCCGTCCCGTCAACACCTGTGAACGTCACGGCGACCGCCTTTCTTCCCAGCGGGACAAAATCGACGCCGTCTCCGGTATACAATGTCCGGGCGGAGACAGAGAAGGCTCCTGTCGAGACGACAAAAGCCGTGCTGACAGATTCGAACCCGCCGGTCTCGTAAGCAAAAAGTCCCGAAGCAAATCGCGCCTCCAGGCTCAGCGCCTTAAACACAAGCTGTTCTCCCTTCGTATGTTCCGCCGACAAACGCACCACCAATGCGAGGATCTCCGTTTCTTCGTCCAAAGAAACCGTCACCGGGTCGCCCGTGTACCGATACGACAAAATCCCTGTGTCTTCATCGACCTCCCAGGTGAGAGTGCCCGCCACAGCGGCCCGCGGGCGCACCTCGTCCACAGACACGCTCGCCGGCAGTTGGAGCGTGCCGGCAAACGCTGTGACGGGCGGCGCGTCCGGATAGACACGAACAGACACGGGCAATGTGAAGACGGTGTCTTTCTTTCCGCTCACATCGCCGGCCCTCCCCAAAATCACGGCGTTTTCCCGGACGCTTTGGAGAACTATGTTGTCCAATCCGAACAGGTATAATGAGGAGGCGGAATTGTGACCGTTGACTGTCACGCTCAACAGATGCCTCCCTGCCGAGAGTCGGACACGCCCGAAGGAAACCGGACCGGCGCGTCGGACGCCTTCCGCGCTGTACAGGTCGAGAAGGTCTCCTATATCTTCTCCGTCCAACGCGAGCCGGAATGTTCCATAGTCATTTGCTTTCGTAAAATTCATCAAAAGTTCGCCGTCAAACGCCTCTTCCAAATCCATGGCTAGGATCAATTCGTCGCCGTCTCTCAGGTCGTTGCTCTGGGGACCTTGCACCGCCCGCTGCCACCAGACTTGTTTCCCATTTGAATACGTCCCCGCAGTGGGCCACTCCTCCGTCATGTTCTGCACCACCGGGTTGCCGCCGCTGGCGTAGATGACCTCCATGTCCTCCCCCTCGATGATCCCTGGGACAGGTGCGACGGGGTCGACGCGGAAACAGTCAAATCCCAGCAAACTGCCGGAAGATCTGGCGTTTCTCCCGACAACAACAGCCCGCAGTTTGTGCTCGCCCGGCGGCAACTCCACATATCCCAACCGGATGCTTCCGCTCACAATGACTTTTGGATTGTATGTATCGACAGGCGGCCCGATGGGCATTCCGTCCAGGTAGAACTGGAAGATGCCAAAATCGTAGGACTTGGTTACGGAGATCTTCAGCTCGCCGGCCAACGCATTTCGGACTTTAAACGTGTACTCCAGGGAGTCTCCCGTTCCGGGCTGTAACCACAGGAGTTGCTGTCCGTTGCTCCAACCGCGGTCGGAATAATTGGGCACCATTGTCTGCGTATGAGCGTCGGTGCCTCCATCTCTTACATAGGGCATTTGTTCTCCTTCAAACAGCGACTCGTCGATCTCTTTCATTACATAATAATCGGTTCTGTCTTCCAAAGGCACGGCGGCATATGCGTCGTCAGGCGTGTTTTGATACCAATAGGCAACCACGCCGTATTCCGTATTGTTTTTGTAATATTTTTCCAAACTTCCCTCAAAGGAGCTCTGAAAGGGAACGCTGTCCGCCAGTTGATATCGCGCCACCGCTCGGTTACCCCTGTTGTGGACGCCGCCCTCGTTGAAATTTTGCGCGTGAAATGCTCTGCCCGCGAAAACGGTGGGATCGCACCAAGCATAACCAAAGTAGTCCTCTGTGCCGGTACCAAACGAAGAGGGGAACATCTCGCCGTCTACAAAGAATTTCTCATCGCCTTCCCCCCACCAGTAATCGCCCGCACCTGCACCCGGATCTCTCACATCGTCTTTCTTGTAGACGTGCAGCGACATGCCCAGGAAACGACCGGCGCCCGTCGTCTGCAAAATGGTGTAATCCGGCCAGCGGTCCGGTCGTGTGGTCTGGAACGCGTTTCGATTCCACTTGGCGTGGAATCGAGCGTATTCGGCCACGGGCCGTCTGAGGGCAGTAACGGCAAATTCCACCGAAATGCGCCTGTCCACAGCTCCGTCGTTCCCTATGACAACCTCGGCGCCAGACTGGAAGGGCATATAGAAATAACAGTAAAACCAATCGTCCGCACCCAACCCCATAGGCAGCGTACGGTAATACGTCGGCCCGTTGGGAGAGCCGAAAAAGTCCCCTAGTGGCGCCCACACGCCGGGCGAGACCGCGCCGTCCCAGAACATACTCACCGTCAATTCTTTCAGCGCCTTCCACATGTCATTGTAAGAGAGATCCTCATTCACTTTGACCCGGAAACGCGCCAGCGCCCCCTGCCCGTCGTAGCCGGCGACCTTCGCGGACCCGTGCGCGGGCACGGTATATTCTTTGCTTTCCGCCAGAAGGATCGTGTCATCGGCAGGCGGAAGTTGACCCAAGTCGTCGCGCAAGAAGTCATTGGCCCTTGTGAGCGCCGCCCTATCGGCGGCCGAGAATGTCTTGGGCATGGACTCCACCGTCGTGCCTTGCGGCAACGTGGCGTAAGTGAATTGATAGTAATTCCCCCAACTCCCATAAAGGTATACTTCACACGATTGATTGTAGGTAATGGGAACGAAACAGTTGAGTCCGGACGCCGCCGTATAAGACAGCGCGCTGTACCCAAACACCGGATCTGTCCCATTGAACAGCTGGTTGAACGGCTTGGCAATGGTAGGTGTCTCCTCGCCGTCAATGTAGATTTCAATAAGCCCGGAACCGGCCTGGGCACTCCAAATCCGCCAGATGACGCCGGGGCCCGTCATCGCCGCGACCTTGTACCTGACACCTTTGCCGTCTCCTGCATCCCCCAGGTTCTGGATCACGCCTCCTCCATCTCCGTTCGCGCCCCAGTTTACGTATGCGTCTGCGGTTTCGTTATAACCGGACGCCCTGTCGTAGGAAGACCACTCCCCCGCCCGTTCGCCCGGCAGCGGCAGTGTCGATACGACCTCCAGGTCGACCAGCCTGTCCACTATGTCGACATAGCTATAGTGCATCTCCTCCCCGCTGCCTAAAACCGCAAAGGGACTCAGCGGCAAAATACTGGCCAGCAACGCGATTGACAGCGCGCAGACCATTCCTTTTTTCATGCGGATGTGAATTGACTTCATGTTCTCGATCTCCTTCCCTCAACTTGTACTGTTGTTCCACATTCTGGTTGTCTCTTCTTCGGGACCGCAGCCGTCTATTTTCAGAGCCTCTCACCTCTCTTCGTGTTGTGTTTCAATTTTTACCGATTTCCTTTCCAAAGACATGCGTATTGTTCTGCGATAATAACGCCATTTTACATGTATTTCGCCGAAAAGTATTTACACAATTTAATATGTTTGTATATTTTTCGCCACAACAAACCGTGGCACACCTCCGCGCCCCGGCGGCTGTCGGCACCGGGCGGGCAGCCAAGTACGAATCATGCAAAATATTCATCTTTTTGTGTAAATACTTCTCAGACTCCGTCTTTTATAATAAGGGTACAAAAAAGGCGCGGAGGAAGGATGTGCCTGTATGGATAAAAATACCATCCTTACGATGCAGGGGATTGTCAAGTCGTTTGGCGTTGTGCGCGCGGTCACGAACGGACACCTGGAACTGAAGAAGGGAGAGGTTCACGCGCTCGTAGGGGCCAACGGTGCGGGGAAGTCCACCTTGATCAACATCCTCTCCGGCTCCCTGCGGCCGGACGCGGGCATCATTTCATACAATGGAGAATCCACTGTCATCCCATCCCCTCTTCGCGCGCGCGCACTGGGGATTGGGAAGATTCACCAGGAGCTCCAATTGGTCCCAGAGCTCAGCGTGGGAGAAAATCTCTTCTTGGGCCGTGAACCGCGGACAAAACTCGGCTTTGTCCATTACGATAAATTGTTCGCTGACACAGCGGCGATCATGGCCTCCTTCGACTTAAAAGTATCTCCCAAAACCAAAGTGAAGGAACTGCGCGTCGGGGAACAACAACTCGTGGAGATCGCCAAAGCCACCTCTCTAAACGCCCGCATCGTCATCATGGATGAACCCACCTCCGCGTTGAGTAAACACGAGACAAAAAAATTGTTTGACGTTGTAAGACATCTAAAAAGCGACGGCGTGTCCGTCATTTACATCACACACCGCATGGAAGAGGTCTTTGAGATCACGGATCGCATCACAGTCATGCGGGACGGCGCCTACATCGCAACCGTGGAAACGGCTGTCACAACCAGAGAGGATCTTGTTCGGATGATGGTGGGACATGATCTGGCGAAGACGTCCACCCCCGCGCAAACATCCGCCGGCGCGGAAATCCTGCGGGTCGAAGATATGTGTCTCACATTTCCGCCCTTTTATAAAAAGGCAAATTTGCAGCATATCTCCTTCTCTCTCCACAGCGGCGAGGTGCTTGGCATCGCAGGTCTCATGGGGGCGGGGCGGACGGAACTTTTCGAGTGCTTGTTTGGACTACACGCCCGCGCCATGTCCGGGCAGATTCGCATTGACGGCAAACAAGTCAGTTTGCGATCTCCCCAAGATGCCATCCGGCACAAAATCGCACTGCTCACAGAAGACCGCAAGGGACAGGGGCTGGTCCTCTCCCGCAGCATCGGCGAGAATATATCGCTGCCCATTCTCAAAGCTCTCTCTTCGTGGATCTTTGTGAACATGAAAAGAGAACGCCCTCTGTGGCGCAGACAAATGGAAAACATGCAGATCAAAGCCCCGTCTTTTCACACGCTGGCCGGTCATCTGAGCGGCGGCAACCAACAAAAAGTCGTCATTGGCCGGTGGCTTCTCACGGACCCGCGGATCTTGCTGCTGGACGAACCCACAAGGGGTATTGACGTGGGCGCCAAAGAGGAAGTCTATCAGATCATCTCGACTCTCTCCAAGGCGGGGAAAGGCATTTTGGTTGTTTCCTCGGAACTCCCGGAACTCCTGGATATCTGCGACAGGATCCTGACTTTCTGCGAAGGTCGGCTCACCGGAGAATTTGCGCGGAGCGAGGCCAACCAAGAGGTTCTTCTGAATGCCGCCACACTGTCCACCTCTTTTCACTGAGCGCAATGGGCGCCGCCGCCGGGGGCGTCCGAAGATAAAAACGGAAATCGTACGAGGGGGCCGCAACCATGGAAAATACCGCGACGAAACCTTCCGCTGTTTTGCAAATACGAACTGTTCTCAGCAAATTTCAGAGCGTGTTGGGGCTGGCCGCCGTCTTTCTCGTGGCGTCCGTCATTTGCGTCAGGGGCGACAAAAACCTGTTTTTGCAGCCGAACAACCTGGCCAATGTGGTGCGGTCTATATCGGAAAACGGCATCATCGCCATTGGCATGACCCTCGTGATCTTGATCGGCGGCATCGATTTGTCGGTGGGTGCATTGGTGGGTCTGACCGCTACGGCGGCGGCCGATCTGATGGTCATCAAAGGGCTGCCCATGGTGCCGACACTGCTGATTGTGCTGGCCATCGCCATCGCGTTCGGCGTCTTCAACGGCGTCATCAGCACAAAACTTGGCGTACAGTCCTTCATTGTCACCTTGGCCGCCATGAGTATCGCGCGCGGGCTGGCCCGCTTTTGGTCCGGCGGCATCGGCATTCCCATCGCATACGGGGACGCGCCGGGCATGGCACCGCCCGCGTTTTCTGTCTTTGGCGACCGCCTTTACGGCGTTCCGGTACCCGCCATATGTTTCCTCATCATCACCCTGATTTTCAGCGTGCTGCTCAAATATACCAAGTTCGGGCGTCATGTCTACGCCATCGGCGGCAACGAAACATCCGCCTATCTCTGCGGCGTGAACGTCGACGGCGTCAAGATCCTCGTATTTACGCTGTGCGGCCTTTTGGCGGGCTTCGCCGGCGTCATCCACGCAGCCCAGCTGAGCCAGGGAAGCCCCAATGACGGCACCGGTTATGAACTCAACGCCATCGCTGCCGTGGCCATCGGCGGCGCCAGCATGGCCGGTGGCAAAGGCGTCGTCATCGGCACGGTGATGGGTGCGCTGATTCTGGGTATTTTGGACAATATGCTCGGCCTAAAAAACATCGACAACAATATGCAGTTGATCGTCAAGGGGCTGATCATTGTTGTGGCCGTTGTTCTGCAGCGCGAGAAAAAAAGATGATCCCCGCGTCACACTGTCCTTCCGTGCTTTGGCACAAAAAAAGATGTAGGAGGAGAACACCATGAAGAAGACCACCGCGTTTCTGCTTTTGGCCGCCCTTTGCCTATCCCTGGCCGGTTGCGCCGGCGCACCGAACGATTCGTCCACAACGCCCACGCCCACACCGCCGCAGACTTCTTCCCTGGAACCCCTCGAGATCCCTCTCGCCGCACAGGACCATTTCCTCATTGGCATGTCACAATGCAACCTCGGCGAACCCTGGCGCGTTGCCATGAACGACCAAATCGCCGCCGCCGCCGCCAAATATCCGGAATTTGAGGTCGTATTCTCCGACGCCGCCCAGGACAACAGCAAGCAAGTCTCCGATGTGGAGAACTTCATCACACAACAAGTGGATCTGCTGATCATCTCTCCAAACGAAGCGGCTCCGCTGACCGCAGTGGTCAAAAAAGCCTTCGACGCCGGGATCCCTGTGATCGTTTTGGACAGGCGGGTAGAAGGGGACGCTTTCACCTCTTTCATCGGTGGCGACAACAAGCAAATTGGCAAAAAGGCTGGTGAATGGGTGGCCAAGACCTTCCCAAATGGCTGTAACATTGTCGAAATCAAGGGGTTGGAGGGCGCCACTCCACAGCAGGAACGGCACGATGGATTTTTGGACGGTCTCGGCGGCAGTTCCACTCACCCGATCGTGTTCTCGCAAAGCTGCGACTGGCTGCGTGACAAAGCCAT
Source organism: Oscillospiraceae bacterium (assembly GCA_031255175.1). Classification (GTDB taxonomy): domain Bacteria; phylum Bacillota; class Clostridia; order Oscillospirales; family UBA929; genus JAIRTA01. The sequence continues at coordinate 15,722 of JAIRTA010000130.1, read as the reverse complement.
CACCGTCATGGAAGCCGCGCTACAGGCGGAGGACAAGATTGACGTCGTGTACGGCCACAACGATCCGGCGGCCATCGGCGCCTATATCGCCGCCAAAAACGCCGGCCGTGAGACGGAGATCCAATTTATCGGTATAGACGGTCTCCCCACGCCCGACGGCGGCATCCGTGAAGTTTTAAACGGCACTCTTTCCGTGACCTACGTCTACCCGACCGGCGGTGAGGAGGCCATTGAGAGTGCCTACCGCCTTTTGGTGGGGGAAGAGACGTTGGACAAAGAAGTGATCTTGGAAACCATTGAGATCACTGCTGAAAATGCGCAAGAGATGCTCACAAAATTCGGAGGATAATCGATACCGCCCTATGGCACGTACAAATGGGACTTATAAGTCCCATTTGTACGTGCCACCGCTGGCAACGGGGAGGATTTTTGATGTGGAAAGCATTGATTGTGAACGGCGAAATCGACGCGGATAAATTGCTCACATGCGCACTGAAAAATACAGAATTGACTCTGGACCTCATAGGCGCCACCGCCGAGGTCCCTCAAGCGATGGATATGGCTATACATTTCAAGCCGGACATTGTCTTGGTTGACCTCGATATATCCACTTCCGAGAGGTTGGATTTTATTGATCGTTTGAGAACATTTTTACCCTGTGTCCTTGTGATTGTTCTCACGAAATTGCGCGATTTTGAATATGTTCAGCGTGCAATCCATCTCAAAGTTCATGACTACATATTGAAACCGGCGCCAAAGCAACGTCTGTGCAACGCTTTCAAAAAAGCCGTGACGGACTTGGAACTGTCCAAGAAACAAAACGATCTGCTGCGCCTGTTTCATCAACAACTCCACAGCAATTTGCCTTTGTTGCGGGAAAAATTGATGCAAGATTTTATGGACGGACGGGTCTCTGAATCTGACCTTCGTTGTCAAATGAAATTGCTGGGGGCAGAAATCCAATCATTCAGCGGCCTTCTGCTGATTGTTCCTACAGAAAAATTGTTGTCTTTTATGAAATTGAACAAATACGACGGCGTATATTTCCCATACAGCCTGGAACAATTTGAAGTTCACATCAAAGAGATTATGGCTCCGTTCCTCACACCCAACATTACATTTCTATACCGCAAAAGAGCTTACATTAGCCTCTTTTCTCTCACAGAAACAGAGTTGGACACCATCCGGCAACGGATATCGGAGGCGATCGGCGAAGAGTTAAAATCTCATATCATCATCAAAACCGCTCACATGTCAGATATGCCTGCTCATATCAAAAGTGTCTGCGAAACCATGATGGACGATGTCACTCAAATCTGTTGTCTATCCCCCATGACGAAAATCATCAAAGATTACATTGAAACCAACTACTACAAGGGTGACCTCTGCATCCATGACATTACAAGTGAATACAACATCAGCGTCTCCTATGCGGGACGTTTGCTGCGACAAGAGCTCTCCAGCTCCTTTGTAGAATACTTAACAAAGATCAGAGTGACAAAGGCGATCCGTCTGATGCATGACCCCTTTATCAAGATCAACGAGATTTCAAATAAAGTGGGCTACAGCGATCAGCACTATTTTAGTAATATTTTTAAAAAACACATGGGCTTGCCGCCAGGCGAGTACCGCAAGAACTTGGCCCGGGCCGGCAGCATGTGACAGAGCGGACGCAGAACCCACGCGCAAGACGTCTATGGCTAGAATACACAGACAACGCGAAGATATTTTGTCGAATTGCGCTATTGCATTTTCTCTTCGCCTGATGTACTTTAGTGGTGCCGGTATTTATTTCCTCGCAAGCAGAGGTGTCCGATGGATGTTTTAAAGCGACGGTTTCGAGTCCATTCCCTGAGACAGAACATATTTAACTCTCTCTTCATAGGCATTTTTATCCCTTTCATTGTTCTGGGATTTTTTCTCTCGTGGTTCAGCACCTCTGAGATGGAAAAGGTCCTCGTGCAAAACACACGGCAGATGCTCAATCAAATGGATATGATGCTCACATTTTCTTTGAAAAATGTAGAAAACACCATGCACGCTATTGAGAATTCTGCCGACATAAGAACCGCGATGCGAACGCCCGCCGACAGGAGTTCCCAGAACAATTTGCGCCACATGTTCTCTCTGTTTGAGAGTCAAAATCCCGAAATCGCAGGGATCCTCTTTGTCTTTGCTTCAGACGGTTCTTATATAAGCAGAACGATGCAGGCGAAGTCGAGAGACAGCCTCACCAAAGAATCCTGGTATCGAGAGGCTATGGGATCACCTGGAAAATATTTGCTTCTGAGTAAGCCGATCGGGCGAAATTTGAGTTCTAATTTGCAATATGGCGACGACGAAATCATGTCCATTGTAAAAGCAATCGCAAACCCTTACACCGGAAATTATGAAGGCGTCCTTCTTGTCGATTTTAGGCTGAGTTCTTTTGACGAAAATATCAAAAATATCATCTTGGGCAGCAAAGGCTTTCTTTATGTGACAAATACAAAGGGTGATATCATTTACGCGCCCAGCAACAATGTAGTCTATCGGATCGACAACTACACTGTTTTAGAGAACTCTGATGAAAAATCCATAGCTAAAATTCACGAGGAATATTATCAAATTATCTATAGAAAATCTGACAACTGGAACGTGATGGGTGTCTTTTTGATGGGCGATATCATGTCGGCTGTCAACATCGTAAGGGGGCTTTCTATTGTTTTATTTCTGTGCATTGTGATCTTCATGCAAATATTTTTCAATCGGCTCGATAGAAAACTTTTCATTCCTCTTAACGATCTACAAAAGTTGATGAATGTGGCCGAAACAAAAACCATTGACGTCAAATACGATGTGCAGTCAAATGATGAGATTGGCTCTCTCGGCCACAGCTTTAATCACATGATCAGTGAAATCGGGAAATTACTTGCAATGGTGGAAGAAGAACACAACCGCAAACGCGAGGCGGAATTCCGTGTGTTGCAAGAACAGATTAAACCACATTTTTTATACAATACATTGGAGGCCATCAACTGGATGGCTCTGGAGCACGGCGCCACAGACATTGTTAGTCTTGTCACAGCTCTAACCAAACTATTTCATATCTCTCTCAGCAACGGAAAAGAGATGATCTCTCTTCAAAAAGAAATCGAGTTGGTGGAAAATTATCTGATCATACAAGGGATACGATATGAGGATGCTTTTCAGTACGAGTTTGACGTTGACGAAAATCTTTTGGATTGTCAGATTCTCAAGCTCATTCTCCAGCCGTTGGTAGAAAACAGTTTGTATCACGGCATCAAAGAAAAGGACTCTTCCGGCTATATCAAGATATCTATACGCCAGGAAAACGAGGATCTTCTCCTCACCGTGTCTGACGATGGAGTGGGGCTCTCCGAAGTTGATGTCTGCACAATTAATGAGATGTTTCTCTCTGAAAAGCGCACAGTCGGCTATGGCCTTTTCAATACAAATCAGCGCATCAAACACACTTTTGGCCCCGACTATGGATTGCGCATAGAAAGCCATTTGCAGGGATGGACCCGCATTTTTGTCAAACATCCGTTGATAAGGGGGAACGAAGATGAAATTGCTAATCGCGGACGACGAACCTAAAATTCGCAACGGTTTAGCCCACCACTTCAGCGGGAATTCATTCGGTTTTGACACTGTTGAAACGGCAGAAAATGGTTCTGTCGCCCTGGAAAAAGCACTGACCCTCGCCCCTGACGTCATTTTGGTCGACATCTGCATGCCGAAAATGAACGGTTTTGAGTTTTTGACCGAGGTGCTGCACCAAATTGGACCATGCAAAATCGTCATCATTTCCGGCCATGACGACTTCCTTTATGCGCAAAAGGCCATCCAGATAGGGGCCCGCGATTATGTCCTCAAACCCATAGAGCTCAGTCGGCTGGAATTGCTGGTTCGGGACCTGTGCCACGAGCTCACGTTTGAACATACCCGCCAAAAGACACTCCGCCTTTTGCAAAACACCATCGAAAAAAACCGGGCACAGCTGATCAATACTCTGTTTGGTCAGATCCTTAGAAACGATATCAACGGGGAAGACATTGAAGAAAAACTTGCTCTACTGCATGTAACTATGCCGGACCCGGCAGGGATGGTTGTGATGCGCGTCGTAGAAAAATGCCCCGAAAACACAAGCGACTGGGAGTTAGATCTCCTGTGGTATGCCGTGAGCAACATCGCACACGAATTGTACTCTTCTCTGCAAAACAAGATTTTTTTTGCGGACGGAAAACAACACATGACACTTCTATTTTCTTATTGCGAAGGCGTCGATTACAATATTTTGCAAGCCACACTGTGCGAGAGCATCAAACTGCATATCGGTTACACGGTCGAAGCCGAGACGGTGATGATGAAAAATACATGTTTGTTTCTGCGGGAAACTTATCGTCAGGTGATTCACACTCTCACAAGCATACACACATTCTCCACACCGGTTCTACGCGCCAAGAACTACATAGAACAGTTCTATTACCGGGAGGACACTGTGCTGCAGACTGTGGCAGGTGCCATACAGATCAACGCCGCTTATCTGAGTCGGCTGATGCACAAGCAGCTCGGCATGAGTTTCGTCGACTACCTGACCAGCTATCGTATGCAAAAAGCGGTTTTGTTGCTCCAAACCTGCGAAAAAGACATGCGGCTCTATGAAATCGCGCAAAAATTGGGTTATAGCAGCCAACACTATTTTTGCCGCCTGTTTAAAAAATACTATGGCATGTCTCCCCAACAATATCGGATGGAAGGTGTGTCCACCATTGCATAAAATTCATATCTATCGAATCTCTCTCATGCTCGCCATCTTTGTCCTCATTTTTTATATGACATGGCGCCCTATTGTTGCCGACATTGAAGAGATTCCATATTTGATTGGTATGTCTCAATGCAATTTGGGCGAGCCCTGGCGAATTAAAATGAATGAGGATCTAATTGCGCGGGCACAGGAATATCCTGAAATCCGTCTCGTGCTGACGGACGCCGCGCAGGACAATCAAAAGCAAATTGAAGACGTAAAATGGCTCATGGACCTCGGTATAGATCTTCTCATTATCTCTCCCAATGAGAGCGAACCACTCACGCCGATCATTTCGGAAGCGTATCAGAAGATTCCTGTCATCGTTCTTGACCGCAAGGTCAACAGCGACGACTATACGCTGTTTATAGGGGCGGACAACCGTGTCATCGGCATGCGGGCCGGCGAATATGTTAAAAATCTGTTGGGGCCCGCGGGCGGGCATGTTGTTGAGATCATGGGTCTGCCGGGCTCAAAACCTACCGTGGAACGAAGCGAGGGCTTTCGCGACAGCCTTTCCGACCGGGACAACATCCGCATCGTGGAGGAAATCACCGCCAACTGGTTGCGCGATCCCGCGGAAGACAGTTTCTTTGCCTATTTGCAGACACATAAATCCGAAAAAATTGACGTTGTCTACTCTCACAACGATCCCATGGCTCTGGGTGCCTATCGCGCGGCACAAAAGGCACATCGCACCGACATGGTCTTCATCGGGATCGACGGCCTCATTGGAGAGGAGGGCGGTATCAATCTTGTGAAAGAAGGGGTTTTGGACATCACCTTTATCTATCCGACCGGCGGCGCGGAGGCCATAGAATGTGCCCTCCAATTGCTGCGCCGGCAGACATTTTCTCAAAAGGAGATTATTTTGGACAACATCCGCATTGACAAAAATAACTGTGACCCCTATTTACACCGTGAGACATGAGGCAGACTCCGGAAGTTTCGCGTTCGGCACAGCACCGGGCTTTTCGGAGGTTTCCATAAGCGCTTTTCCGTCCACCGTTTCCGGCGCGATGTCATACCCCAAACATCAAACAAAAATGAACATCGGGAGGGAATGTCAATGAATCACATCATCACACATCCCAAAATCGGCATACGGCCGGTGATCGACGGCCGCCGGCGCGGCATTCGGGAGAGCCTCGAGACGCAGACGATGGCCATGGCCATGGCCGTCAGCGCGCTTTTGTCCGAGGAACTTCGCTACCCGGACGGTACGGCCGTGACTTGCGTGGTGGCCGACACCACCATCGGCGGCGTGGCGGAGGCGGCGGCGTGCGCCGAAAAATTCGCCCGGTCGGACGTGGCGGCCTCCATCACGGTCACGCCCTGCTGGTGCTACGGCGGGGAGACCATCGACATGGATCCCTTGATCCCCAAAGCGATCTGGGGGTTCAACGGCACCGAGCGCCCGGGCGCCGTGTATCTGGCGGCAGCCCTGGCGGGTCACAACCAAAAGGGAATCCCCGCTTTTGCGATCTACGGCCGCGACGTGCGGGAAGCGAACGACAAAACCATCCCGCCCGACGTGCGGGACAAGCTACTCTCTTTTGCCCGGGCAGCGCTGGCGGTCGGCCAGTTGCGGGGTAAATCCTACCTGGGCATCGGCACGGTATCTATGGGTATCGCCGGCTGCCTGGCCGACGAACGTCTGTTTCGGGACTATCTTGGTATGCGCAACGAATATGTGGACATGAGCGAGGTTTCCCGGCGGTTGAAGTTGTACCTGTTTGACGAGGAAGAATATCGACACGCGCTCCTTTGGTCCCAAAAATACTGCCGCGAAGGGCTGGATCCCAACCGCCCGGAGACACGGCGCACCGCGGAGGAAAAGGCCTCCGATTGGTCGACCGTCGTCAAGATGACTCTGATTTTTCGCGACCTTATGGTGGGGAATCCGCGTCTGCGCGACGGCGGCCACTTAGAAGAGGCCTGTGGACACAATGCCATCGCGGCGGGATTCCAGGGGCAGCGCCACTGGAGCGATTGGCTCCCAAACGGCGATTTTTCCGAGGCGATCCTCAATTCTTCTTATGACTGGAACGGGTTGCGAGCGCCCTATATCTTCGCCACGGAAAACGACAGTCTCAACGCCGTCTCTATGTTGCTCACCTATCTTCTGACGCACACCGCGCCTATTTTCGCCGATGTGCGCACCTATTGGAGCCCGGACGCTGTGAAGGCCGCCACCGGATGGACGCCGGACGGTCCCGCCGCCGCCGGTTTCATTCACATGATCAACTCCGGTTCGGCCACGCTGGACGCCGCAGGCTGCCAAAAGAAAAACGGCCTGCCGGCCATCAAACCCTTTTGGGCCGTGGACGAGACCGAAGCTCTGGCCGCCTTGGAGTCCACTGCCTGGTGCCCGGCCAATACCGATTATTTCCGCGGCGGCGGCTTCTCCTCACGGTTTGAGACGCGCGCGCATATGCCCATGACGGCGGTGCGCCTCAACATGGTACAGGGACTCGGGCCTGTCGTCCAGTTGGCGGAAGGGCACAGTGTCGTTTTGCCGCCGCCGGTTTCCGACACGCTATGGGCGCGCACGGACTACACCTGGCCCAGCACCTGGTTTGCCCCCATCATCGGGGACGGCCCCGCTTTCCGCGATGTCTACACCGTGATGTCCAATTGGGGCGCCAACCACGCCGCCATTTCTTACGGACACATCGGCGCCGACCTGCTGTCGTTGTGTGCCATGCTGCGTATTCCGGTGTCCATGCACAATGTTCCGGCCGCGCGCCTCTTCCGCCCGTCCCTGTGGGCACAATTCGGCGCGAATGACCCAACCGGCGCCGACTATCGCGCCTGCCAGGCCTTGGGACCCATTTACGGCAAATGAGAGTTCGACCTCTCATAAAATTTCCAAAAATTCTTTGTCTTCAAGCAGGAAAAGGGATGGGTTGACATGGGCAGATATACAATTGGCATTGACTTCGGGACACTGAGTGCACGCGCTGTTTTGGCGGATACGGCGGACGGGCGGGAACTGGCGTCCGCCGTGTACACCTACCCCCACGGGGTAATGGACAAAGCGCTGCCGGACGGCGCGAAATTGGGCCAGGATTGGGCTCTGCAACACCCGCAGGACTATCTGGAAGCCATCTGGCACACGGTGCCGACCGTACTGCGGGCAAGCGGTGTAGACGCGGATGACGTCATCGGCGTCGGCACGGATTTTACCGCGTGCACAATGCTGCCCGTGAAGGCCGACGGCACGCCGCTGTGCTTTCTCGATGCCTTCAAGAGAAATCCGCATGCGTGGGTGAAGCTGTGGAAGCACCACGCGGCGCAGGACAAAGCCAATCGCTTGAATGAGACGGCCGCACAAAGGCAGGAACCTTGGCTGGCCAACTACGGCGGCAAGATCAGCAGCGAGTGGGCGATCCCTAAATTGTGGCAGGTGTTGGACGAGGCTCCCGAAGTGTACGCCGCCATGGACCGCTGGATCGAAGCGTCCGACTGGATTGTCTGGCAACTGAGTGGGGCGGAGACGCGCAACAGCTGCGCGGCGGGCTACAAGGCCCTCTACCACAAGACGGCCGGGTATCCGTCCCCCGCATTTTTTCGGGCGCTCGACCCGCGTTTGGAGCAGGCGGCAACAGAGAAATTGGGAACCGTCGTCATACCGCCGGGCGCCCGGGCGGGCGGTATGACCGAACAGATGGCCGCCAAAACCGGTCTGCGAACGGGGACTGCCGTGGCGGCGGGCCATGTGGACGCGCATGTGTGCGTGCCGGCCGTTGGCATCGACGGTCCCGGCCAGATGCTGGCCATCATGGGGACTTCCACCTGCCATATGCTGATGGGCAAGCAGGAGACACAGGTGCCCGGCATGTGCGGCGTCGTGGCCGACGGCATTTTGCCTGGTTTCTACGGCTACGAAGCCGGACAGAGCTGCGTGGGCGACCACTTCGCTTGGTTTCTCGAAAACGCGCTGCCGAAGGCTTGCGCCGACGCGGCGGCTGAAGCAGGGCGGGATCTCCATGCCTATCTGCGCGAAAAGGCGGGTGCGCAAGCGCCGGGGGCTTCAGGGCTGCTGGCGTTGGACTGGTGGAACGGCAACCGCAGCGTTTTGGTGGACGCAGATCTCTCCGGCATGCTGTTGGGTCTGACGCTGGCCACGAGACCGGAGGAGATCTACCGCGCGCTGATCGAGGCCACCGCCTATGGCACACGAATGATCGTGGAGAACTTCCGCACGTACGGGGTCCCCGTTGAAGCGTTTTACGCGAGTGGCGGGATCAGCCAAAAAGACCCCTTGGCGATGCAGATTTACGCCGACGTTTTGAACATGCCCATCCGGATCGCGGGCAGTCGCCAAGGCCCGGCACTGGGCAGCGCCATCTTCGCCGCCGTGGCGGCGGGCCGGGCGGCCGGGGGCTACGACGACGTCTTTGCCGCGGCGCGTGCCATGGGCAGCGCCCGCGGGCAGACCTACATACCCCACACCGGGCACGCGGCAGTATACGACCGTTTGTACGCCGAATACCAACGCCTGCACGACTATTTTGGCCGCGGCGACAACGACGTGATGAAACGTTTGAAGGCCCTTCAGGCCGAACAGGTTGGCGCTTTTTATGTCCGCGAGTGATCAGCGCAGCAAGTTGGAGGCGGGCTCGTGTTTGTCGGCAAGTAGCACAAATTGGCTGCGTTTACGCATCTATTTATCTCTTTGAAGAGCCGAAACTGCGCAAATTAGGAATGCCGAGAGCCGACGCAATACAACGCCATCACCACACCTTCCCCTTCAGGAAGACCATTGACATGACTGCGGCAGATGTGCTATTGCAACCTCACGCCTCCTCCGCCCGCGCTTCTAGGATGTCCGCGATGATCCGGTTGGAGAGGAGGAACCCCTCCGGCGTCAGGCGCCAGCGGTCCCCTGCGCTGCGGGCGAACCCGCGGGCGGCCTGGGCTTCCAGCGCGCGTTCGACGGGTTCGAAGTTCTTTTTGTAGAGACGGACGTACTCGTTGCCCGACACGCCGTCCGCCGTGCGCAGACGCAGCATCAGATATTCCGCCGCCCGCGCCTCGACGGGTATCTCCTCCATCTCGTGCAGGATGTCGCCGCCGCCCAGCACGCCGTTCACATACCCCTTGACGTCGCGGACATACGACCAGCGCCGGCCGCCGAAGTCCGAGCAGGCCGACGGGCCGAGGCCTATGTAAGGCGCCAGCGTCCAATATTTCATATTGTGGCGCGAGGCCCGCGCGGGCCTTGCGAAATTTGAGATCTCATATTGATGATATCCATTTTCTTCCAATTCTGAGACGGCGGCCAGGTATTGTTCGGCCTGCGCGTCGTCGTCGGGGAAGACGTATTCGGCCCGGTCGCGCCAGAGCGGCGTGCCCTCCTCCAGCTTGAGGCCGTAGCAGGAGATGTGTTCGGGCCCCCACGCGACGACCTCGCGCAGCGTCGCGCGCCACGCCTCCTCCGTCTGGCCGGGCAGGCCGTAGAGCAGATCGACGCCGATGTTGCCGAAGCCGGCCGCCCGCGCCTCCTCGAAGGCGGTTCGGGCCTGGCGCGCGTTGTGGGTCCGCCCCAGCAGGGCGAGCAGGTCGTCGTCCAGCGACTGCACACCGAGGGAGAGGCGGTTGAAGCCCTCCCGCCGCAGCTTTTTCAGCAGCTTGCCGTCCACGGTGCCGGGGTTTGCCTCCAGCGTGATCTCCGCGCCGGCGGCCAGCGGGAGGCGCCGCCGGATGAGATCCATCAGCGTGCGCAGCGGCCCCAGCCCCAGCACCGGCGGCGTGCCGCCGCCGAAATAGACCGTGTCCACCGTGTGCCGCGTGAGGGCGGGCGCCGTCTCCGTCAGGTGGACGGCCAGCGCCTTGGCGTAGGCCTGTTTGGCGCGCTCGTCCTCGTTCGGCAGCGAATAGAAGTCACAGTAGTCGCATTTCTTTTGACAAAACGGGATGTGAAGATACAGCCCCACCGTCTGCCCCATCGCGCGTCCCCCCAAGCCCTGTGAAAATCACAGGTTTTGCATTCGAAGTTGCAATATATAGTATGTATATTGCGTGGCGATCACCATATATTGTCTCACGCGGTCGCCTACTCGTCCAATTTCAGCACCGCCATAAAGGCCTCCTGCGGCACTTCGACGCTGCCGAGGCTGCGCATGCGCTTCTTGCCCTCTTTTTGTTTTTCGAGCAGCTTCTTCTTCCGCGTGATGTCCCCCCCGTAGCACTTGGCCAGCACGTCCTTGCGCAGGGCCTTGACGGTCTCCCGGGCGATGATCTTGCCGCCGATCGCCACCTGCACCGGCACCTCAAACATCTGCCGGGGGATGTTCTCTTTCAGCTTCTCGGCGATGCGCCGCGCGCGCGGGTAGGCCTTGTCGGCGTGCACGATGAAGCTCAGCGCATCCACCGGGTCGCCGTTTAGCAGGACATCCAGCTTGACAAGGTCGCTCCTGCGGTATTCGGAAAATTCGTAGTCGAGCGACGCGTACCCCCGCGTGCGGGATTTGAGCGCGTCGAAGAAATCGTAGATGATCTCGCCGAGCGGCAGGTCGTAGTGCATCTCCACCCGGTCGGTGTCGAGATATTTCATGTCGCGAAACGTCCCGCGCCGCTCCTGACACAGGTCCATGATGCTTCCGACATACTCGGCGGGCGTGAGGACATTCGCCTTGACAAAGGGCTCCTCCGGGTAGTCGAGTTCCGTTGGGTTCGGGTAGTTGAGCGGGTTGTCGATCAGCTCGGTCTCGCCGTTTGTCCTGTGGATCTTGTAGATGACGCTGGGCGCGGTTGTGATGAGGTCCAGGCTGTACTCCCGCTCCAGCCGCTCCTGGATGATCTCCATGTGCAAAAGGCCCAAAAAACCGCAGCGAAAGCCGTAGCCCAGCGCCACCGAGGTCTCCGGCTCGAAGGTCAGAGAGGCGTCGTTCAGCTTCAGCTTGTCCAGCGCGTCGCGCAGGTCCGGGTACTTGGCGCCGTCGGCCGGGTAGACGCCGGAAAAGACCATCGGCTGCACGCGGCGGTACCCGGGCAGCGGCTGCGCGGCGGGCCGAGCGTCGTCGGTGACCGTGTCGCCCACCTGCGTATCGCGCACCGTCTTGATCGAGGCCGTGAAATACCCCACCTCGCCGGCCGCGAGCCCGTCGGCGCACGGTTCCATCCCGAGCGGACGCAGCACGCCGGTCTCCACGACCTCAAAGACCGCCCCGGTCGCCATCATGCGGATGGTTTGCCCCGGGCACAGCCGCCCCTCCATCAGCCGGATGTAGACAATGACGCCCCGGTAGGAGTCGTACTGGCTGTCGAATATCAGCGCGCGCAGCGGCGCGTCCGGGTCGCCCGCGGGCGCGGGAACCCCGGACACAATGGCCTCCAGCACCGCCTCAATGCCCTGCCCCAGCTTGGCGGAGACGCGGGGCGCGTCCAGCGCGGGCAGGCCGATGACGTGCTCGATCTCCTGCGCGGCCCGCTCCGCGTCGGCGGAGGGCAGGTCGATCTTGTTGAGGATCGGCAGGACTTCGAGGTCATGTTCGAGCGCCAGATAGGTGTTGGCCAGCGTCTGCGCCTCGATGCCCTGCGCGGCGTCCACCACCAGCAGCGCGCCCTCACAGGCGGCCAGACTGCGGGACACCTCGTAATGAAAATCCACATGACCCGGCGTGTCGATGAGGTTCAAAACGTATGTCTGCCCGTCGGCCGCCGTGTAGTCGAGCCGCACGGCGCGCGCCTTGATCGTGATGCCCCGCTCGCGCTCCAACTCCATGTTGTCCAAAATCTGGTCGGCCATCTCCCGTTGGGCCACCGCGTGGGTGGACTCGATCAACCGGTCGGCCAGCGTGGACTTCCCATGATCGATGTGGGCGATGATGCAAAAATTGCGCAGTCTGTCTTGCTTTATCACCGGAAGTCTCCTTCGCATACGCGCCGCTCCCGGCGCGTATTTCTCTCGTTCTCTCCTCAAAGTGTAGCCTATGTTCGCGCGCGTGTCAAGCCGCGGGTATGGGTCCGCGGCGATCGGGCGATACTGAAAACAGAAAGCCGCGAAAGGAGGCCCGCGCGATGAGAGCGAGAGACCCGTTTGCCGTGGAGACCGCCGACGGGTTCCCGGTGCTGCACAGCGAACCGGCCAGCCGGCCGCACGCCGGCCGCGCGGCCGGTCGGCCGTCGGACAGCCAAAAACATGTGAAATCGAGAGAAAAACCGCCAAACAAAGAGAATGAGGGAGCCAATTTGATCTGACAGACGCACAGTGTCTCCATTTGGTCAGGAAATGTCAAAATTAAAATTGCCATTTGCGCGCGGTGCGGGTATGATGAAAACAAAGGTCAGTGAATGTCAATCCACACGTCCCGCCGCGGCGGGACGCACCCCACCGAAAGAGGGCGAGACCCAATGGCCATGAGCGATCTGATCGAGAAATTTCTGCTTCAGCTGCTCGATGAGATGGGCGGCGTCGCCGAGTTGCAGCGCGGCGATCTGGCCGAGCGCTTCTCCTGCGTGCCCAGCCAGATCAACTATGTGCTGACAACGCGCTTCAGCCCCGAGCACGGTTTCCTCGTGGAGAGCCGGCGGGGCGGCGGCGGGTACATCCGCATCACCCGCGTCTCCCCGGAGCCGACGGCGCTGCTGATGCACGCAATCAACGCCGTCGGGGGGGCGATCGACGGGCCGAGCGCCGCCGCGTTCCTAAAGAACCTGCTGCAGGCGGGCGTATTGTCACTGGGGGCCGCGCGGCTGATCGGCGCCGCGCTGGGCGACGCCGCGCTGCGCGCGGTCCCGCGGGAGAGGCGGGACGCCGTGCGCGCCGGCATCCTCAAACAGTGCCTGGTACACACGTATCACGTCCTGTAGCGCCCCGTAAAATCCGCACCGCGCCAAAGTTTTGTAAAATATGGAAACTTTGATGTGTGTGCGGGGCCATTTCTATCGATAATATTATAAGGAGCTCCCCCGGCGCCGGAAGGCGCGATGAGAATCGCCCTCTCTCCGGGCGAACGCCGTGTGAAACCGAAAGTTTTCCACGGCCCGGGCGGGGGACTCCGCGTGAGGAGGAACTGCCATGCTGTGTCAACACTGCGGCCAACACGAGGCCACCCGGTTTTATCGCACGACGGTGAACGGCAAGACGCAGGAACTCAGTCTCTGCCCGAACTGCGCGGCCGCGGCCGGGCTGGAGATCGAGCTCTCACAGAAATTCCCCGCTTTCTTGGACGACATGCCGGCCATCCTGTCCGACATGATGGGCCTGCGGGCCCCGGCGGGCCGGCAGGCGCGCCAGGTCTGCCCCTCCTGCGGCGTCAATTTGCAGGAGATTTCGCGGACGGGCAAGGCCGGCTGCGCGACGTGCTACTCCCATTTTCAGGCCGTGCTCCTGCCTTACATCCGCAAGATGCACGGCAACGCGGTCCACACCGGCCGGGCCCCCGCCGGGCAGCGCGCGGCGTTGCGCCGCCGGAACGAACGGGCCCGGCTGGAGACGCAGCTCCAGGAGGCGATCAACACGCAGGCGTTCGAACGGGCCGCCGAGCTGCGCGACGAGATCCGGCGGCTGGAAAAGGAGGTGTGAGCCGTGGCGGTGAACAAAAAGAAGGAAGAGGCGCGCCGGAGCGCGTATGACGACATCGCGGTGAGCACGCGCATCCGTCTGGCGCGCAACCTCGCCGACGTCCCCTTTCCGGACCGGATGAGCGACGAGCAGGCCGAGGCGATTTTGGAGAAAGTCTCCGCCCTGTTCCGGCCGCTGACCGACGGCGCGCGGTTCCGCACGGTCCGCCTGACGGGGGAAAACCTGTTGGAGGCGCGGGTACTGGTCGAAAAACATCTGATCTCCCCCGAATTTGTCGGATCGGACCGGCCGCACGGCGTGATCCTCTCGGAGGACCGCGGCGTCAGCGTGATGGTTGGGGAGGAGGACCACATCCGCATCCAGACCATCGGCCCCGGGCTCTGCCTGGAGGAGCGCATGCAGGAGGCGCAGCGTGTGGACGATGTCATCGACGGCGGACTGCCGTATGCGTTTGACGGGGATTTCGGCTACCTCACCTCCTGCCCGACGAACCTCGGAACCGCCTTGCGCGCCAGCGTGATGCTGCACCTGCCGGCGCTCACGGAGAGCAACGGCGCGATCCGGATGATCATCGCGGCCGTCAGCAAGATGGGCCTGGCCGTGCGCGGCCTCTACGGGGAGGGTTCCCAAGCCCAGGGGGCGCTGTACCAGGTGTCGAACCAGGCCACGCTGGGCCTCTCCGAGTCGGAGATCGTCAACCGCGTGGCGATTGTGGTGGAGCGCGTCATCGACCAGGAACGGGTTTTGCGGACCCGGTTTCAGACGCAGCGCCTCGCACGGTTTCAAGACAGGGTCTGGCGCGCCTGGGGGCTCCTGTCCCACGCGCGCCTTCTCTCCGGCGAGGACGCGATGCGGCTGCTGTCCGACCTGCGCTGGGGCGTGGCCGAGGGGGTGCTGCCCCTGGTGCCGATGACGCGGCTGAACGACTTGCTGCGCGACATCCAGCCCGGCGTGTTGGCGCACGCCGCCGGCCGGACACTGGACGCCAGCGCGCGCGATGCCGCGCGGGCCGACACGGTGCGCGCGGCGCTGACCCTGACCTGACGCGGCGCCGGCATCTTGTTTTTACTTTTTTTACCATTTTTATTTTGTCATCCTGTCATCTTGCCATTTCATCTTTTTATCACTCGTACGCCGTGTCATCTAAATCTTGTCATAAAGCGGCGTGGATTTTTTCCGTCAGACAAGGCGGCGAGTTCCGTTGATACTTGTTGTGTCGTCCCTTATGGGGACATTATAGCACCCGCCCGCCCGCGCCGCGGCCCGGGGCTATACAGCGCAGTCAGTGACGACGATTTTGGAGTCGGTTTTTTTCAATTCGTGCAGGGTTTCAAGGGTTCTGCGCCTATTTTCCTCATCATTTCTGGCACAGTAATA
>JAIRTA010000091.1 GCA_031255175.1 Oscillospiraceae bacterium | reverse complement strand
GCGTCTCCGCGGACGACACCGCAGGGCGGATTCCAACCCCGGCGGCATGCGCGCCCACATGGCGCGCGTTAACAAGCAATTGGGAACCGCTGCACTTTTTGTTCGACTTTTGATGAAAGGCGTGATATAATGACTCAAATTGCCCCCGGCTTTGCGCGGGGAGCGGGGATGGGAGAGAAGAAACAGCGGTATGGTCATTGATTTTCACACGCACGTCTATCCGGACAAAGTGGCCGGCAAGGCGATCGACAGTGTGGCCAAGTTTTATACCATCACGGTTCAGGGCGGCGGCACGGTGGAAGACCTGCTGGCGTGCGGGCGCCGGGGTGGGGTGGACAGATTTGTGATTCTGCCGGTGGCAGGTGTCCCGGCTCAGGTGGAGAGCATCAACAACTTCACGGCGGAGACCTGCCGGGCCAACCCGCAACTCACTGGCTTCGGCACCCTTCATGGGGACATGGAACACCCGGAGGACGAGATCGCGCGGATCCTTTCCCTCGGGCTGAGGGGGATCAAACTGCACCCCGACATGCAGCGCTTTCGCATCGACGACGAGGGCATGTACGGGATCTACGACATGATCCAGGGGCGGATGCCGCTGCTGTTGCACTGCGGAGACTACCGCTACGACTATTCCAACCCGGCGCGTCTCGCGAAGGTGCTGGATCTGTTTCCGAGGCTCACCGTGATCGCCGCCCATTTTGGAGGCTGGTCGCTGTTTGATCTCGCGTGGGAGTATTTGTGCAACCGGCCCTGTTATCTCGACGTCTCGAGTTCCATCATGTTTTTGGGGCCGCGGCGCGCCGCGGAGCTGATTCGGATGTATGGGGCCGAGCGGATCCTCTTCGGTTCGGATTACCCGATGTGGGACCCGGGCGAAGAGAAACGGCGCGTGGACGCGCTGGGGCTGTCCGACCGGGAATTGGAGCTGATCTATGAGAAAAACGCGCTGCATATTTTGGAGATGGCAGGACGGGTTTGACAGTGGCAGAGAAGGAGGAAGAAAATGGATATTTTTCAAAAGTGTTTCGAATTCACCCGCGCCGAGGAGACGAAAGCCGCCGGGCTGTATCCCTTTTTCCATGAGATCACGTCGCGCCAGCACGCCGAGGTGATGATGTACGGTCGGCGCACCGTGATGCTCGGGTCCAACAACTATCTGGGCCTCACCAGCGACGACAGGGTCATCGCGGCCGCGCAGGCGGCGCTGGACACCTTTGGGTCCGGCTGCTCCGGGTCCCGCTACCTCAACGGGACGCTCTCGCTCCACAACGAGATGGAGCGGCAGCTTGCCGAATTCTTCGGCAAGGAGGCGGCGGTCAGTTTTTCCACCGGGTTCCAGACAAATCTCGGCATCCTGGCCGGTATCTGCTCATACCACGACAACCTCTATTTCGACAGGATGAATCACGCCTCCCTGGTCGACGGCGCGCGGCTCAGCTTTGGCAAGACGCTCAAGTACCGCCACAACAACATGGAGGAGCTCGAGGAGCTGCTTGCCCGCTGCCCGGAGGACAGGGGGAAGATGATTGTTGTGGACGGCGTCTTCTCGATGGAGGGCGACCTGGCCGATCTGCCGAACATCGTGCGGCTGGCCCGCCGGTATGGGGCGCGGATTCTCGTGGACGATTCCCACGGCGCCGGCGTCATGGGCAAGACGGGGCGGGGCTGCGGAGAGCATTTTGGCCTCATGGACGAGATCGACCTGTACATGGGCACGTTCAGCAAGTCATTTGCCAGCCTCGGCGGTTTTGTGGCCGGCGAGACCAAAGTGATAGAATATTTGAAGCACCACTCCCGGCCGTTCATCTTCAGCGCCTCCATGCCGCCGCCCAATGTGGGCGCCGTGATTGAGGCGCTGCGGATTTTGCAGGCGGAGCCGGAACGTGTGGCCCGTCTCAATCAAAATGCGGATTACATGCGCCGGGAGCTGAGCCGCCTGGGGCTGCCCATCGGCGACTCGGTGGCGCCCATCATTCCGATTTTGACATATTTCGACGAGCGCACCTTCCGCGTCACGCGCGCGCTGCTGGAGCGCGGGGTGTACGTGAACCCGGTGGTGTCGCCCGCCGTTCCCGCGGGCGAGGCGATCCTGCGCACCAGTTACACCGCCACGCACACGCAGGAACAGCTTGACCACGCGCTGGAGCAGTTCGAACACGTGCTGCTGCGGGAGTTCCCGATCTCCGAGGAGGAAGTGGCCGCGGCGCGCGCGCCGGCGGAACATGCATAACCTGGGCCCAATCGGACCGGTGGGCTGCCGCGGCGGGGAAAACCCTGTTGCGGCAGCCTTTTTTGCTAAAGGAAACCGGGCAATCTACCGATATAAAGGTTGATATGAGGCCGATAGTGTCCCGCGCGGCGGCACACTATATCTTGTGGAAACCACAAGATATAGTGGTGTAAAGGCGCGCTGTCGGCGGGACGACACGCTGAGGAGGCGAGGGATTTGGCACAGACAGCGCCCACCAGTACAGAGATCCTGCTGGAGAGCGGGACCAACGAGTTGGAGATCATGGAATTCACCATCGCCGGCAACATCTTTGGAATCAATGTGGCCAAGGTCACGGAGATCATGAAGTATGCGCCCGTCAAGCCCATGCCGAATTCGCATCCGGATGTGGAGGGCGTCTTCAAGCCGCGCAACATGATCATCACGGTGATCGATCTCGCCTCTTACATGAAGCTGCCGCACCGCGACGACTTCGAGCGGGACATGTTTATCATCACAAACTTCAACAAGATGAACGTGGCCTTCCACGTCCACACGGTCGAGGGGATCCACCGTATCTCGTGGAACGAGATTGAAAAGCCGGACAGCACCATCTACGGCGGCCAGGAAGGGCTCGCCACCGGCATTGCCAAGTTCCACGACCGGCTGATCACCATCATCGACTTTGAGAAGATTGTGTTTGACATCAGCCCCCAATCCGGCATCCAGATGACGGAGATCCAGCGGCTGGGCCCGCGGGAGCGCAGCGAGAAACCGATCGTCATGGCCGAGGACTCGACGCTGCTGCAAAAGATGATGCTGGAGGCGCTGGACACGGCGGGATACTCAAATGTTATGGCCTTCGCCAACGGCCAGGAGGCCTGGGACGCGCTGCAATCGCTGAAAGGCCAGGACGGCTCCATCGAGTCGAAAGTGAGCTGCGTGATCACCGACATCGAGATGCCCAAAATGGACGGGCACCGGCTCACGAAGCTCATCAAAGAAGACGGCGAACTGAGCAAGATCCCGGTCATCATCTTCTCGTCTCTCATCGACGAGGCCATGCGGGTCAAAGGGGAGGAACTGGGCGCGAACGCGCAGCTCTCCAAACCGGAGATCGGCAAACTCGTCGCCACCGTGGACGATTGGATCCTCTAAAAACCGGCGACACGGCGGGTTTTTGCAGATAAACGGGTCCGCAAACCTTGAAATCACAGGGTTTGCGGACTTTTTTTATGCGCGGCGGCCCCGTGACGCGCGGGGCGAAACACCGCGAAGAGCGGGGGAGGCGAAATACCGCGCGCAATCGACGGCCGGGCGGCGGTGGGCGGGACTTCTGACGGTCGCGGACCGCGCGTCCGACTTGACAAAACGAACCGAGCGGCTATATTATAGAACGGGAGATGGGAGAGGCCGCATGGCGGACGCGGCCACATGCGCCGTTCGCTCAGACGGCGGAGCAAAACGCGATTTCGGCGGATTGCGCAAGGCCGCCGGCATATGCGTGCGTTTGGTCATGATTTGGATGACACAGCGCACCGGAGGAGGTTTTTGTTTGAAATTTGTATGCCGATGGGCCGCGCTGTTGAGCGCGGCGGCATTTTTGTGCGTCTGCGCGCCTGTGGCGCGGATGACGCCGGACCCCGGCCCGGCGGCCGGCGCCGTGACGGCCGGGGAACCGGCGGAGGGAACGGCCGCGCCGGGCACAGAGGCGGAGACAGAGACGCAGGCGACGGACCCGGATCCGGTTCCGGAGCCGGTTCCGGACCCGGGGGCGGCGCTGGCCGGCCTCTACGGCGACGCGGGGCAGATTGCCGAGTGGGCGCTGCGCCCGGTCTTGGCCGCCCATGAGGCGGGTCTTTTGATCGGATCCGGAGGCCGCTTCCGGCCGCTGGCTCCGGTGACGCGGGCGGAACTGGCCACGATCCTCTCCCGCCTCGACGGGACGCTGACGCGAAACCCCGTTGCGCTCACAGACGTGCCGGAGGAGGCCTGGTACCGGGACGCCGCCGTCTACGCGGCGGAGGCGGGCCTGCTGGACGCGGCCGGCGGCACGTTGCGGCCGCAGCAAGCCGCCACCCGTGAGGAGGTGGCCGCCGCCGTCGCGCGGCTCTACGCGCTCGATACGAAGGCCGCGCAGGATGCCTCGGCGGCCGGGGCCTTCACCGTCGGGGACATCACATACGCCGCCGCCGCGTACCGGCCCTACATCGCCGCCGTGTTTCACGAGGGCATTATGGTGGGCAACGGCGTCAACTTTCGGCCTAAATCTTCCATCACCCGGCAGGAGATGGCAAAAGTTTTGAGTGCGCTGCTCACATGAGGCGTGAGGGTGCGGCGCGCGCCGGCTATCTCGCGTTGATGCTGCTTGTCTGCGTTGTCTTCGGGTACAGCTTCATCGTGGTCAAGAATCTGCTCACGCAGGGGTTTCCTCTCTTCCTTTTGCTGGGCCTTCGCTTCTTGCTCGGAGGCGTCCTTCTGCTGTGCCTGCGGCCGTGCCGGGCGTTCGGCGGGCGCACCCCGCTGCGGCGCGACGAGTTCCGCTGCGGCGCGCTGCTGGGGGCCGTCACCTTTGCGGCGTATGTCCTTCAGACGGTTGGAGTGGGCATCACCACCCCGGCGAAGAACGGGCTCTTCACCGGGCTCTATGTGATCTTTGTGCCCCTGCTGCTGATGGCGGCCCGGCGGGTCTGGACACCGCGGCCATTGTTCGCGGCGGCGGTGGGCTTCGCGGGCGTCTTGTTGATCTCAAACGTGCTCTTCGAGCGCTTTTCCCTCAACGCGGGCGACCTGCTGAGCGTGTTTTGCGCGGTGGCGCTGGCGGTGCAGATTGTGCTGCTGGGGAAGTACGCCCCTTCGGTGCATCCCGTCAACTTCACCGCCATCCAGCTCTTCGTGTCGTCGGCCCTGTCGCTGTTCATCTCTTTCGTGCGGGAGCAGCCTTTTACGGCGGACATCCCCTGGGCCGAAACGGGGCTGGGCCTGCTGTTTTTGGGCGTGTTCCCAACGGGATTTTGCGCCTTCGCGCAAACCTTTGTACAGGCGCGGCTGCCCGCCGCCTCCGTGGCGGTTGTCCTGTGTACGGAGTCGGTCTTCGCGGTTTTGTTTTCCGCCCTGCTTGGCTACGACCGGATCACCGTCGCATTTTTGGCCGGCGCCGCGCTGATGGTGGCCTCCATGTTCCTCTCGGCAACCGGCAAGCCCATCCGGCGCGATGGCGCCCGGATGGATGATTCAAGTGTTTGATACATAAATCATGGATCATCGTGGCAAAAACGCTTCTGGAGTGAGGTGAAAGGGTATGAATTTGTTTTCAAACGGAGCCGCGTGGATGCGAGCGGATTTCCATCTGCACACCAAGGCAGATAGAGAATTTGGGTATTCCGGTGATGAGAATTATTATAACACTGACTATGTTGACGCGTTAAAGAGGGCGCGTATACGTGTCGGCGTAATTGCGAATCACAACAAATTCAAGCTGGAAGAGTTCAGCGCGTTGCGGAAAACGGCAAAGAAGGAAAATATATTTTTACTCCCCGGTGTCGAATTGTCTGTGGGCGAGGGCGCAAATGGCACCCATGTTTTGGTTGTCTTTGCCGATACATGGATTGAGAATGGAAATGATAAGATATCTCCGTTTCTGAATGCTATGTTCCCCGGCAAGGCGCGGACAGAGTATGAAAATAAGAATGGGTGCAGTGATAAAAACATCTTGCAAACGGTGGAAGAACTTGAAAAATCGGGATATGATTATTTTCTGATTTTTGCCCATGTTGAGGACAGCAAGGGCCTGTGGCACGAAATCGGCGGCGGGAGATTCCAGGAGTGGTGTGGCTCAAGATATCAAACAGTTAGAGAGCGGACACGGGGTTTTCAGCAGGTCAGAACGCAGGACGAACGGCAAAAGGTCAAACACTGGCTCAGAGGGTGGTATCCTGCGGAGGTGGAGGGCAGCGACCCCAAAAATATTGAGCAGATTGGGCAAAAGAAAGCCTGTTATCTCAAACTCGGCGCGTTCACATTTGAAGCCGTTAAATTCGCGCTGGCAGATTATGAGCATCGCGTGTGTTCAGAAAGTGTGCCGCAATATACGCATTCGCATATCAGACAAATGCGTTTTGAGGGTGGGACGCTGGACGGACAGACGATCTGTTTTTCACCGGAACTCAACACCTTTATCGGCATCCGCGGCAGTGGAAAATCCTCGATTTTAGAGGCTTTGCGCTATGTTTTGGACATTCGGCTTGAAGAAAATGACAGCGAGCGCGGATATAAGGAGAGATTGGTGGAGCGCACACTTGGCAGCGGGGGCAGAGTTGTGCTCGATGTCGTAGACCGCCACGGGCAGCCATATCAGATCAGGCGGATATTGAAAGAAAACGCCAAAGTGTTCATCGAGGAAAAATGGCAGCCAGGCGTTTCCATTCGCGAAACTGTTTTAAATAAGCCGCTGTTTTTTGGTCAAAAAGAACTTGCCACTGCCGGAAAAGATTCGGGAAAAGATCTGATTGAGAAATTATTGAACACCAAATGCGATGAGATCCATCGTCGAATTGCCGAACAAAAATCGAGAGTCATAGAGGCCATTGACAGATTGTCAAAAATTAGCAATGTCGATGAGCTCATCGCAGAACAGACAAAAATAAAACAGAATATGGAATTTCGACTCAATTTTTATAAAGAACACAAACTCGAAGAAAGATTGCAAAAACGTCTCGGTTTTGAAGCGGATATTCGCAAGGCCCAAAAAGGGATACATCTGATTGAACTACTTGCCTCCGATATTCGGGATTTGCTCGCAAAACACGAGGATGAATTGCGCAATTTTTCCGGGTATACTTCTGAAAACAACGCTGAATTGTTTGAAAAATTCGACGGACATTTCATGCGGAGCATTCAAAGCATAGAAATTATAAAAGCGGAATTGGCAGGGTCGGAAGCGGTTCTTGATATATTGAGGAAAGAACATGAAAAACTTCTCGTGGCGCGGGACGGATTGGCAGATGAGTTCGCTGAGGTCGAGCGAGTGCTTGCGACGGAACTAAAAACTGCCATTGGACAAAACATCAGTACAGATGAATTTTTGGCGGCCAAAAAACAATTGATTGCCGCCGAGACAAAATTGGCGGCACTTTCAAAAAACAAAGACCAAAAAAACACGGTCCAAAACAATCTATATGAAGAATTGCATAAGCTGAATGATCTTTGGCATGAAGAATTCCAAATGGTCAAGGCTGAATTGGATGAGATTTCTCAAAAAAACACGGCACTGAGATTTTCAGTCGAGTTTAAGGAAGATAAAGCCGCGTTTCGTGACTATTTCAAAAATGTATTCAGAGGCAGCAACACAAGAGAGGTTACTTTACAAAATCTCGTTGAAAAATATTCGAGTTTTTCTGATATTTACTGTGATTTTGAAAACGCAAAAAATATGTTTGGCAGCAGCCCTGATAAGTTTTCCGATCTGTTCAACCAAAATCTGAAAAATTTGCTCACCTATCAGACACCCAATAAATATACCATTATGTACCATGACAAGAAACTCGCGGAGCATTCGCTGGGGCAACGAGCGTCGGCGTTGATTTTGTTTGTGTTGGGCCAGCAAGAAAACGATGTTGTCATTATCGACCAGCCGGAAGATGATCTTGACAACCGAAGCATTTATGAAGATGTCATTAAATTGATATGTAGATTAAAACCAAAAATACAATTCATCTTTGCGACACACAATCCAAATATTCCTGTCCTTGGCGACGCCGAACAAATACATGCTTGCTCGCTCTCAGATACGAAAATTTCTATCCAAAGCGGCAGCATTGACAACCCCACACAGCAGGAACAAATTGTTGTCATTATGGAGGGCGGCGAAGAGGCGTTCGAAAGAAGAAAGGAGATTTATAAAATATGGAAATCATAGAACTTTTATCTCTTCTGGAACGCGGTGAGGACAGCAGCCGGCAATTTAAAAAAAACATAAACAGTCGAGAAGCGCTGGCCTCTGAAATGGTTGCTTTTAGCAACGGAGGCGGAGGTAAAATATTCATCGGTGTTGACGACGATGGTTCAATTTCCGGGTTGACCGGCGACGATGTGCGCCGCTTAAATCAGATGATATCCAATGTCGCCAGTCAATGGATTCAACCCGCGATCAATCCCTCGACTGAGAATATCATGACAGATAGCGGACTTGTTGTGGTGGTTGACATCTCTTCCGGCATCAATAAGCCGTATCAAGATAAGGATGGTATATTCTGGGTAAAAAATGGCGCTGATAAACGGAAAGCGACCTCTCGTGAGGAAATACAGCGGTTGTTTCAAGCGTCAAGTCTTGTCCACGCGGACGAACTTCCGGTTGCGGGCGTCACGACAGCCGATTTAGATCTGGAATATTTTGGAGATTTTTTCCAAAGACGTTTTGGTCGGACGCTGGACGCGCAAACCTTGCCATTGCCGAAGATTCTCGAAAATATGAATTTGTTGAAAGACGATTCTCTCAATGTCGCCGCCACATTGCTCTTTTCAAAGTCACCACAATTTAGGCTGCCTATTTTCATCGTCAAGGCGGGCGCCTTTGACGCAAATGATCTTGCCGCTACCGGGTACAATGACAGCCGCGATATCACAGGGAAATTGTCCGATGTGTTTCGGCAGACGGTCAGTTTTATTGTCTCTAATCTCCGGCATATTCAAGGGGAGCAGGGCATAAACAGTGTGGGCATACCGGAGATTCCTCCCGAAGCCATTGAAGAGCTTGTTGCCAATGCACTGATCCATCGCGATTATTTTCTTTCTGCGCCTGTGCAGGTATTTGTTTTTCGGAACCGTGTAGAAATAAGAAGTCCCGGGCATTTGCCGAATAATTTGACAGTTGCGAACATCAAATCGGGAAACTCAAATGCAAGGAACCCTCTGCTGGCCTCGTTTGCAAATCATGTGTTGCCTTATCGCGGTTACGGTTCCGGCATTTTGCGTGCTTTGAGCTGCTATCCTGACATCGATTTTTTCGATGACAGAGAGAAAAATTGGTTTGTAGTGACATTGAAACGAAGCGAAAAGTGAGAACCCGCTGAACGGCGGATCCTTTTCGCGGCCACCGCGGAACGGGGGCTTTGAAAAACCTGAAATTTCCAATTCCTCTGCGTCTAACATAACACCCCGCAGCGGCGACTGCGGGGTGTTTTTGTCATGCCTGGCGCAAGAGACAGGCGGCGGTTTGGTCGGCGCAGTGTTTGACGGCGGCAAAGTCCATGTGAGGGCAGTAGTGGGACTCCAGCTCGTCGTGGAGACGTTTGGCGTCGGCCAGCGCCCCCACCGCCTCGGCCATCAGGGCGTGCTCGGTCTTGCGCAGAAAGCGCAGACGGACGCGATGACGGCGCAGCAGCTCCGGGTCCAGACAGGCGTTTAAGCGCAGGCGGCGGAAGGGTTTTCCGTCGTAGGCGTGCAGATGCCCGGAGGAGACAAAACCGACCCCCAGGCCGGGGAACAGCAGGTGCTCGAGCTGATGGTCCGGGTTCATCGGGCTGTAGCAGGCGATAGCCTCTTGCCCGGCGGCGAGAGCCGCTTCCAGGATGGGGGAGAGCATCATATGCGCCAGCCCGTAGTCGTCGTTCAATTCGTAGAGGCGGGGGCAGAGGGCGTGCGCCGTGTCGTGACGGCAGAGCAGACCGCGCGGCGTGATGGCGCTGAGAAAACGTTTTTTCAGCGCCGGACCGGGCCCCGGTTTGATCTCCCGGCTGATGATCCCTCGCGCGCGGCGCGCCAGCGTATCCAGCGCCGCGTTGTTCAGCACGCAGTCAAACATGTCGTCTTCCAGCGCGCGGGCGGCGGACAGGCAGCGGGTGGCGCGCGCGTAACAGGGGCGGATTGCGCGGGTCAGCCGCCGGATCTCCGCCACGTGCAGCTTAACGGCGTCTACGTCGCAGTGCGCGCCCAGGTTGCAGTAGCGCTCGACCGCCAGCGGGAAGACGGGCTCCACCACATGGGGCGCGGTGCCGTCGACGACGGCGGCCTTCAGGCCGGGAAAAACCACGCCGTCCAGCGAGTCCGGGTCGGAGGAGCAGAGAATGAATTCGACGCTGTGACCGGCGTCGGCCACCAACGCGCCGACCCGACGCATAAAAGTGGACTTCCCGCAGCCGGGCCCCCCTTTGAGCACGATGACGTCCCGCGCGGTGTCCGTGTCGATGAGCCCATCGTATAATGAATAAAACCCTGCCGGGGTGTTGGCGCCCAAAAAGAATTCTGCCGACATGACGGTCCCTCCCAAGTCCTTCTGACATTTACCCCATCCTATGCGCATAGGAAAGTCATGGTGAAGAAAAGGACCCCACGCCGCAATATATAGGCGCACGTACACGCCCCCACACGACACGCGGGCCGATCCGCTCCGGGTCAGGCCAACGTGTCGGGACAGCACTCCAAAATGGCGGCCTCCAGGATTTTCAGGTCGTCGAAAGCCTCCGGACGCCGGCGCGGATCGCGCAGCAGGAACGAGGGGTGGAAGGTGGCCATGAGCCGGTAGTCGCCGCGCGGAAAGATCACGCCGTGTTCGCGGGTGATCTTAAAATCTTCTTTGATGATGCGCACCGCCGCGACGCGGCCCAGGCAGACGATGATCTTGGGGCGGATCAGCGCGACTTGGTTGCGCAGCCAGCCGATGCAGGCGTCTTGCTCCACCCCGAGCGGGTCGCGGTTGCCCGGCGGGCGGCATTTGACGATATTGGCGATGTACACGCGCGTGCGGTCGAGCCCGATGACCGTCATCATGTCGTCAAGCAGCTTGCCCGCCCGGCCCACAAAAGGTTCTCCGGTGAGATCCTCCTGCTGCCCGGGCCCCTCCCCGATGAACATGACGCCGGCGTCCCGTTTGCCCACGCCAAAGACGACGTTTTGCCGGGTCTCCGCCAGCGCGCAGCGCGCGCAGCCCCGCACAGAGGACTCCAAGGCATCCCAGGAAAGCATACGCGTCACCCTCTCTCCGCCGGCGCGCGGACGCCGCGCCGCCTGTTTTGTACGCCGAAAACGCCGACACGTGCCGCAGCGTACGGTTCGCACCGCGCGGGGGACAAAATTTTCAGATTCAGCTTTTGGCCGTCTCTGTCGGGCGTTCGGCATTGCGCGCGGGGGACAAAAGCCCCCCGCGCGCGGCCGGCGAGTAAGTCTGTAAGCCGAGTTCTGTCTTGAACAGTCATCTATCTAGGCCATGCGTTGCCACATGGCTCCAGCCACCTGTGGGGACGGCCGGGCCAGCCTCGTGTCCCACTGAACGGTGTTGCTCCGGATAGAGTTTACAGGGCCGCCCGGTTTCCCGGGCGCCGGTGAGCTCTTACCTCGCCTTTCCACCCTTACCTGGATCACCGCCGGCGAACCGGCAGCTGCCAGGCGGTATATCTCTGTTGCACTATTCCTGGAGTCGCCTCCGGCGGGCGTTACCCGTTATCCTTGCCCTATGGAGCTCGGACTTTCCTCGTGCGCGGCCTTTCAGCGCTGCGCACGCGACTGCCCGGCTTACTCGCACCCAATATTGTACCAGCCGCCGGGGTAAAAGTCAAAAGGTTTCCTGCGTATGCACGGCGGTTTGAAGGTTGCAAGTTTCGAAAAATACCATATTTTTCTATAACGGCAAGCAGAATTTTCATAAGAGCCGCGCGCCGGCGGCGGACGCGCCCGGCCGCCTTTGGCAAAACACCGCAAGCCCTGTTTTGGGGCCTGCGGTGTTTTTTGCCGGCAAATGCGGGCGGCGGCGGTTGTCTACACTTCCATCTGCCGGCCCAGAAAACCCGCCGCCACTTGCGCGAGCTTGGATTCCGTGTCGCCCATGAGGACCGGCGTGTCGCCCGCCGGAACCAAAAGCAGCACGCAGCCGGACACGTCACCCTCCGCTAAAATCGGCGCCGCGACGCCCACATAGTATTTTTCGTGCCCGTCGAGAACAGGCACTTTGGTGTGTTCCTGTTGGCAGCGGTAGGGCTGGCGTTCCTCCATGAGCTGTTCCACGCCCTCGCTCAAGCGTTTGTCCACCATCTCGCGTTTGACCGGCCCGGACACGGCGATCACCGTGTCCCTGTCGGTGACGGCGGCCATGAACCCGCCGATCTTGTGTAGCGTCTCGCAGACCTGCACGGCAAAATCGGACAGTTCACCCATCGGAGAATATTTTCGGAAGATAACGCCGCCTTCCTTGTCGGTATAGATTTCCAACGGGTCGCCCTCGCGGATGCGCATGGTTCTGCGGATTTCCTTGGGGATCACCACCCGTCCCAAGTCGTCTATGCGTCTGACGATGCCTGTGGCTTTCACGATCCGAAACCCTCCTGATGTTGTTTGTCGTCCACGCGCCGGTCAGGCGGACGAATCGCCGACCGGTGTGTCCGTCATGACATGGCGTCCGGTTCGCGCCGGGTGCGCGGCGCCAAAGACCGCGTCAAAACGGGATTCAGACAATCCCTAGTATTCGTCAGATTTGGGCGCGCTATGCAAAACTTATGGTTTTTACACGGCTTGGGGAGAAACGGACGGGCGCCGCGACAGCCAGAGGAGGCCCGCCGCGAAGAGCAGCACGCTGATCCACTGGGAGGTGGATACCCCGAGGACAAAACCGCGGACGACGTCGCCGCGGAAGAATTCCAGCGTAAACCGCAGCGGCGCGTAGAGCAGGAGATACAGCGCCAGCGCGCGCCCCGGCGGGTGCGGACGGCGCTCGTACCACAGCAGAGCCAGACAGATCAGCAGGTTGCCGGCGGCCTCAAAGAGCGGAACCGGCAGGCGCGGCACGCCGTTGGCCTCGAGCAGGGGAGAATGCGTGAAGACAGGGCCCCACGACGCCTCCGCGCCGTAACAGCAGCCGCCCAAAAAACACCCCACCCGGCCAAGCATGTGCCCGGCGGGGATGGCGGGCGCGAACAGATCGGCCGCCGCGGCGAAATCGAGCCGAAACCGGCGGAGGTACCACAGGGCCGTCAGAAGGCCGCCGATGACGCCGCCGTAAAAGACCAGCCCGCCGCCCAGCGCGAGAAGCGCCTCCCACGGGTGCGCGGTCACAAGATCCCAGCGGCGCACCGCCCGGGGGACGTTTGTAAACAGAAAAACCAGCTTGGCGCCCGCGAGCGCGCCCACAATGCACAACGCGAAGAGATTTACGGCGTCCGCCCGCGGAAAAGAGAGACGTCGGCAGCGCGCCACCACCACGACGACCGCCAACGCGCCGCCTAGGACACACATGAGCCCGTAAGACGGGATTTGAAAGCCAAACAGAGACAAAAACGGGTACATACGCACCTCCCTCCCTCGGTTACGGGCACACCCGGCCGGCCCGAAGCTGCGAAAAAACAACACGGTTCCACCCGGAAAGCCCGGAGCGGAACCGGTGTTTGCAGAAAAACAAAATCAGATTGCACGGGCGCATCCGCCCGCGGCACGGCCCGCCGCGCCGAAAGAGAGCGTCAAGCCATCAATAATAATCCCAAAAATTTGAAAACCCATCGGCGTAACTCCCAATGGCGGCCGCGCAGAGCGTGCAGGTCACAACAGCGAGAATGGAAAGCGCCAGCGCGATGATGCAGCAGACGAGGCCGCCGGTGGCCACACCGCCGGTCACGCCCGCGGCGGCGTTCTTTTTCCGCGCGCTGACGGCCAGGATGAGACCGATGATGGACATGAGGAGAGAGGCGATGTTGACAAAGGGAATGAACATGATCACCAAGGCGATGATGCCGAGGACCAGTGAAGCGATGCCCATGCCGTGCCCCGGCGCGTGGCCCGGTTGGGCGGCGTCATAGGACGGCGGGTACGCCGCCCCGGGGTCCTGGTAAGGCGGCTGGTAGGCTTGCCCCTGGTAGGGCGGCGCGTCTTGGTAGGGCTGCGGCCCAAGATAAGGTTGCTGGCCCTTGTAGGGCTGCTGCGGTTGGTAGGGAGGCTGGCCCTGATAGGGAGGCTGCTCCTGATACGGGGGTTGGCCCTGGTAAGGGGGTTGCTCCGGATACGGAGGCTGGCCCTGGTAGGGGGGCTGCCCCTGGTACGGCTGCGGCTCCTGATACGGCGCCCCCGGCTGCGGGGGTTGGTCGGAGCTGTTGTAGGGATTGTTTTGGTTGTTTGGGTCGTTTGAGTAATCCACTGTCTCCCCTCCTGTCGAGTTGAGTGTCCGCACCGCGCCTTTTTCACATTCTACAATTTTGGCGCTCGTTTCGTTACGGTAGTTATCATAATATCATGTCGAAAGCCGCCTTGTCAAATCATTTTCCGCATTTCCGCCGGTTTCTTCCGCATTTCCACCGGCTTCCAGAGCAGAAAATGCGGCCGGCAGGGCGGCGATCAGATCGGAACATGAGATAAAGTCGCGCAAATCGGCCGTTTCGACCGCCGTGTGTGCGTAGCGGACCGGGATGTCAACGGCGCCGGCGGGCACGCCGGACCGCGAGATGAGGACGGCGCCTGCGTCGGAACCGCCCCGCGGCGGCACGGCCCGCTGGAGGGGGATCTGACGCGCCCGGGCGGTGTCTTCCAGAAGGCGCAGCAGAGGGGCGGGGGTGATCAGTGTGTCGTCCATCACCCGCAGGGCGCCGCCGCCGCCCAGCGTCACCTCGTTTTTGTGGGCGCTCTCCGGCGTGTCGCCGGTTTCGGAGACGCCGACGGAGACGGCCCACGCCGGCGCGAGCGCGTAAGACGCCGTGCGGGCCCCGCGCGCGCCGAGCGCTCCCTGCGCCGTGAAGACAAAGGAGAGGTCGCAGCACGCCGGCGGCCGCATCTGCGCCAGCACGCGCAGCAGCACCGCGCAGCCGGCGCGGCCGCTCAGGCCGGGCGAGACGACGCGGCTGCCCGCCACAAAAGTCTCCGCCGCCAGCGCGGCGCGGTCTCCGACCTGCGCCGCGCAATTCTCGCGGCCGGACGCGCCGAAGTCGAGATAACAGTGTTCCCAAGTGACGTCCTTCGGTGCGGTTTTGCCCTCGTGGGCCAAGACGCCGCGCGCGCCGCCCGCCAGCGCGAACGCGTGGCCCAGCGCGTGGGGGAGCGGCAGCGCGCCCACGGGGGCCACGCGCGCGAAGCCCGCCGCGTCGACGTGTGTGACAAGCAGGCCGGCGGTGTCCATGCGGGCGGATAGCATGACATGCGGCCCCGGGCCCCGTCGGCGGACGATCAGATTGCCGAGCGCGTCTGTGTGCGTCTCGTCCGCGTAGGGGGCCGCCAGCGCCGAGATCGCCCGGGCCACCGCGTCCTCGTCGCCCGACACCCCCACAATGCCCGCCAGCGCGCGCAAGGTGTTTGTGAATTCTGTGATCCCCGCCGTTTCTGTCATGGTGAACGCCCCTTTTGTAAATCTTATAAGAATGGCAAAATATGGGTATTTTATCTCCGTATCTCCGTATCTCTGTATCTCTGTATCTCCGTGTCATGCCCGGGTTGAAAATTGCGTGACAAAGGCGCGCAAGAGCGCGTAAAGATGTGTGAGATCGGCGGGGTTTGCCAGGGAGTGGGCGCTGTGCAGATAGCGCACCGGCAGGGCCAGCGCGGCGACCGGTACGCCGCACCGGCTGAGGTGGAGCGCGCCCGCGTCTGTGCCGCCGGCCAAAAATTCTTTGTATTGCCAGGGGATACCGGCGGCCTCGGCCGTCGCGATCAGCCGCCGCGTCAGGCCCGCGTCGTACACCGTGCCCCGGTCCATGACGGGGATGACCACGCCGCCGCCCAGATGGCAGACCTGTTTGTGCGGCGGCAGGTCCGGCTGCTCGGCCGCCGTGGTGCTCTCCACCACCACGGCGAAATCGGGGGCGAGGGTCTGGCCCGCCGCGTGCGCGCCCCGGGCGCCGACCTCCTCCTGAACCGTAAAGACCGTCCAGGTGTCCGGCGCCGGGCGCGCCTCGGCCAGCAGCCGGACCAGGCAGGCGCAGCCCGCCCGGTCGTCCAGCGCTTTGGCCCGGATCCACTCCGCGCCGGAGTCCTCCGGCGGGCTGTGGAAGGCGCACACGTCGCCCGGCGCGGCCATCGCCTCGGCTTCGGCCCGGTCGCGCGCCCCGATGTCGATGTAAAGGTCTTCGACTTTCGGCGGTTTGTCGTCGTCCTCGCGCTCGCGCAGATGGTAGGCCCTGAGACCGATGACCCCCGGGTGTTTGCCCGGCCCGACCGACACGCGGCGCCCCGGGAGAACCCGCCGGTCAAACCCGCCGACGCAGCCGAAGCGCAGATACCCCTCGTCGGTGATCCGCTTGACAAGAAGCCCCACCTCGTCCATGTGGGCGCAGAGCATGAGCGTCCGGCCGTCCGGACGCGCCCCGCGCCGGAAGACCATCAGGTTGCCGAGCGCGTCGGAGCGGATCTCGTCGGCGTACGGGGCGACCCGCCGGCGGATCTCGTCGCGCACCTCGTCCTCCCAGCCGGAGACGCCGTCCAGCGCGCAGAGTGTCTTGACCAATGAAAGCATAATTTCTCACCTCGCGCCCGTTTGGCGCTCTTAGGATCTGGTTATTTCTGAACAGGTCCTAAGCGATTTGCCGCGCCCCGCGCCGGCGCGAGTTCTTCCAGTTCCTGGGATGAGAGAAAGGCGCAAAGCAGGCGCGCGGTGTTTTCCAGATCATCCAGGCGGAGTGTTTCGACGGGGGTGTGCATGTACTTGAGCGGCACCGACAGCACGGCCGTCGCGGTGCCCGCGCCGGCGGTTTGCAGCACCCATCCGTTTGTGCCGCTGGAGCCCTCCATCGCTTCGATCTGAAAGGGGATTCCCCGGGCCCGCGCCAGCGCGGTCAGCGCCGCCGCCAGGCGCCGGTCGCAGTTCGGCCCCACGCCGATACACGGCCCGCCGCCGGGCGCGAATGTGCGCGCGGGCGGGGCGTCCGGCGTGTGCGCGTGGGTCACATCCACCGCGATGCAGACGTCCGGCCGAAGGCCGAAGGCCGCCGCGCGCGCGCCCCGGAACCCCGCCTCCTCCTGCACGCTGCCGCACACCGCGAGGTCCGCGGCGCACGCGGTGTCGCCCAGGAGCGTCAGCGCGCGCAGCAGTACGGCAAACCCGGCCCGGTCGTCCAGCGCGCGGCCTGCGCACTGCCCGCTGCCGAGCGAAAAGCACGCCGCGTCGAAGACGCAGAATGTGCCCACCGGAAAACGGCGCGCCACCTCCGCCTCCGTGAGGCCGGTGTCGATGAAGAGATCGTCCGTCGGGATCACGCGTGCGCTGTCCGCGCTCTGCAAATGGGGCGGCAGGCAGGTGACGAGCCCGAGGCCGGGCGGGTCGCCGAGCAGGCGGACGGATTGGTTTGGCAGGACGCGCGGGTCGATGCCGCCCACCGTGCGAAAGCGCAGAAAGCCCCCCGCGCGGCCTGTGATGACAAAGCCGACCTCATCGAGATGCGCGTCCAGCAGCAGCAGGGGCGCGTCCGGCCTGCCGCACCGTTTGCGGCCGATCAGGCTGCCCAGCCGGTCGATCTCCACGCTGTCCGTCAGCGGGGCCAGCAGCGCCGCGGCGGCATGCACGGCCGGGCCCTCCCGGCCGGCCGGCCCCGGCGGGTGGGTGAGTTCCGAGAGCAGGGCGAAGACGTCTGTCATATGGGTTCCTCCGTTCCCGCCCGGCGTACCGTTGCCCGGGCGAGCACCAGTTCTTTGAAGCGATTCCCGCGCGCCTCGAAGTTCGGGAACTGGTCAAACGAGGCGCACGCGGGCGAGAGCAGGATGACGTCGCCGGGCGCCGCCTGCGCAAACGCCGCGCACACCGCTCGTGTGAGATCCCCGGCGTCGGTGATGGGCGGCGCGCCGGGCACGCCCGCCACGGCGGCACGGATCGCGGGCGCCGTGGCGCCGATGAGGATGAGCGACTTCACATGCGCCGCCGCCGCCGGGCCCAGGTCGTCGAACGGGATGCGCTTATCGTATCCGCCCGCGATGAGGATCACCTTCTGCGCGAACGCGCGCAGCCCGGCCAGCGTCCTCGTGGGGCTGGAGGCGATGGAGTCGTTGTAGCAGCGCACGCCCCCCACCTCCGCGACGAATTCGATCCGGTGCGGCACGCCGGCGAAATCCCGGGCGACCCGCGCCATAGTCTCCGGGCGCACGCGCCCGTACAACACGGCGCAGGCCGCCAGATAGTTTTCCACATTGTGCATTCCGGGCAGGCGGATTTCCCGCGCGGCAAACAGGCGCTCGCGCCGGCCGTCCTCCCGGACGACGAGTATGCCGTCTTCCAGCGACACGCCCTCCGGCAGCGGCGCGGTTCCGGAGAAGAGGCGCGCCCGGCCCGGGGCCGCTTCGGCCATGACCCGCGTGCGCGCGCAGCCGGCGTTTAAGACGACCAGCCCGTTTTTGTCCTGGTGGCGAAAGATATTTTCTTTGGCCTGTACGTATTCTTCCATCGAGAGATGGACGTCGAGATGGTTCGGCGTCACGTTGGTGATCACCGCCGCGCCGGGGCTTGTCGGCAGGGTCATCAGTTGGAAGGACGACAACTCCAGCACCGCCGCGTCTTCCGGGGTCATGCGGCCGGCGTCGGCCAGCAGCGGCCGGCCGATGTTGCCGCCCAGGTGGACGGTCACGCCCTCGGCGCGGAGCATCTCCGCGACCAGCGTGGCGGTTGTCGTCTTGCCGTCGCTGCCGGTCACACCGATGACGGGGCAGGGGCAAACGGACAGGAAGTCCTCCATCTCCGAGGTGACGACGGCGCCGCCCGCCCGGGCCCGCGCGAGCGCCGGCAAGTCGGGGCGCATCCCCGGCGTGCGGTAGATGCGCTGCTGTGTGAGATGGTCCAGATAGTCGGGACCGCAGCGCAGATCGACGCCCAGCGCCGCGAGTTCATCCGCGGCGGGCCCCAGCGCCGCGCGCTCTTTTCGGTCGCAGGCCGTCACGCGCGCGCCGGCGCCCGCCAGCAGGCGGATGAGCGGCGTGTTGCTGACGCCGATGCCGAGTACGGCCACCGAAACGCCCCGAAACGCGCGCAAATATGCGTCAAACGAAGAAGTCATGCCTCACCTCAAACGGTTCGAAAAAGTCCGGCGCGGGTATTCCGGTTTCCTTTATTATACGCAAGACACCGGAGAAATTCAACGCTCTGTTTGCGCGCCGCGGCGGACGGCGCCAAAAAACACGGGTCTCTCCCTTGCTCTTTGCCGGATTGCTTGGTATAATAAACAAATCTACATCGCGCCAAAGAGACGAAAGAGACAGACGGAAAGAGACAGACGGAAACAGATGAGGAAAAGGAAACGAACATCCATGAAATACCGGGATTGGACCGGCCGGCCGGCGGATGAACGGGCGGCGGAGAGACTGGCGGCGGCGGGGTATGGGCCGCTGCTGGCGCGCGTGCTCTGCGCGCGGGGCTGCGCGACGCCCGAGGAGGCCGGCGCGTTTTTGGCGACGGATCTCGCCGCGCTGCCGGACCCGTTTTTGCTGCGCGACATGGACCGCGCCGTGGCGCGCGTTCGAGAAAGTCTCGCGGCGGGGGACTGCATAGCGGTGTACGGCGACTACGATGTGGACGGCATCACCGCGACCGCGATGCTCACGCGCGCGCTGCGCGCGCGGGGCGCCCGCGTGGTCTGGTATGTCCCGGACCGGGTTGAGGAGGGGTACGGGCTGAACGTCTCCGGGCTCACGCGGCTGCGTGAGCAGGGTGTGCGCCTGGTGATCACGGTGGACACCGGCGTGACGGCCATTGCCGAGGCCGAGGCCGCCCGGGAGATGGGCCTGGACCTCGTGATCACCGACCATCACCAGTGCCGGGAGACATTGCCGGACGTCTGCGCCGTCGTCAACCCCTGCCGGCCGGACTGCGACTATCCGTCGTCCGCCCTGGCGGGCGTCGGCGTCGCCTTCAAGCTCCTCTGCGCGCTGGAGGCGCCCGCGAAGGCGTCGGAGATACTGGCGCGCTACGGCGACCTTGTGGCGCTCGGCACGGTGGCCGACGTCATGCCGCTGACCGGCGAGAACCGCGCGCTCGTGGCCAGGGGGCTCTCCCTGCTGGAAAACAGCCCCAACCTGGGGGTCAGGCATCTGCTGCGGGAGGCCGGTCTCGAGGCGGGGCGGCTCACGGCCGACTCGATCGGCTACGGCTTGGGGCCCAGGATCAACGCGGCGGGGCGCATGGGCCGGGCGCAGACGGCCGTCGAATTGCTGCTCACGGACGACCCGGCCGAAGCCGCGCACCTGGCCGGCGAGCTCTGCGATCTGAACCGCCACCGGCGGCAGGTAGAAAACGTGATCTTTCAAGACGCGCTGGCGTTGCTGGCGGACGGGACGCCCCCGCCGGCCATTGTGCTGGCCGGCCGTGACTGGCATGTGGGCGTGGTGGGCATCGTGGCCGCCCGGCTGGCCGAACAGTTCAAGCGGCCCGTCTTTCTCATTTGCCTGGAAAACGACAGCGGCCGCGGGTCGGCGCGCAGCGCCGGCGGCCTGAATTTGGTGGACGCGCTGACGCGGGCGTCCGATCTGCTGGACCACTACGGCGGGCACGAGAAGGCCGCCGGGTTTACGCTTCCGGCGGCGCACGTCGACGCGCTCAGAGACAGGCTCTGCGGCGTCGCCGACGCGCAGCCGCCGTCCGAACCGCCGTCGCTGGCCGTGGACGCGTTTGTGACGCCGCCTCAGCTTGTGATGGCCCATGTGGACGAACTCCGGCGGCTGGAACCGCACGGGACGGGGCACCCCGCGCCCGTGTTCTGCCTGGAGGGCGTGTGCCTGAGCGAGGTGCGGCCCATCGGCGGCGGCCGGCACCTGCGCCTCTCGGTCTCGGGCGGCGGCGTCTCGCTGGATGTCATCTGCTTCGGCATGGACGCCGTGGCGCTCGGGTATGCGCAGGGAGACATGGTGGATCTCGCGTTTCACGCGGAGATCAACACCTTCCGGAACCGTTCCCGTGTGCAGCTTCGGTTTTGCGACATGCGCCTCGCCATGCCGGAGCGGGCGCAGGAGTCGCGGGAGCGGGCGCTGTACGCCCGGTTTGAGGCCGGCGGCGCGCTCACGGAGGAGGAGGCCGCGCTGCTGCGGCCCTCCCGCGAGGACCTGGCCGCCGTGTGGCGCTATTTGAAGCGGATGACGGCCGTTTCGCCGCTCACCGAGCAGCGCGCGGTGCTGGTGCGGAAAATCATGCGGGACGCGGGCCTGTCCGGGGGGTTCGGCCGGGTGGCGGTGGCGCTGGATGTCTTTTCGGAGCTGTCGCTGATCCGGCGGTGGGAGGCGGGGGCCGAGCTCACGATCGAGACAGCCTCCGTTCGGGAGAAGGCCGATCTCACCGCCTCCCGGGTGCTCATGT
The DNA here is from genome assembly GCA_031255175.1 of Oscillospiraceae bacterium. Classification (GTDB taxonomy): domain Bacteria; phylum Bacillota; class Clostridia; order Oscillospirales; family UBA929; genus JAIRTA01. The sequence continues at coordinate 25,587 of JAIRTA010000091.1, read as the reverse complement.
CGCTGGCCCCGTGACGGCGGCCCCGCATCAAAGCGGCGTCACGGCAAAGACTATGGAGTGCCCAGAAATGGGAAAAATTGTATTTTCATACGGCCTGAAAGGGGGGGAGCCGGATGGAGAAGAACAAAGCCGCCGCGCTGTGCGAACAGCGCTACGAGGAATTGCTCACGCGGCTGCAGGCCAACATGCCCGCCGTCGACGCGGCGCGCCTGCGCGCGGCCTATGAGTTTGCCGCCCGCGCTCACGAGGGGCAGCTTCGCAAAGACGGCAGCCCGTATGTGACCCACCCGGTCGAGGTCGCCCACATCGTGGTCGATCTGGCGCTCGACCTCGATTCCGTGATCGCGGCGCTGCTCCACGACACCATTGAGGACACCGGCTTTGAGTACGCCGACATCAAGTCGAATTTCGGCGCGACGGTGGCCAACCTTGTGGACGGCGTCACAAAGCTGACCCGTGTGCCCTACACGTCGAAGGAAGACCAGCAGATGGAGAATCTGCGCAAGATGTTCCTCGCTATGGCGCGCGACATCCGGGTCATCCTCATCAAGATCTGCGACCGCCTGCACAACATGCGCACGCTGGAGTACCACAACGCGCAAAAACGCCGCGAAAAGTCGCTCGAGACGATGGAGATCTACGCGCCGCTGGCGCACCGCCTCGGGATGCAAAAGATGAAGTGGGAGCTCGAAGACCTGGCGCTCTTCAATCTCGACCCCGTCGGCTACAAAGAGATCATGAGCGAACTCGCGACGCGCAGCGCGGTCCACGAGTCTTTTCTGGCCCATGTGCAGGAGCGGCTGGCCGACCGGCTGGTGGAGAGCGGCATCAAGGCCCACATCGAGGGGCGCATCAAGCACATCTACAGCATCTACCGCAAGATGTACAACATGCATAAGTCTCTGTTTGAGATCTACGACCTCTACGCCGTGCGGGTGATCGTTGACGAGCTGGCGGACTGCTACAATGTGCTGGGCTTTGTCCACGACCTCTACAAGCCCATGCCCGGGCGGTTCAAAGATTATATCTCCACGCCGAAACCGAACATGTATCAGTCCCTGCACACGACGGTCATCGGCCGCGAGGGGCTGCCCTTTGAGGTGCAGATCCGCACGTGGGAGATGCACCACACGGCGGAATACGGCATCGCCGCGCACTGGAAGTACAAGCAGGGTGTCGAAGGCCAGCTCGGGATGGAGCAGAAGCTCGAGTGGGTGCGCCGCCTGCTGGAGGCACAGCAGGACACCGACGCCGAGGACTTCATCCGCAGCTTGAAGATCGACATGTTTGCCGACGAGGTCTTTGTCTTCACGCCGCGCGGTGACGTCATCAACCTGCCCGCCAAGGCGACGCCGGTCGATTTCGCCTACGCCATCCACTCCGCGGTGGGCAACCGGATGATGGGCGCGAAGGTGAACGGGCGGATTGTCAGCATAGACTACAACCTGCAAAACGGCGACATCATCGAGATCCTGACCGGCAACACGCACGGCCCCTCGCGTGACTGGCTCAAGCTGGCCAAGACCAACGAGGCGCGCAACAAGATCCGCCAGTGGTTCAAAAAAGAGCGCCGGGAAGAAAACATCGCGCAGGGCCGCGAGGAATTTGACCGGGAGCTCAAGCGCGCGGGCATCCCGATGACCACGCTGGCGGCGGAGGACACCCAGGCCGCCGTCTTAAAACGGCTCTCCTTCGGTTCGATGGAGGAGCTTTACGCCGCCGTCGGGTACGGCGGCATCACGGCCATCCGGGCGGTGAACCGGATCCGGGATGAGCTGGTGCGCATCAACCGCCTGCAAATGCAGACCGACAAGGAGACGGTGGAGCGCTTTGTGCGGGACGTGAAAAAGGCCCGCAAGGCCATCTCCGGCGTGATCGTCGAGGGGATAGACAACTGCCTCATCAAATTCGCCCGCTGCTGCGCGCCGGTGCCCGGCGACGACATCGTGGGCTTTATCACGCGCGGTTACGGCGTGTCGGTGCACAAGGCGTCCTGTGAAAACGCCGTCAAGGGCCAGACCGCCTCGGACGCCTCGGGCCGCTGGGTGCGCGTCACGTGGTCGGAGGAGATCAAAGACCTGTACCAGGCCGGCCTGCACGTCACCGCGCGGGACAGAGACGGCCTTTTCCTCGACATTGCCACGGCGCTCAGCAATCTCAAAGTGTCGGCGCGCCAGATCAGCGGCCGCAGCCAGGGGGACGACCAGGCCGCCGTCTGCCTCACGGTGGAGGTGCGCGACAACCAACAGCTCCTGGACGTCATCACCCGGCTGGGCCGCGTGGAGGGCGTCATCGAAGTGGCCCGGAGCGCCATCCAGTGACCGCCGTCCGATGACGGCCTCTTGCTGCGGGCGCAAACGGGCACGCAAACGGGCACGCAAACGGGCACGCAAACGGGCAAAGGAGGGGTATTCAATGCAGGTCGAAACGCTTGTTGTCGGCCATTTTTCGGAAAATTGTTACCTTGTGTGGGAGGAGGCGTCCGGCCCGGCGGTGGTCATCGACCCGGGCGGACAGCCGGAGCGGATCCTGGAGGCGTTGCGGCGGGAGGAACTGACCCTCGCCCAGATCCTCATCACGCACGCACATTTTGACCATTTCCTGGGCGCGCCCGCCCTGCAGCGGGCCACCGGCGCGCCCGTGTACGTACACCGGCTGGACAGAGACGGCATCGTCGCCCCCGGCCGGCGCTACGGATTGCCGCTCTCGTACCGGCCGCCCGAGGATGTGCGCGCCGTGGAGGACGGTACGCGGCTGACGACCGGGACCATGACGTTTACTTACCGCCACACGCCGGGGCACTCGCGCGGCGCCTGCATGATCGTATGCGGGGACACGATCTTCTCCGGCGACACCCTCTTCGCGGGGGATGTGGGCCGGGTGGATCTGCCGGGCGGCGACGCGGAGGACATGCGGCGCTCTCTGGCGCAAATCGCCGCCTGGCCGGACGGCGGCGACGTCTACCCCGGCCACGGGGAGGCCACGACGCTCGCCCGCGAGCAGGCGGAGAACCCCTATTTGCAGCCTCCTTTCAACCTGTGAATCTCCATCTCAGCGGCCACGGGGAACGTTACGCCGTCGAACAGTGCCTGCTGGCGTTTTTCCCGGATGAGCGCCCCGTGTTTCCTCCGGGCCCGCCGGCGCCGGACGCGGATGGGGTCGAATCCCGCCTCCTGCGCGGCGCGGCGCGGGTCACCGCCGTCACCGTGATCCGCCTGGGCGGACGCGTCTCGCGCGGGGCGGCGTACGCGCCGGCCGGGGCGGCGGACGATGCGGAGAGGACGCGCGCGTGGCGTTACGCGTTAAAGCTGTCCTTTTACCGCGCCGCCTGCCGGGCCACGGGCCGCCGGCCGCCCTGGGGCGCGCTGACCGGCATCCGGCCGGCCGGCGTCGCGTTGCGGGTGCTGCGCGCGGGCGGCACGCGGGCGCAGGCGGACCGGTTGCTGCGGGACCGCCACCGGGTGTTTCCGCGGCAGCGTTTTTTGTGTATGGAGGCCGCGGAGGCGGCCCGGGCCGCGGAGGCGACCTTGGCCCCGCGAGACGTGTCGATCTATGTCGGCGTTCCGTTTTGCCCCACGCGTTGCGCCTACTGCACCTTTGTCAGCCATTCCGTCGAAAAGGCCGGTGCGCTGCTGCCGGCGTTTGTCCGCGCGCTCGTCCGGGAGATCGAGGTTGTGGGCGCGCTCTGCCGGTCCCTCTCACTGCGCCCCGTCGCGCTGTACATCGGCGGCGGGACGCCGACCACGCTCTCCGCCGCGCAGCTCGGCGAGGTGACGGCGGCGCTGGCCGCGCGCTTCGACCTGACGGCCCTGCGGGAGTATTCGGTGGAGGCCGGACGGCCGGACACCGTCGACGCGGAGAAACTGGCCGTGCTGCGCGGCTGCGGCGTCACGCGCGTGAGCGTCAACCCGCAGTCGATGCGGGACAATGTGCTCGCGGCCGTCGGGCGGCCCCACACGGCCGCGGATGTGCGCGCGGCGTACGTGCTGGTCCGCCGCGCCGGGTTTCCGGTGGTCAACATGGACCTCATCGCCGGGCTGCCGGGCGACACGCCGACGGGCTTTGCCGCGTCGGTCGCCGAGGTGCTGGCGATGGACCCGGAAAACGTCACCCTCCACACACTGGCCCGCAAACGCGGAGCCCGCCTCACCCGCCCGCCCTCCAGATCAGACGGTATAGAAGTTATATCTTCAAATCCATCCGGGTTTAGAATTTCCCCTTCCGGCTCAGATAGTGTAGAAACCATATCTTCAAATCCACCCGGATTTGAAATTTCCCCCTCCGGCTCAGACAGTGTGGAAACCATGCTGACGGGGGCGTATGATTGTCTTGCCGGGGCCGGTTATCGTGCCTACTATCTGTACCGGCAAAAATATATGGCCGGCCAATTTGAAAATACGGGCTGGGCGAAGCCGGGCGCCGTCGGGCTCTACAACATCTGCATGATGGAGGAGCTGCACACGGTGATCGCCCTGGGCGGCGGCGGTGTGACCAAACTGGTGGACCCCGCGCGCGGCCGCATCGAACGGGTGTTCAACCCCAAGTACCCTTACGAGTATCTCGCGGATTTTGAGCGCGTGTGCGAAAACAAGGCGCGTATCCGCCGGTTTTATGAAACTTGCTCAAATCCTCGGTGACGGCAAAGGACAATCTGCCCGATGACTCCCAAAAGTTTACAAAATCACTTTCCCTAGGCCCTCGCGGTGTGTTATGATAGAGATGTGAGGCGCGTCGCGCGCCGCCCGGAACGATTGTCGGAAGATAAGGGAACAAAGGAGGATGTGCCGGGATGGAGATCATCAAAGAGATCATACAAAATCTTTCCCGTTACGTCACCCTGATCTCGGTCAAAGACGGGCTGGACATTCTTATCATGACCGTCGTCGTCTACAAGCTGATCGAGCTTTTGCGCAAGAGCAACGGCGTGCGTGTCCTCAAGGGCATCGCGGTGCTTTTGGCCGTCAGTTGGGTGGTGGAGCTCCTGGAGTTCCACATGGTCAGTTTTGTGCTGGCCAATACGATGCAGCTCGGCCTGCTGGCCCTGGTCGTCGTCTTTCAGCCGGAGCTGCGGCGGATGCTGGAGCAGATGGGTTCCGGCAAGCTGACGGGCTTGCTCGGCCGGGAGAGCCAGGGCCATTGGGAGAGCGTGATCATGCAGACGGTCGGCGCCTGCGGCACGCTCTCGTGGCGGCGGGAGGGCGCCCTGATTGTCTTTGAGCGGAGGACGCTTTTGGACGATGTGGTAAAAACGGGCACGCTGCTGAATGCGGAAGTGACCGCCGAGCTTTTGAAGAACATCTTCTTTCCCAAAGCGCCGCTGCACGACGGGGCCGTCATCATCCGCGAGGGCCGGCTGGCCGCCGCGGGGTGTATGCTGCCGCTCTCGGGCAACCAAAACCTGAGCCGCGACCTGGGGATGCGGCACCGCGCCGGCATCGGCATGAGTGAAAATTCCGACGCGCTTGTCGTGGTTGTGTCGGAGGAGTCCGGCTCTATCTCGGTGGCGGACGGCGGTATGCTGAAGCGTCATCTCGACCCGGAAACGCTGGGGCTTCTTTTGAAGCAGGAGATGATGCCGAGCGGGGAGGAGATTCCCGCCCGCGGCATGTCGGGCCTGTGGCGGCGGCTGACGCGAAAGAACGGCTGAAACGGCGCATGCGGCGCGGGGAGGGATCGTTAGGATGATCAAATGGCTGAAGAAGCACAACATTTTGTTTTGGGTGCTCTCTTTGCTTGTGTCGGTTATTCTCTGGCTGTATGTCCAAGTCAGCTTGGACCCGGAGTCCACGAAGTCGCTGAACAACATATTGATCACCCCGGTGGGGGAGGAGACGCTTCTGACCGACCGCAACCTGCGGATCATGAGCGGGCTCGACACCACGGTGTCGCTGCGCCTGCGCGGGCGGCCCGCCGACCTCGAGCAATGCAACGAGCAAAACGTGCAGGTGATCGTCAATCTCACGGACATCTGGGAGAGCGGCGTCCAAAATCTCAAATACGACATTCAGCTGCCGGGGACAGTGACAGGCCCCACCACCGATTGGAGCTCGCCCTCTTACGTCACGCTGACGAGCGACAAGATCATCTCCCGCGTGTTGGACATCGAGGTGGTCATGGACGGGGAGAACGCGATCGCGGACAATTACAACCTGGAACGCATACAGCCGGAGCCGGCCCAGATCCGGGTGACGGGCCCGTCCAAACTGGTGAACGGCGTCGCCCGCGCGCGGGTGACGTCCAGCGCCCTGGAGATCGACCGCGCGATGACGCTGCGGCTGCCGGTCGAATTGATCGATTTGGACGGCAACGCGGTCGTGTCGGATATGCTGGAGACGGAGACCCGCGAGATCTCCGTGATCTTGGATGTCTCGATGACAAAAGACGTGCCGCTGGAGGTGGATGTCATCGAGGGCGGCGGCGCGCTCCGGCGCCATGCCGCGATCACGGTGTCCCCGGCGACGATCCGCCTGACGGGCGACCCGGGTATTTTGGAGAACACGAACCGGATAACACTCGGCGCGGTCGATCTTTCCAAAACGCCCAACGGCACGACGCGCAGCACAATGCCCATCAAGCCGCCGAACGAGACGGCCGTGGTGGACGGAAGCACGGACGCCACGGTCACGGTGAACATCACGGGCCTCACGGTGATGCGGATCGACACGGAAAACATCTCCACCGTGGGCGACCGTCCCCCCGCCGGCTACGAGGTGAACATCGTCACGCAGACCATCCCGGCGATGGTGCGCGGCCCGCTCTCGTCCGTTGAGTTGGTGAGCGGCCACAACATCCGCGTCGTGGCCGACCTGACGGATTGGGAGCTGATCGTCGGCCAACAGACCGTGGCGGCGCAAGTGTCCATCGACGGCGTTGCCGACGTAGGCGTATTGGGGGACTACAAAATCGTCATCGACGTAATAAAATCAACATAATAAAACAACGAAAGTTCGTTTAGTAATTAACAATTGTCAATTGTCAATTACCAAAGTGGGGGCGGTTATGCAGCAGCAAGCGGTGATCAAACGGGTGCTGAACGCGCGCACGGCTCTGGTGGAGGTGCGCCGGCTCTCGGCCTGCGGGCATGACTGCGCCGCCTGCGGCGGCCTGTGCGCGGACGGCGCGCGGGTGCTGGTGAACGCGGCGAATCCGCTGGGCGCGCGCGAGGGCGATGTGGTGACGGTGTGCTCGGAGACGAGGCAGATCTTAAAGTGGGCCGCGCTGGTCTACCTGGCCCCGGTGGGGCTGTTCTTCCTCGGGTACGCCCTGGGCGCGGCGTTTGCCGGCGTTTCGCCGGCGCTGACCGGCATGGCCGGTTTCGCGGCCGGGCTTGTCTGCGTCTGGCTGGGCGGCCGGCGGTTGGGGCGGCGCGGAGGCGTGACGGCGCGCATCGTGGCCGTGGAGGGCACGCGGTAGTGTTTGGCTATGTCCGCCCGCTGCGCTGTGAGTTGCGCGTCATCGACTGGGAACGCTTCCGGGCGGCCTATTGCGGGCTCTGCCATACCCTCGCGCGTGAGTACGGCTGGAAGGCGCGTTATCTGCTGGGGTATGACTTTACGTTTTTGGCTTTGGCGCTCTCGCTGTATGAGACGCCCGCGCGGTCCGGGCGGCGGCGCTGTCCGGCGCATCCGTTTCGCCCCCGCCCCTGTCTGGCGTCCGGCGAGGCCATGCGCGCCGCCGCCGACCTCACGGTGCTGCTCACATATCACAAATGGCGGGACACGGTGCGCGACGAATCCGGCCCGGCGGCGCTGGCCGCGCGGCTGGTCGGGCGGCTGTTTCGCGGCGCGTGCCGCAAAGCCGCCGCGCGGCGGCCGGAGACGGCGGCAGCGGTGGTGCGCGCCCTGGAGGATTTGCGCGCCCTGGAGGAGGTCCGGGTCCCGGCCATTGACCCGCCCGCCGACGCGTTCGCGCGCCTGCTCGCCTCTCTGGGCGATCTCGCGCCCGAGGAGGGCGGCCGACGGGTGCTGCGGCGCTTGCTGTATCACCTGGGCCGGTGGATCTATCTGATGGACGCCTGCCAGGACCTCCCGGCCGACACGGCAAAGGGCCGTTACAATCCGGTGGCCGCCCGTTACCGGATCGAAGACGGCGCGTTGACGGAAGAAGCCAAGGCCTCGCTGGGCGAGACGGCGCTGTGTTCCCGGCGGGAGATGGAACTGGCGCTGTCCCTGCTGCCGGACACGCCGGACACGCCGGTTGTGGCCAACATCATTCTCGGCGGGCTGCCCCATACGGAGGCGCAGGTACTCTCCGGGCACCGGCCGCGGGCCAGGCGGCCGTTCGGTTCCGACGCGGCCGGCATGGCAGACATAGAAGACGAAGGGAATGTAGGATGAAAGATCCGTACAGCGTACTCGGCGTTGCCCGGTCGGCCTCCGACGGCGAGATCAAAAAGGCCTACCGGGATTTGGCGCGCAAATATCACCCGGACAACTACGTGGGCAACGACCTGGCCGATCTGGCGCAGGAGAAAATGAAGGAGATCAACGAGGCCTACGAGACGATCGTGCGCGAGCGGGAGAGCGGCGGCGCGCGCGCGTCCGCCGGCGGCTGGGCGGGCCCCACGCAGGGGGGCCACGGGGTCTACGCCCGGGTGCGGCGCGACATCATGGCGGGGCGCGTGGCCGAGGCCGAACGCGCGCTGCAGGAGATGGACACGCGCGACGCGGAATGGTACTTTTTGATGGGCAGCGTCTGTCACCGCAAGGGTTGGTTTGACGAGGCCAGGCGTCATGTGGAGCACGCCTGCGCCCAAGACCCCGGAAATCCGGAATACCGCCAGGCGCAGGAGCAGATGCGCGGCGCGGCCTACCGGCGGCCCGATTTCGGCGGTTTTTACGAGCGGCAGAGGTACGGCGGATACCCGCGGCAGAGCGGTTGCAGTTCCTGCGACTGCTGCACGTCGCTTTTGTGCGCCGACTGCTGCTGCGAGTGCATGGGGTCGGACCTGATCTCCTGCTGCTGACCGCCGGCGCTCGGCGCGAAAACGCGCTATACAATATATAGCGGCATACATACAACATATAGTGGTGCACATACTATATGTTGTATATGATGCGGGACGGATGTGAGGAGGATACCGGGAAGAGCATGACACATCTCAATACCAAACGGCTGGTGTTTTGCGCGCTGCTGGCGGCGCTGTCGATTGTCTTGCTGGCGGCGGCGGCCCTCTGGCCGACCGGACGCCTCGGGTTTTGCGCGCTGGCCGGCGTCCCCGTGGCCGTGGCCGTGATGCGGCACGGGCCGGCGTCCGGCGCCGGCGTGTGGGTTGCGGCCGGGCTGACGGGACTGCTTCTGCTGCCCCTGCGGAGTGTGGCGATTTTGTATCTCGCGGCCTTCGGGCCGTATCCGCTTGTCAAGAGTTTTTGCGAGCGGCAGCGAAGCCGGGCGGTCGAGTGGCTGCTGAAGCTGCTCTTTTTTAACGCCGTGCTGGCGGGTTTTGTTTTCCTGCTGCCGGCGGTGTTGGGGCCGGGCGCCGACCTGACGGCCCGGCCCGTTTGGCCGTTTGTGTGGTTGGGGCTCGACGCCGTGTTTGTGTGTTACGATATTGGCCTCTCCCGTCTGTTTGCCTTCGTGGCGGACAGATTGGCGCGGCTGCGGTGAGACGCCCGGCCCGGGGGCGGCGAAAAATTGACAAAACGCCTGAAAACGTGTAAAATGAATCACATTGGTCAAAACGGGGAGGCTTGATCATGGTCGCCAGCATGACAGGGTACGGCCGCGCGGAACGCGTCGGCGCGCAGAGAACAGTCACGATCGAGATCCGTTCCGTCAACCACCGCTATTACGACTGCTCCGTGCGGGCGCCGCGCCTGTTCACCTATCTCGAGGAGGCGGTTCGCGCCCGGGTGCAAAAGGCGGTGAGCCGCGGCAAGGTGGACGTGTACGTTGTGCTGGATTTCACCGACTCGGAGGCCCCGGACATCGCCCTGAATACCCCTGTCTTAGAGGGGTATCTGTCCGCTCTGCACGGTATGGCAGACCGGTACGGCCTGCGGGAGGATCTCTCCGTCGTCTCCCTGGCGCGTCTGCCGGAGGTGTTCAGCGTGCGCCGGGCCGAGGTCGACGCCGAGGCCCTACTGGCGGACGTGACGGCGGCGACGGACGAGGCGCTTACGGTGTTTTTGGAGATGCGTGCGCGCGAAGGCGCGCGGCTGGCGGAGGACATGCTGGCCCGGCTCGACGCCGTTGAGGCGCTGACCGCGAAGATCGAGGCCCGCGCGCCCCGGTTGCTGGCCGAATACCGCGCCCGCCTGGAAGCCCGTATGCAGGAGGTGCTGCACGGCGTCGGGGTTGACGAAAACCGCATCTTGGCCGAGGCCGCGCTGTACGCCGACCGGGTGGCGGTGGACGAGGAGACCGTGCGCCTGCACAGCCACATCGACCAGGCGCGCGCGCTGCTTCGCGCGGGCGGCGGGGTCGGCCGCAAGCTGGACTTTTTGATTCAAGAATTCAACCGGGAGGCCAACACCATCGGGTCAAAGGGAAACGACGCCGAGATCGCGCGGCTGGTGGTAGATCTGAAATCGGAGATCGAAAAAATCCGGGAACAGGCGCAAAACATCGAGTAGCCGCGGGTTGAGGTTCGCCGTACGCCCCGGTCCGCGCGGGCCGGGGCGGCACAGAGCCGCGAAACTTGTGTTTGCGCCCGGCGCACCCTCCGGCAGGGGCGTGCCGCGGCGCGGGGAGAGACGGTATGAAACTGATCAACATAGGCTTTGGCAACATGGTGTCGGCCGGGCGGTTGATTGCCATTGTGAGTCCGGAGTCCGCACCCGTCAAGAGGATCATCCAGGAGGCGCGCGACCAGGGGCTTCTGATCGACGCCACCTACGGGCGCCGCACGCGCGCGGTGCTGGTGGCCGACAGCGGCCACATCATCCTGTCGGCCATCCAGCCCGAGACGGTCGCGCACCGGCTGGACGTGCGGGAGGAAGAAGACGGCATGACGGAAGACGTGGCCGATGATGCGTGACGGCGCGGGCGTCCTGATCGTCATCTCGGGCCCCTCGGGTGCGGGCAAGTCCACCGTAATCCGGGAACTGCTCAGCGCGGAGAAGCGCTTCGAAAAACCCCTGTTTTTCTCCGTGTCCTCGACGACGCGCGCCCCGCGCGCGGGCGAGAAAGACGGCGTACACTACCACTTTGTGTCGCGGGCGGACTTTGAGACGCTCATTGAGCGCGACGGGTTCCTCGAGTACGCCGAGTACGCGGGGCATTGCTACGGGACGCCGCGCGCCCCGGTGGAACAATACCTGGCGGAGGGCGGGTGCGCGCTGCTCGACATCGAGGTCCGCGGCGCCATGCAGGTGAAGAGCCGCCGGCCGGACGCCGTGCTGGTGTTCTTGATGCCGCCGTCATGGGAAGAATTGGAAAAACGCTTGCGTGGCCGGCAGAGCGAGCCGGAGGAGAAGATCGTGCGGCGTCTCGCCATTGCCCACGAGGAATTCAACTACATCGGCGATTACGACTATGTGGTCTTCAACGATTCCGTGGAGAAGGCGGCCCAGCAGATTGAGGCCGTCATCCGCGCCGAGCGCTGCCGTGTGGCGCGGCAGCTTCTCTGGTCCGGCGTGCGGACGCCGTGACGGGTGTCCGCGGTTTGGGTTGCAAGCGCAGCTCATCTTGGCACTTTGCCGCCGCGAAACGGCAATAAAAAACGGAAATCTCGCTTATGGACGCAGTTTATCTTGGGAAAATGGGAGGTATCACGGATGCTGGAACCGTCGCTGAACCAACTGATGCGTCAGATCGATACGCGCTATCTGCTTGTAAACGTCACGGCCGCGCGTGCGCGGGAGATCGCCGCGGAGGCCGAGCGGCAGGGGATCCAACTGAACGAAAAGTCGGTCAAATTGGCCATCGAGGAGATCGCCGAAGGGCGACTGACCGCCCGCGCGCTGCATTCCGACCGCCTTTCATGAGCGACGGAGACGGCGCGCGGTACGCGAGGGTAGCTGTGGCCGACGCCGTGTTTGCCATCGACCGTCTGTATGACTACGCCGTGCCGGAGGCCATGCGCGCGGACATCGCGCCGGGCTGCCGGGTGCTCGTGCCGTTTGGGCGGGGCAACCGGCGCAGCGAGGGATTTGTGTGGGAACTGGCCGGCGAGAGCCGGGTGGAGAAGACAAAACCCGTCGCCGGGCTCCTCGACCGCGCCCCCGTGCTGGACGAGGAAGCCATGCGGCTGGCGCTGTGGATGCGGGAGCGCTATGTCTGCACCTGCTACGAGGCCGCGCGCGCCATGCTCCCGGCGGGGCTGTGGCACGCGCTCGTTGAGACGGTGGCGCTGACCCCGGGGGTTGACCGGGCGGAGGCGACGGCGCTTTTGGCCCAGTCTCCAAAGGCGGCGCGGCTGCTGGAGGCACTGTACGGCGCGCCGGAGGGGCGTCTGCCCCTGCGCGACGCCGAGGAACTGCTGGGCGGCGCGGCCGCGCTGCGCGACGCGCTCCGCACGCTGGCCGGCAAAGGCCTGGCCGAGGGGCGGACGGTGACGCGCCGCCGTGTGGGCGACAAGACCGTGCGGGGCGTCCGTCTCGCCGTTCCGGCTGAGGACGCGCGCGCGCTGGCCGCCGCCGGCGCGACGCGCGCGCCCATGCAGGCGGCGGTGCTCACGCTGCTCTGCGAGGCGGAGACGGTGTCGACGCACGAGATCAGCTACCTGACGGGCGCCCGGCCCGCCCTGCTCACGCAACTCGCGCGGCGGGGTCTCGTGGCGTTTGAGGAGCGGGAGGTATACCGCCGCCCGGCGGGCGCCTCCCGGGAACCGGCGGCGCCTTTGGTCTTAAACGACGGGCAGCAAGCGGCCCTGACGCGTCTTGCCGGGCTGGCGGACGCCGGCCGGCCCGCCTGCGCGCTGCTCTTTGGCGTGACGGGCAGCGGAAAGACGTCGGTCTATCTTGAACTGATCCGGCATATAGGCAAACAGGGCGGGCAATCCATCGTCATGGTGCCGGAGATCGTGCTGACGCCCCAGCTTATGGAGATATTTTCCCGCGCGTTCGGCGACCGCGTGGCCCTGTTGCACAGCGGGCTCTCGCTGGGCGAGCGGTATGACGAGTGGAAGCGCATCCGCGCGGGCGGCGTCGATGTGGTGCTCGGCACCCGTTCGGCGGTCTTCGCCCCGCTGACGCGCCTGAAGCTCATTGTCATGGACGAGGAGCAGGAACACAGCTACAAGTCTGAAAATGCGCCGCGCTACCACGCGCGCGATGTCGCCAAGTACCGGTGTGCCCGGTCCGGCGGTCTGCTGCTGCTCGGCAGCGCCACCCCGTCTGTGGAGAGTACCTTCTTTGCCCGCGGCGGGCGGTATGTGTCGCTGGAGCTGCCGGTGCGCTACAACGCGCGCGCGCTGCCGCGGGTGCTGATGGCCGATCTGCGCCGGGAACTCCGGGAGGGCAACGCCGGCGCTCTCAGCGCCGTGCTGTGCGCGGAGATCGAAAAAAATCTCGCGTCCGGGCAGCAGAGCATTCTCTTTCTCAACCGGCGGGGTTACAACCGGTTTTTGCTCTGCGAGAGCTGCGGGGGCGCGCGCGACTGCCCGCGGTGCAGCGTCACGCTGACCTATCACGCCGCCAACGACCGGCTGATGTGCCACCGCTGCGGACATTCGGAAAAACGGCCCGACGCGTGCCCCGACTGCGCCGGCGCGCTCCGGCCCGTGGGGGCCGGCACGCAAAAGGTGGAGGAGGAACTGCGCGCCCTCTTCCCCGGCGCGGAGACGCTGCGGATGGACGCCGACACCACCGCCGGGCAGGGCGCGCACGCGAAATTGCTGGCGCGCTTTCGCGAGGGCCGCGTGCCGCTGCTTATCGGGACGCAGATGGTGACAAAGGGGCTGGACTTTGAAAACGTCACCCTGGTCGGTGTGCTGGACGCCGATATGGCGCTCCACACCGGGGATTTCCGCGCCCACGAGCGGGCGTTTTCGCTGATCACGCAGGTGGTGGGCCGTGCCGGCCGCGGCGAGAAACCGGGGCGCGCGGTGATCCAAACCTTCACGCCGGACCATCCGGTGCTTGCGGCCGCCGCCGCGCAGGATTACGAGGCGTTTTACCGCGATGAGATCGCCCTGCGGCAGGCGGCCGGTCTTCCGCCGTTTTGCGACATCGTAACACTGGTATTTTCGGGGACGGACCCGGAACGGGTGCGGCACGCCTGTTTGCGGCTGCGCCGGACGGTGGAACAAACCGGGCGGCGCCTGTTTGCGCAGGTTCTGGGCCCCGCGCCCGCGCCCACTTGGAAGGTGAACAACCGTTACCGCTACCACATGACGATGACCGGCCGTTACGACAAGGCGGTCCGCGGCTATGTGGGCGGGCTGCTCACGGCGTTCAAGGAGGACGGCCGGAACCGCGGCGTCCATCTCTACGCCGATTTGAACGCCTTTTGAACGAGGAGGTGCGCCGTATGGCTCTGCGGCAAATTTTGATGCATGGGGACGAGACGCTGCAAAAGACGTCCCGCCCCGTCACACGGTTTGACAAACGCCTGCACACGCTGCTGGACGATATGATGGAGACCCTGCGCGATGCCCGCGGGGCCGGCTTGGCGGCGCCTCAGATCGGGGTGTTGCGCCGCGCGGTGGTGATCGAAGTGGAGGAGGGCGCGCCCATTGAGCTCGTGAACCCCGAGATCGTCCGGGAAGAGGGGGAACAGGACGGGCCCGAGGGCTGCCTCAGCATACCCGGCCTCTACGGGATCGTAAAGCGCCCGATGCGCGTGACCGTGCGGGCGCAGGACCGCCACGGGCAGCCGGTCACGGTGACGGGGGAGGACATGCTGGCGCGGGCGTTTTGTCATGAGATCGACCACCTGAACGGGCGGCTGTTTACGGAGCTCGCCACCGAATATTTAGACCGGGAGGAGCCGCCGGCGTCGGAGGACGGGGGCGCGCCGGTATGAGGCTTGTCTTTATGGGGACCCCGGATTTCGCCGTGCCGTCGCTGCGGGCACTGCTGGCGGACGGGCACCGGGTGGCGGGCGTGTTCACCCAGCCGGACAGGCCCCGCGGGCGCGGGCACGCCGTCACGTTTTCCCCTGTCAAGGAGCTGGCGGCGGCCCACGGCATACCGGTCTTTCAGCCCGAAACGTTCCGGGACGGCGCGGCGGCGGAGACACTGCGCGCACTGGCGCCGGATCTGATCGCGGTGGTCGCCTACGGGCGGATCCTGCCGCGGTCGGTGCTCGAGATCCCCCCGGTGGGCTGTGTCAATCTGCACGCGTCTCTGCTGCCCAAATATCGGGGCGCCGCGCCCATCCAGTGGGCGGTGGTCAACGGAGAGACCGAGACCGGCGTGACCACGATGCATATGGCCCCGTCGCTCGACAGCGGGGATATCATCTACGCCGAGTCCGTCTCCATCGGGCCGGACGAGACGGCCGCCGCGCTGCAGGAACGGCTGATGCTTTTGGGGGCGTCGCTGCTGGCGAGAACCGTGCGCTCTCTCGCGGAGGGGGCGGCGCCGCGCACGCCGCAAGACGATGCCGGGGCCTCTTTCGCGCCCCTTCTGCGCCGCGAGGACGGGCGGATCGACTGGCGGGCCGGGGCCCGTCAGGTCTGCTGTCTGGTGCGCGGAATGCAGCCCTGGCCGCTGGCCCGCGCCGGCCGGGAGGCATGGAAGATCTACGCCGCCCGGGAGACCGGCCGCCGGGGCGACGGCGCGCCCGGCGACGTGGTCGGCGTCGGCCCGGCGGGGCTGGAGGTCCTCTGCGGGGACGGATACACGGTACTCGTCACGGAGCTGCAAGCCGGGGGAAGCCGGCGCATGGCCGCGGCGGACTACGCCCGCGGTCACGCGGTTCCGCCGTCTTTGCGCGGCGGCGAAGAGGGAAAACCATAAAAACCGCGGCGTTTGAATGGGGAGGTTGTCACATATGTTGATTTTGGTGCTGCCGGCGGCGTTGCTGGCGCTGCTGGCGCAGATGCTGGTGCACCGTTCGTTTCACAAATACGCGCAGGTGCGCACGCGGCGCGCGGTGACCGGCGCGCAGGCCGCCCAGGCCATCTTGCGCGCCCACGACATCATTGACGTCCGCGTCGAAACGGTGGCGGGGCAGCTCTCCGACCATTACGACCCGAAAAACGGCGTGATCCGCCTGTCGGAGTCGGTGTACGGGGCGGACAGCGTGGCCGCCGTCGGCATAGCCGCGCATGAGGCGGGGCACGCCGTGCAATACGGAGACGGGTACGTGCCCATCCGCATCCGCCAGGCGATCATCCCCGTCACCCGGGTGGGTTCGACGCTGGCGATGCCGCTGATTTTGCTGGGATTTTTCCTCTCCTACGGGCGGCTGATCCAACTCGGGATCCTTTTCTTTGGGTTGGCGGTTCTCTTTCAGCTTGTCACGCTGCCGGTCGAGTTCAACGCGTCCCGCCGCGCGTTGGCGGCGCTCGAAGAGTACCGCCTGCTCGACGAGACGGAGCTCCCGCAGGCCCGCCGGGTGCTGTCGGCGGCGGCGCTCACCTATGTGGCGGCCCTGGCCGTCTCGCTGGCGCAATTTTTGCGGTTGCTGCTGCTCTTTGGCGGGCAGCGCGGCGGCCGCCGGCGCTGATGTCGGACGCGACGCCGGCGCGCGCCGGCGCGCTGCGGGTTCTGGCGGCGCGGCGACACGGCGGGTGGCCGGACCGGGCGCTGAAGGAAGAGCTGAGACGCGGACAGTTTTCCGCCCGCGACGCGGCGCTGTGCACGCGGCTGAGTTACGGCGTTTTGCAAAACGAAAAATTGCTGGATTTTTACCTGGCGGCCCGTTCGCGCCTGCCGCTTACCCGGCTGGAGGCGGGGATCTTGGACATCCTGCGCCTCGGCGCGTACCAGCTTGTGTTTTTAGACAAGGTTCCGGACTACGCGGGCGTCTCGGCCTGTGTGGATATGGCGCGCGCGCTGTCCGGAGACAGGGCGGCCGGCTATGTCAACGCGGTGCTCCGCGCGCTGCTGCGTGAGCCGCTGCCGCAGCCCGGCGGCACGGACGTCGAGCGTCTCTCGGTGCTTTACAGCCGGCCCGCGTGGCAGGTGGCGCTGTATCTGGACCGGTTGGGGCCGGACGAGTGCGAGGCGTTGCTGCGCGCGGACAACGGGGCTCCTCCCGTCTGGGTGCAGGCAAATCCCCTGTGCGGCCGCGTGGAAGAACTGACGGAGCGCCTCGCCGCGGAGGGGGTGGCGTCGGCGCCGCACCCTTTTGTGCCCGGCTGCCTGGCGCTCAGCCACACCGGGGATATCGAGGCGCTGGAGACATACCGGGCAGGGTGGTTTTTGGTGGCCGACCCGGCCGCCCGGCTGGCCGTATCGGCGGCGCGTCCGCGCCCCGGTGAGACGGTGATCGACGGCTGCGCCGCGCCGGGCGGCAAGAGTTTTCTCGCGGCCCTGGAGATGCAAAACCGCGGGCGCGTCTTGGCCTGCGACATACACAGGCACAAGAAGACGCTGCTGGAGAAGGGCGCGGCGCGGCTGGGCCTCTCCGCCGTGGCGCCGTGCATCAAAGACGCGGGCGTGTTCGACCCGTCATGGGAGGGGAGTGCCGATCTGGTGATCGCCGACCTGCCCTGTTCCGGTTTGGGCGTTGTGCGCAAAAAACCGGATATCCGCGACAGAGACGCCGGGGATGTGGCGGGGTTGCCCGCCGTGCAGCGCAGGCTGCTCTACAACCTCGCGCGCTATGTGCGGCCGGGCGGGCGGCTCTTATATGTCACATGTACGCTGCGGACGGAGGAGAACGAGGCGGTGGCGGACGATTTTTTGCGGGACCATCCCGCCTTCGCGCCGGAGCCCTTTGCGCTGCCGCCGCCCGTCGGAGGCACGAAGGGGCGCGTCACGCTGTGGCCGCACCGTGCGGAGACGGACGGGTTTTTTATCGCGCTGTTTGGGCGCACGGGCGGCGAAGACCGCGAAAAAATTTGAAAGCGTTCGAATATGGTAATTTTTTACAGTCAATATTTTATTTTTATAACATTTCATCATATATCTAACGTGGGTTGCATCCGCAACCCGCAACCCAATTCTTGTTTCTTATTGCCGCGAAGCGACAATAAGAAACAAGAATGTGAAAATTGTTTTTCACATAGCCTGGGCGGGGGTGAGACCGTATGACGGGAGGACCGGCGGAGCTTGTCTCCCGCACGCCGGAAGAACTGCGGGCCCTGTTGCCGGAGGTGCCGGCGTACCGCGTGGGGCAGGCGTTCCGGTGGCTGCAAAAAGGCGCGCGCGCCTTTGATGAGATGACGGATCTGCCGCTGTCTTTCCGGGCGCGGCTGGCGGAGCTCGGGCACCTGACCGCGCCGACGGCCGCGCGGTGTCAGACGGCCCGCGACGGCACCGCCAAGATCCTTTGGCGGCTGTCGGACGGGCAGGGCGTGGAGAGCGTGCTCATGCGCTACCGGCACGGCAACACGGTGTGCCTTTCTACGCAGGCGGGCTGCCGGCAGGGCTGCGCCTTCTGCGCCTCCACGGTGGGGGGGCTCATCAGGAATCTGACGGCCGGGGAGATGCTGGCGCAGGTCACGGGCACCGCCCGGGAGGTCGGCGTACCCGTCTCCGGCGTGGTGCTCATGGGGATCGGGGAGCCGCTGGACAATCTGGACGAGGTCGAGCGCTTCGTGCGCCTGCTGGCGCACCCGGACGGGCTGCGCATGAGCCCGCGCCGCGTATCGCTGTCAACCTGCGGCCTGATCGACGGCATTGACCGGCTGGCGGCCGCGGCCCTGCCGCTCACGCTGTCCGTGTCGCTGCACGCGCCCGACGACGGGACGCGCACCCGGCTCATGCCGGGCAACCCGGGGGTATCCGTGCTGCTGGACGCCTGCCGGCGTTACTTCAAGGCCACGGGGCGGCGCGTATCTTACGAATACATCCTCCTGCGGGATGTGAACGACACGGAGGACCGGGCGCATTTGTTGGGCCGCCTGCTGGCGGGCACGCCGGCCCACGTGAATCTGATCCCGTACAATCCGGCGGGGCGGGGCGAATTTCGGCCGAGCCGGCCGGATCAAGTCCGTTGTTTTGCCGCCGCCGTGGCCTCGCACGGGCCGAGTGTGACGTGCCGCAGACGCCTGGGGCAGGAGATTGACGCCGCCTGCGGACAATTGCGTAGACAAATCGAGTAAAATGTCGTACAATAAGTCATGTTGCTCCCTCTCTCCCCGCGCAACGAAAGAGAGGAAGCGGCCAACAGTCTGTTAATTGTCAACTGTCAATTGCCAATTATCAATTCAATTATCAATTGTCAATGTCCAAAGGACGGAAACTTCGGTTTGCAGAAAAGTCCGGGCAGCGGCTCCGCCGGGGGGTGCCGCCACGGGCCAAGAAGTGGGTGGAACAGATGAACGCATGGGGCATCACCGACCGGGGCAAGGTGCGTACCCAAAACCAGGACGCATTTTTCCTGCATGTGTCGCATGAGTCGTCGCAGGCCGTCCTTGCGGTCTGCGACGGGATGGGAGGCGCGCGCGCCGGCAACGTGGCCTCTGAGCTCGCGCTGGAGGTCTTTGTGGAGGAAGTTCGCCGGGACCTTCGCGCGTCGCCGGATAAGCAGGAGATGGAACAGACGCTGACACGGGCCGTCGAAGAGGCCAACGCGCGCGTCTTCGCGCGCGCGCAGTCCAACGAGGCCTACACGGGGATGGGCACGACGTTGGTCGGCGCCATCCTTTCCGGCCGGCAGGCGGCCGTGGTCAACATCGGCGACAGCCGCGCGTACCGCGTCGGCGCACACGGCGTGACGCGCGTGACGCGCGACCATTCGCTGGTGGAGGCGCTGATCGACAAGGGCGATCTCACCTTCGAGCAGGCGCGTTCTCACCCCAGCAAGAATCTGATCACCCGCGCGCTGGGCACGGAGCCCCGCGTAGACTGCGATCTGTACACCTTCGATCTGACGCCGGGCGAGCATCTGCTGCTCTGTTCGGACGGGCTCACAAACGTGGTGGAGGACAGGGAGATCCTGGCCGAGGTGCTGCGGGAGGGGGAACTTCCTCAGCGCTGCCGCCGGTTGGTCGAACTGGTGAACGACCGGGGCGGCCCCGACAACGTGACGGTTGTGGTCGCGCAGGTGTAAAAATCTTTCCGGGCGTATCCGGGCGGCCGGCCTTTCGGCGCCGCGGTTCGCACGTCCATTTGGCAAAGAGGAGGTTCAGTTCAGTGGAAAAGTATATCGGCAAAATGCTGGACAACCGGTATGAAATATTGGAGGTCATCGGGAGCGGCGGCATGGCTGTGGTCTACAAGGCGCGCTGCCATAGGCTCAACCGCTTTGTGGCCGTGAAGATTCTGCGGGAGGACTACGCCAGAGACGCCGATTTCCGCCGCCGATTCCACGCGGAAAGCCAGGCCGTGGCAATGCTGTCGCACCCCAATATCGTCGCGGTGTACGACGTCAGCCGTTCTATAGACACGGAATACATCGTCATGGAGCTGATCGACGGTATCACGCTCAAGCAGTATATGCAGCGCAAGGGCGTGCTGAACTGGCGGGAGGCGCTGCATTTTACCACGCAGATTGTCAAAGCGCTCAGCCACGCCCACGGGCGCGGCATCATTCACCGGGACATCAAGCCCCACAACATCATGATTTTGCGCGACGGCAGCGTCAAAGTGGCCGACTTCGGCATTGCCCGGCTTGTGTCCGTGCAGAACACATTGACGCAGGAGGCGCTTGGGTCCGTGCACTACATCTCGCCCGAGCAGGCGCGCGGGAGCCACATAGACGCCCGCTCCGACCTCTACTCCGTGGGCGTTGTGATGTACGAGATGCTGACAGGGCGGCTCCCGTACGAGGGCGATTCGCCCGTGTCGGTGGCCATCCAGCACATCAACTCCATGCCGCTCTCACCCCGTGAGATCAACGCCGAGGTGCCGGAGGCGCTGGAGATCATCACGATGAAGGCCATGTCGGCCAGCCTGACGCACCGCTACACGTCGGCCGAGGCCATGCTGCACGATTTGGAAGAATTTAGAAAAAATCCGAGCATCAGCTTTGACTACGACCTGAGCGGGTTCCACCCGCAGGAGAACGCGGCGGTGGAGGAGCCGACCCGACCGCTGGGGCAGACCCGGGAGGCGCTCAACGCCGTCGAACGTCCGGCGCCGTCCGACCGCCGCCGCGCGCCGTCGAAGGGGCGCGGGCGCACGGCGCCGCGCTCGGAGGAGGAACTGGAAGAGGAGGACTACCGGGTTCGCCGCCGCAACAGTAAGATCACCGTGCTCACCGGTGTGCTGGCGGTGTTTGTCTTTGTGGCGGGCCTCGGATTTTTGATCCTCCAACTGCTCGCGGGCAATG
Source organism: Oscillospiraceae bacterium (assembly GCA_031255175.1). Lineage (GTDB taxonomy): Bacteria > Bacillota > Clostridia > Oscillospirales > UBA929 > JAIRTA01. The sequence goes on along the minus strand of JAIRTA010000091.1, from coordinate 4,314 downwards.
ACAAGCCGGCGGAAGACGTGCAGGTGCCGGGCTTGGTCGGGCTGCACTACGAGAGAGAAGTCAGGAACAACCCGCGATATGAGGAAAATTTTACCATTGTTCGCAGCGAGGAAGGGGAGTACTCCGACGAGGCCGAGGAGGGCGTCATCCTGGAGCAGGACCCGCGGGAGGGCGAGATGCACAAGAAGGGTGAGACCGTTACGGTGACGCTCAGTCTGGGGCGCTACACGTTCCAGCTCCTCGACTACAGCAATATGAATTACCGGGACGCCCAGCGGGAGCTCGCCCGGCTCAAGTTGAAATTCGGCGAACCGGAATATGTCAATTCCGATCTGGTGGAGGGCATGGTGATCAGCACCGAGCCGAAAAACGGCGACGACGTACACGAGGGCGACGTCATCCGCCTCATCGTCAGCAAGGGGCCTGAGATGCAGATGGTGCGCGTGCCCGACTTGACCGACACTATGGTGGACGATCTGGCGCGCGTGCTGGAACAGATAGATCTTGTCGTGGGCGTCAAACGCAATGTTGACAACGACAAGCCCGTGGGTACGATCGTCGGGCAGAGCGTCGAAAAATACACGGAGGTCGAGAAGAGGACCGTGATCGATGTGGATGTCAGCCGGGGGCCGGTCGAATCTCCGCCGCCGTCGGACGATCCGCCGCCGCCGGACGGCCCGGACGGGCCCGTCAGCACGTCGCCCTCAATACCGGACGATTTGCTGCTGACCCGGACACTGCGCGTGGCGCTGCCGTCCTCACCCGAGCAGGTGCAGGTGACGGTGTACGTCGGAAACAACATCGTCAGAAACGAGCAGGTCAGCACACTCGACATATACTACACCTGCGCAGTGTCCGGCTACGTGGACGACAGCGTGCGGGTTTATATCGACAGCGTGCAGTACGAGGAGTACCGCATGAGCGACCTGCCCTGACCCGATGGCGGAACGTGAGGGGTTGATTCTCAAGGGCGTCGGCGGCTTTTACACCGTCTGGGACAACGGGACGACCGTTGTCTGCAAGCTGCGCGGCCGGCTGCGGCTGGAGCGTCTCCGGCCTCTGCCCGGCGACCGCGTGCGGCTGCGGGTGCTGCCGGACGGTTCCGGTCTCATCGACGAGATTTTGCCCAGGCAAAACGCGTTTGCCCGCCCGCCCGTGGCCAACATCGAGACGCTTGTCATCGTCGGCGCCAAGGCCGTGCCCGAGACGGACCCGTTTTTGATCGACCGCATGACGGCGCTGGCGGAGTCCAGGGAGATTGGGGCGCTCATCTGCTTCAACAAGATCGACATCAAGCCGGCGGGTGAATTGGCGGAGGTGTACCGCGCGGTTGGCTACCCAACCGTGCTTTTGAGTGCCGGGACGGGTGAGGGCGTCGATGAGTTGGCGCGGCTCATTGCCGGAAAGGTAGTTGCCTTTACAGGGAACTCCGGCGTGGGAAAGTCGAGCCTGCTCAACCGGCTCCGGCCGGAACTCGCGCTTCGGGTGGGCGATGTCAGCCACCGGGGCGGCCGCGGGCGGCACACCACGCGCCATACGGAACTTCTGCCCATGCAGGGCGGCGCCTGGGCGGCCGACACGCCGGGGTTTTCTACGTTTGACGACGAGGACCTGGACCCGGTCCGGCTGCGGGATTTGTTCCCGGAATTCCGGCCGTTTGAGGGCGCCTGCCGGTTTACGGGCTGTCACCATATCGGCGTGGCCGGCTGCGCTGTGCTGGAGGCGCTGGCGCGCGGGGTGATCCGGCCCTCCCGGCACGCGAGTTATGCGCGGCTCCACCGCGCCGCGTCGGAGCGAAAGCGGTTTTGAGAGGCGGAGCGACGTTCGACAGAGATAGAGAGGGGCACGGTGAATGCGGGGTTTGGTGTTGGGAGCGGCGCCGCTTGGTAAGTCGGACTATGTGTCGGGCTACCTGCGGCCGGACGACATGGTGCTGTGCGCAGACGGCGGACTGCGCCACGCGCGCGCGCTCGGTCTCCGGTTTCACGCGCTGATAGGGGACGCGGACTCCGGCGGGCGGTGGCCGCCGCCGGGGACATCGGTCATTCGTCTGCCCCGCGAGAAGGACCAGACAGACCTGCAGGCCTGTTTGGACTACGGCCTGCAAAACGGCTGTGATGAGTTTCTCATGCTGGGCTGCGGCGGCGGGCCCCGCTTGGACCATTTCCTGGGAAATTTGGGCCTGTTGGAGTATTGCGCCGAGAAGGGCGCGCGCGCGCAGATTGTGGACGCGCGGCACGAGATCCGGCTTCACACCGGCGGCGTCATGACAATTGCGAACCCGGACGCCTTTGTGTATCTCTCGCTCATCCCGCTGGACGGCTGTATCTCCGGCGTGACGCTGCGCGGTCTGCGCTTTTCTCTCACAGACGCCGAACTGAGGCGGACGGAGACGCTGGGGCTCAGCAACGAACCGCTGGGAACGGGGGAGCCCGTGGAGATCGCGATTGCCCGCGGCCGCGCGCTGGTGGTGCAGGCGGTGCGAAAACGCGCATAACGCCCGCCGCAATCACTTTTTCTCCGGCCGGACCGTATAATGAGAACAGACGCGCCGCGCCGGCGAACGCGCCGCTCCCGGCGGTCCGCGGCGCACCGTCAATTTCGAAGGTGGTGCCCCCTATGAAGATCGTCGTCTACAAGTCGCCCCAGCTGCTCAGAGGGGTTTTGCGCGCGCTGTTTGGCATTCGCGGCGTGAAATCCTAGAGCGGCGCCGCGCCGAGCGGTCGATTCTAAAGCGGTTGATTCTAAAAGGAAACGCGTGCCCCTACACACGGCGGGAGTTGAGCTCCCGCTTTTTTTCGTCTCCATATGGCCGCTGGGCGCGGCGAATGTTGACAATTGTGTGACAATTGTGTATACTGAGAGAGCAAGGGAGGCGTGAGCGATATGCAGTTTGTGACAGTCCGCGACTTTCGCAGTGCATCACGGGAGATTTGGGATAAATTGGTAAACAATGAGGAGATCATCGTGACGAACAACGGCAGGCCCACCGCGTTGCTGCTGAACATCACCGAGAGCAACTTTGAGGAGATATTGGCGAGCGTCCGGCAGGCGAAGGCGATGCGGGCCTTCAACCGTATGCGCGAGGAGGCCGCCGGGCGAGGGTATTTGTCCGAAGAAGAGATCGAGGCCGAAATCCGGGCGTATCGCGCCGAAACAAGCGGAGATGTCCAATGACGCGGGTTGTGCTCGACACCAATATTTTGGTCTCCGCCCTGTGGAGCGCGGACGGCAAGCCGGCCGGTATCGTCCGCGAGGTTCTGACGGGCCGGCTGGCGGTGTGCTATGACCACCGGATGATGGAGGAATACACGGCGGTGCTGAGCCGCCCGAAGTTTCGGTTTGCGCCGTCGGACATACGTGATCTGCTGAGCGGAATCAAAACCGGCGGGTTGTCCGTCGTCGCGCCCAAAACAGAGGTTGCTTTTACAGACGAGACCGATCGCAAATTCTACGAAGTCGCGAAATTCTGCGGTGCGGTTCTGGTCACCGGCAACCGGCGTCATTATCCGGACGAACCGTCTGTTATGACGGCGGCGGCGTTTTTAGAAGAACACGCAAAATAATCTTCGTCCCCCGCCCGGGTTCGTGCGGGCCGGAGTCCGCAGGACTCCAATACATAAAATCACAATCGACATCCCCTCCGTCCGGGTTCGTTCGGGCCGGAGTCCGCAGGACTCCAATACATAAAATCACACTCAGCCTCCCCTCCGTCCGGGTTCATCGGGGCGGAGATTTTTTTGTGCGTGGGTTCGCTTGGCGGCTCATAGCAAATTATATAGAAAAATGCGCTCTCATTTTCGGTTTTTCGATAATTTCCCAATTATATTCGTCGAAATACCCAGCTAAAACGTTGACATCCGCAACATTCTATGCTATACTTCTTTTGAATTCCGGCAATGGGGGCCCTATGCCGCCGGACGGAAAAAGCGGCCTCCTTGGCAGATGACGTTGCAAGCACGAGAAGTGTGTATAGGCATGTAAACCATCAACCAATGGTTTCGGTGTCGGGAACGCGTCCGGTATCCGGGCCATAAACGAGGAGGTGCCCCCGCATGAGAAGTCCTTGATCCGCAGCGCTCGCGTCGCTTTTTGCCCAAACTCCGCAACTGGTTCAGGCGTCAGAAGCGCATCTGGCGTCCATAGAAAGGAGAAGATTATGAAAAGATTCTGTTCACTGCTTGTTTGTGTGGCGTTGCTCGCCACATGTTCGCTGCCCGCCTTGGCGATCGGCGGGGATCCGTTCGACGCTTTTGCCGTGCAGTACAACCCGATGACCGATGAGGCGGTACTCGAAAAGCTCGCCGCCGTGCC
>JAIRTA010000069.1 GCA_031255175.1 Oscillospiraceae bacterium | reverse complement strand
CGCCTGTTGTATTGTATCTCACTGTCCTGTTTGAAGGCACATGCGCCGTGTTTTGCCTGGTGGAAGTGCAAAGGCGCTACAGCTATATCATGCTGCCCCTACTGTTCGTACTCGCCGTTTTCTCTTGCGCCGATCTCAAGACGCCGCCCCGCCGCCGCCGCGCGACCGATTGAGCCGGCGCAGCCGGGCCGCTACAATATGCCAAAAATTGGTAATTTTTTGTCCGGGAATATCCCCCCGCGGGAAAAATGAAAAAATTTTCTTAAAAAATAAAAATGCGCTTGACAAGGCCGCCCGGGCGGGTGTATAGTGCGAGTGTACTATGGAAACTAATACACATAGTTCACACGAAAATTTCTACGAGTCAGAGAGGAGGAGGGGAGGATGTGCTGAATATTGACAAGGTGTCACGGGTGCCGATTTACGAGCAGGTGATCGAACAGGTGGAGATGAAGATCCGTTTTGGAGACTTCGCCGAGGGGGAGCTGCTGCCGTCGGTGCGCGCGCTGTCGGTGATGTTGAATGTGAACCCCAACACGTTGCAAAAGGCGTACGCGGAACTTGAGCGGCGCGGGCTGTGCCGGAGCGCGCCGGGGAACGGCCGCTTTGTCTCGGCGGGCGCGCGGGAGATCATTGCGCGCGGTATGCGGGAGAAGCTGCGGTCCTTTGGGGCGCTGGCCGCGCGGCTGCACGGTGAGGGCGCCACAGCGAAGGAATTGCACGGCGCGGTGGATGAGGCCACCGGGGCCGGTGCGGAGGGGAGGACGACCGATGATTGAGGTAAGAGAATTGACGAAGACATTCGGCTCGCAGCGGGCGGTGGACAACATCAGCTGTACGATCGACAGCGGGTGCATCTATGGGCTCGTCGGCTCCAACGGGGCGGGCAAATCGACGCTCCTGCGGCTGATCACCGGGGTTTACCGCCCGGACGCGGGCGATGTGCGCCTCAGCGGCCGGTCGGTTTGCAACGACCCGATGGCCAAACAGCGCATGATCTTCGTCGCGGATGAGCTGTTCTTTTTGCCGGGGGCCAATATGCGCCGCATGGCGCGGCTTTACGCGGCGGAGTACCCGGCGTTCTCGCACGAGCGGCTCCGCGAACTCGCGGCGCGCTTCGGGCTCGATATGAACGCCGGCATCCAGACATTTTCCAAAGGTATGCGGCGGCAGGCGGCTATTTTGCTCTCGCTGTGCTGCCACACGGACTACATCTTGCTCGACGAGACGTTCGACGGGCTCGACCCTGTGATGCGCGCGCTCGTCAAACGTACGCTGTACGAAGACATTGAGGCGCGCCGGGCCACGGCGGTGATCTCCAGCCATTCGCTGCGCGAACTTGAGGACACCTGCGACCAGCTCGCGCTGATGCACCGGGGCGGCCTCGTCTTTGAGAGCGACGTCCAGAACCTCAAGACGACGCTGTTTAAGGTGCAGGTGGCCTTCTCGGAGGACTTTGACCGCACGGCGTTCGGCGGCGTTGAGATCCTGAGCTTCGAAAAACAGGGTTCCGTCGCGCGGGCCATCGTCCGCGGCGACCGGGACGAGATGAGACAGCGGCTTGCCGGGCGCGCGCCGCTGCTGTTGGAGATCTTGCCGCTGTCGTTGGAGGAGGTCTTTGTCTACGAGCTTGAAGCGCTTGGGTACGCCTTCGGCGGGGATGAGGAGGTTGAGAAAAAGACATGAAAAAGTCATTGTTTTCGGGTGGGCTGTACCTGGATGTCCTGCGGCAGCTCAGGCTCGTGGGCGGTATCATGCTCGCGGTTGTTCTGCTTTTCACGATTTTGCTGCCTGTTGTCAGTGCGCTCTCACATAGCTGGCGCGACACGCCCGACATCCTCGCGCTGACGCCCGCGCTGGCCCCCTTTATGTACTTGGGCACGGTCGTGCTGGTGTTTGCGGCCTTCTCATTCCTGTTCAGCCGCCGTGCGTCCGACTTTTACCACGCGCTGCCGGAGACGCGGCTGTCGCTGTACGGCGCGACCGCCGGCGCGGCGCTCACATGGGTGCTGGGGACGGTGGCGCTGGCGGCGCTGACGGCCCACGCCGTTTACGGCATCTGCGGTTACGGGCCGGTGCTGTCAGACCTGCTGCCGAACCTCCTGGGGTATGCCTCGGGTTCGCTGCTCGTCGCCGGCTGCGCGCTGGTCGGTGTGTGTGCCGCCGGTACGCGTTTTTCCGCCTTCATACTCACCGTGCTTCTCCTGTGGTTGCCGCGGTACCTCGGTGTGATGCTGAACGTCACGATGGACAATATCATGTATGAGCTGATCCCGGGTCAGATGGGCCCGCTGTTTGACGTGAGCCTGAATTTCCCGGTGTCCTTTATCCTCGGTGCCTTCGACATCCTCGAGGGGGGGATCGGCGGGGCGGCCGGCAGTGTCCCGGCGCTGTTTTATTCGCCGTCAACGCTCCTGTGTACGGGCGCCCTCGCCGTGTTCTACATCGGCGCGGCCGGTGTGATATTCCATTTCAGAAAGTCCGAGACGGCGGCCCGGCCCGCGCCGGGACCGGTGTTGCAGCGGATTTACGGCGGACTTGTCGCGGCTCCGACGCTCATCTTGTTGGCGGCCTTGGCGGTGGTGTGGGCATTTTCGGGTTACTCGCGGGCTATGGGCATCGTGGCGGTCATTCTCGTTCTTTTGACACTGGTGCTGTACGGCGTTTATACGCTCATCACAACAAAACAGTTCCGCAGCCTGAGGCAAGGGCTTCTCGTGCTGCCGCTGACCGCGGCCATATGTTTTGTCATGATGTTTGGAGCGTCGGCCGTCTGGCGGGCGGAGATGGCGGTGGTCCCGCAGGCGTCTGAGATCGCGGGGGTGCGGGAGCGTCTGAGCCGGGAACCGGCGGTTTACGGTATGCTGCGCCGCAGCGAGATTGTCATGGCCGATCCGGAACTCTGCGCCCTGGTCGCGAAGAATTTGGCGGACGTCCGCAATCCCGGCGATGATCTCCCGGGAGGACGCACCCGGGTTGAGATGGACATCATACTGAAAAACGGCCGCGTCATCAGCCGGCGGGTTCCCATCCGGGAGCCGGACGCCGGGAGAGTCCGGGATATCATTGACAACGATGCAGATTATTTTGCCGCCGCCGGCGCCTTTCCGGAGGACAGGGAGATCAAAAGCATCGGTTTGTGGGGGGCCGACAGGGGCGGAGACGCTTTTTCCGTCCGTTTCAAAACCGTTGCCCGGGAGGTTGTCCAGGTATTTCGAGAGGAATTTCAGGCGCTGCCGCCGGATGTCCGGGTCTCTCTGATCGGCATGCCCAATTATCCCAGGCCCGCCGCCTCGATGACCTATACTTCTCCCCTCAATAGGCCAACGCCGGACGACGCGGGCGTTGAGGAAATCTTTGGCGTGCCGCTGCGCAAAACGAGAGACGGCGTTGCGACGCTGGGCGTCACGCTCTTTGTGCGGGGGGTGCGCGGCGGTGTACCGTTTACGGCGGAGTATCAGCTGGGCGGGCACACGCCGAGGGCCGCGAACCTGCTGATGGCCTCTCTCAACGAGATGACCGACGCCTCGGCCCGCACCCAGATCGCGCAGATGCAGGGTACCCCGGCATTTTCGCGGGTGCACGGCGATCTGGTGCTGGAGAACGTCCCGTATGGGTCCGACTGGTACCGCAGCGGGTCCCTGTATTACGGCGGAGGGGCGAAAGACACAGCGGAGAGCGCCGCCTGGCAGACATTGGCCGCGTGGCTGCTGAGCGCGGCGACGGACGCTCCGGACATCACAAAACCGCTCATCAGTTATTCGATCGTTGTGTCGGCCTCGACGCGTCTGTATTTATACGCGAACATCGAGGCGAACGACGCCGAGGCGCTGGTGGAGATGGCGGGGGCCGCGCTCCCGAAGGTATCTTAACCGAAAGCACACCGCGGCCGGGCGCGTCAGCCGCCGTGAAGGGAGACCTCGCCCGACTGGAGGTTTTCGGTGTGGCCGTCGTCAAAACGCACGGCCAGAGCGCCGGTGTCTGTGACGGCGAGCGCCTGCCCCGGCCGCGTGCCCGCGGGGGAGGAGACCAGGATGCGCCGGCCCGGCGTCACGCAGTCCGCCCGGTAGCGCACGAGGTCGTCCGCGCAGCGTGCGGACCGCCCGTGGCCGGCCATGTCGAGAAAACGGTCGAGCAGCGCGGCGGCGAGCTGCGCCCGACAGACGCGGCGGCCGAGCTCCGCTTCGAGGGAGGTGGCCTTGGCCGCGAAATCCTCCGGAAAGGGGACGGCGTGGCAGTTGAGCCCGATGCCCACAACGGCGGAATCCACACGGCCGCTCTCTCCCTCCAAGGAGAGTTCCGTGAGAATGCCGGCCAGCTTGCGCCCGCCCATCAGAAGGTCGTTGATCCATTTGATGTGGGGGCGGCAGCCCGCGACGGCGGCGACGGCGTCGCAGGCGGCAACGGCGGCGGAGATTGTGAGCAGCGGCAGCCGCTCCGGCGGCCAGTCCGGGCGCAGGATCAACGACAGATAGAGTCCCGCGCCGGGCGGCGCGAAGAACGCCCGCCCAAAGCGCCCGCGCCCGGCGGTTTGCTCCTCCGCGACGACCGCCGCGCCGTGCGGCGCGCCCGCGAGAGCCCACTGCCGGGCCGCCCGGTTGGTGGAGTCCACCCGGGTATGATAGGTGATCGGCAGATCCGCCGTTTCCGCGCTGCGGAAGCGGCGGATCTCCTCCGGCGTCGGCAGATCGGGCCGGGTCAGCAGGCGGTAACCCAGACGCGTGCGCGCCTCAATCTCATATCCCTCGGCGCGCAGAGCCTCCACAGCCTGCCACACCGCCGCGCGGCTCACGCCCAGCGTCCGGCTGATCGAGGCCCCGGAACACTGTGTGCCCGCCCCCAGCAGCGCGAGAACCCGTTCCTTGGTTGTCCGCATGTCCGTCTCTCCCCTTCGCCCTTGATTGTTCCGTCTCTCATTTCCGTCTCTCATCATTGTACCGCCGGACTTGATTCTTGTAAACCCGCACATACAAAACAGGGCAGCGGCGCATGGCCACTGCCCTGTTTTGTATGTTATATTGCACCGGCGTTATGCAGCTGCCGCGCTCAGCGGGACTATCGCTTCGCAGAGCGGGGTATAGGACGCGTCCCAGGCGAATATTTTCAACCGGCTCCCGGAGGGGAACGCGTCTGAGACAAATTCCGTCCGGTATTCGCTCCGGGCAGCGACGGCGGCGTCTTTTACCTCGGCGCGCAGAAGCCTGCCGTCCTCCGCATACGCCGCCAGTACGATGTGGACTTCGACGGTTTCGGCTGTGCGGTTGGCAAACGACACCGCAGCCCCGCCGGCGGTCATCTCGGCGGCCAGCGCGTAGTCCCCGGCCGTGATTTCGTAGGTGTCGGCGTACAAGACGTCGGCACCACGCAGCGCTTCCACTTTCACCGTGACGAGTCCGGAGCCTGTGGCTTTGACCACGGCGGTGCTTGAGTAGTACGTGATGGTGTTGGAAGCCACGCCGCCCACTGTGCCGCCGATCTTTTCGTAACCCGCTGTGGGCGCTTGCGCGTAAACGGGTTCGCCCACGACTTCGCCCGGCCCGGACACAGTCCACCGGTAAGTGTCGGGTATGGCATCCGTGCCCGCGCCGAAGTTGACATGGGGCACAGCCGTGAGCGAGGTTTCTTCGCCGGTATCCAACGTGTTTTTCGCGCCCCTGATCTGAACGGTTGCGTCGGTGGCGTTGGCCCAGATCACCATCCGGCCGCTGCTGTTTGTGGCGCCGTTGCCGAGATTCTGCGGGTCGGCGCCGCGGTTGTTCCACGCGTAATACGGCGTAAGCGTGACTTCACGCTCCGCACCGTTGTAAAGAGCCGTGCCGACCAGCGCGACGACGCCGCGGAGCAGATCGGGCCTCCAGACAGGGGTGAGTTCCATTGTCCTGGGGAATACAACCTGGGTTGCGTTGAACGTATTGGCGGTGGAGGTGCCTGTGCCGGCGTCCTCCAGACAGTAGACAATGGGGCCTCTCTCAATGGCGATTCTGTTTCTGTTGCTGTGGTTGGCGGTTCCGATGTTGTGGACGTTGTTGTCCGGCTCGGTGATTCTCACTTCCATCGGGATGTCGATGAGCAGGACGGTGCCCGCTGCGGACCAATTCCTTGTGATCGGGACGTATCCTTTGGCGTTGGGGGTCGCATCGATGCGCTCACCGTCGATCTCTATGGTTACCTCCTGGTATTTCTGGGCTTTCACCCATCCCGGAACGCGGATGTTCAGCGTGAATTCCTTGGCCGCGGCCGGGGTGACGGTCATCTTGATGGCGCCGTCCCACGGGTAATTCGTCTCTTGGTCAAACGCCACATTTGTACCTTCCACATTCACGTCGGCGGAGCTTCCCGCGTACATGTTGACAAACACGCTGTCTTGCTTGACCGTATACAGGTAACCACCCATGTTGGCGATTGTCCGCATGATGTTCGGCTCGCAGCAGGCCACGCTGTCCCACTGGTGGCGGGAGCTTCCCGTGCTTGTCCGCTCAAGCGGGGTGGAATAGTAGAATCGTCCGCCGGCGAGGTTGACGCCGACCAGCGCCCCGTTGTACAGGGACTTTTCATATGAGTCGGCGTATTTCGCGTCCTCGTGTACAAGATTCAGCCTCTGGTTCCAGTTGGACATGGCGATGGCCGCGCATATCTCGCAGTAGGACTGCGTGTTCGAAAGCGCGTAGTCGGCGCCGAAGCCCTCGGAACTCGCGCCGGGCTGGGCGGAACCGATGCCGCCCGTGATATAAGTATTGCGCTCGCTGGCGTTCTCCCAGATCCTGTCCATGACGCTGAGGTAGGGCGTTGCGCTGCCCGGGTTGGTTTGAGAGAGCCACGTCGCCACATCCGTCACGCCCGTGTAGAAATACATCGCGCGGACCGCATGCCCCACAGCCGCAGTCTCGTTGATGATCGGCGTGCGGTCCTGGGAATAAGTACCACCATTGTAACCGCTCTGCCTGGCGTTGGCGCCTGTCCTGTTGCCGCGCCTGTCGACAAGCAGTTTGGCGGTCTCTCTGTATTTGTTGCCGGCGTTGGTCCCCTCGTATTCCTCAACCAAGTTGGCCATTTTCATGAGGCCGAGTTCCACTTCCTCATGGCCGGGGACTTCGACGCGTTTTCCGCCGGGGCCGAAGAACGTGACAATGTGGTCGGCCGCCCGTTTGCCGACTTCGTACAGCCGATAGTCCGGCAGACCCACGCCTTCCCGGTAGCGCGTGTAGGCGACGGCGCCCTCGAGGAAGTGGCCGATGTTGTACATCTCGTGCCTGTCCATGTATCTCCAGCGCCAATTGCCGCTGCCGCTGCCGCCCGAACTCACATTGGTGCGGTTGGAAAACGCCGAGTTGATATAACCGTCGGCGTATTGGATGGATTCGATCAGATCGATCCAGTAATCCAGCTTGTTTTGCAGCGTGACCTTCCGGTCGCTCATGGCCGGATCGTCCCAGATGGCCGCCAGGTTGTAGGCCACCGCTTCGAGGGTCTTGTACACGTCCGTGTCTGCGAAGACATACCCGGTGTACTGCCCCGCCGGCGGGCTGTCGTTGCCCGCCGCGACGGCGGCCAGCCTGGCCTTGGCGTTGACGAAGTTCCGCTCCTCGGCCCAGCTGCCGCTCGTGGACGCGAGTTGCACAAAGGCCGCGTCAAAAGTCGATGTGGCGTTTACCGCCTGCTTGGGCGCCCAAAACACATCATTAAATCGAACGTTTTCAGACGTGATCGAACGGTTGAAGTCGGGCGCGGCCAGCGGCTCGCTGACCGTCACGCTCGTCTTGGCGGGATATTCCGCCCCGTTGTACTTGACAAGGCCGTTTACCGTGAACGTCGTGCCGACTTTGTCCGCCGCGTACAGATCCGGGGAGACGGCCTCCCAATGATCGACCGCTATGAGGCTGTCGTTGAATTCCTCGGCGAAATCGTAACTGCCGGTTGTGTGGGCGGTCGGCGTGTCGAACCGCACATTTTCGAGGACAACGCGTTTGGGAAGGATGGGCGCCTTGCCCGCGGCCGTGGATGTGACGTATGTTTGGGCGGTTACAGCCAAGACGTCTATGTCGTAATTCGCCGTCGCCTCCCGCGCGCCGTCGGCGTGCGTTGCCTTTACGGAAAGGGTGACGGGTCCCGCTGTCACGCCGCGCACTTTGACCGCGTCGGCGTCGTTGGGGCCGACGATGACGGCGTTTCCGTTGCTGAGCGTCCATTTGTAAGCGACGCCTGTCAAACCCGGCGTATATACGGCGGAGGTGTAGTCAAGCTCGTCTCCCTCCAGTAGTCTCCGGCTGCCCGCGATGCTCACGGAGACGAGTTCGGTGGCCGTGATCGCGATGTCGTAACTCGCGGTTACCTCCCGCACACCGCTGTCGTGCGTCGCTTTAAGAGAGAGCGTGACGCGGCCCGCTTTTTCGCCGCGCACTTTGACCGTGGAGGCGTCGTCGGGGCCGACGATGACGGCGTTGTCGTTGCTGAGCGTCCACGCATAGCCGACGCCCGTCAAATTCGGCGAGATCACATAGGCCGTGTAAGTGTGTTCCTCGCCTGAGAATACGGCCGCGTCGCCCTGAATGCTCACGGAATACAGCTCGGCGGGTGCGGTTGAGCCAAACACTTCCCATTCGCTTATGCCGACGCCCGTACCCACGCCTTTTGAGATGCTCAGGCGCAGTTGCCGCGTGATGAGCGGGTCGAACGTCACACCGTTCCAGATCCTGTTGTTGGCGTTGGTGCCGCCGCCCGAATTGCCGACGGTGGTTACGGGGTTACCGGCGGCGTTTTTCATGTTTGAAACATTTGTCCAAACGGGGTTTTCCACGGTTCCCGCATTGTACTGAACCGCGCAGTTCCCCGGCAGGGTCACGCCGGAAGATGAGCTTGTGCCGTCGTACCACCACATGATCCTTGTCGCGTCCATCAGATAAGGTTCCGGCCACGTCAGCGTGACAGTCACCGGAAAGGAGCTGGTGTTCCACGAATTCCAGCTGGTGTTGGCGCCCGACCCCAGGACTCCATTGATCATGCGCGCCGTCTGCGTGGCCGGGTCGCTGTTTGTGGTGTTTGAGTAACTCGCCGAGGCGGCGACGCCGGGCGCGCGTGCGATGTTGCCGTCGGCCAGATTGACAACGCCGTTCCCGCTCGGAAGCGCGGCAAAAATCGTCGGCGCCGGCATCAAGGCGGCCAGTGTCAACATGGCCAAGGAGCAGACAAGCAGCCTCTTGAACAATCCCTTTTTCGATTTCATAATGAACCCTCCCCATCGTACTTTATACCACTTGGTCTAATACATAATGGTATATTTCTCGAGAGGGAGGGGTCAATTGATTTTTTTATTGTCTTCGTTGATTATTTTACGCGTATGCCGGATAGGCCGCGCTCAGTCGCTCTTTTTAGACAGCCGGGCGACGGAGAGGAAATAGAATACAAGGCCGGTGGCAAGGAGGATGAGGAGGCTGACGCCCCAGGGGATCTCGGTTTCGCCGGCAAAGAAGGAGATACCCATTGCGGCGCGGAAATCGGAGAGTACCTCCGGCGGCGCGCCGGCGAAAGAGGCCGCTATGGGGGCTTCCATCATCACCTGGCGGAAGAGCACCCCGGCGTGGGAGATTGGAAACGCCTTGACGACAAACTGCACGGCCGCCGGCAGCGAGCCGATGGGGATGTAGATGCCCGTCAGAAAGCCGATCAGCGTGCCGACAATCGTACTGACCGTCGCGAAGGCGCTGGTGCTTTTCAAAAAGGTCGAGAGGAAGAAAAGCGGGCCGCTGCTCGCGAAAACGGAGAGCAGGACGAGGCACAGGAGCTTGCAAAGCGCGCCGACAGGCAGCAAGCGGCCGCCGTAGGCGACGATGTAGAGCTCGGCGAAGACGAGGGAGACCAGCGTCAAAAGGACGCCGATCACATAGGCGCTCGCGACATAGCCCCCGGCGAGCGCGCGGCGGGAGATCGGCGCGGCGGACAAATCCCTGGTGATTCCCTGTGATTTATCCGTGACCATCGCGCCGAACGCGCCCAGCGTGGTGGTGACGCCCGTTGCGGCCAGCATGCCGGCCATGACCCAGCTGTCCATGAGAAAACGGTTGCCCGGAACGTCGTCCAAATCCGAACGCATGATGTCGCCGAGAAAGAGCACATAGAGGCCGATGATGATGATGACCCCGAGGAAGGAAAAGAACACGGACGTCCTGTCCCGGAAGAACACGAGAAGATTGCGCCGCCACAGAGCTTTCATGATCGGATCTCCTTTCCCGTGATGCTGAGAAATACGTCGTCCATAGTGCCGCTCTTCACTTCGAGGTCCGTCACATGGGCCCCGCAGACCGCCAAAATGGGGACGCTGTCTACCGTGCGCCGCAGCTTGACCGTGACAGACCGGCCGGAGACGTCGTAGGACTCATAGGCCGCGGAGACAGTGTCGAGCGCGCCGCGCAGGGCGGGCAGGTCGTCTGTCCACAGCGTCAGCGTGTCGGAGGTGTGGGCGCGGCGGAGTTCGACCGGCGTGCCGCGCGCGGCGATCTTTCCCTCGTCGATCACGATCACGCGGTCGGCCCCGGCGGCCTCCTCCATATAGTGTGTGGTCAAAAAGACGGTCATGCCGGTCTCGGCGCGCAGACGGCGGATCGTTTCCCAAATGCTCAGGCGCGTCTGCGGGTCGAGCCCCGTTGTCGGTTCGTCGAGAAACAGCACGCGGGGCCTATGGATCAAGGCCCGCGCGATGTCCGCGCGGCGCCGCTGCCCGCCGGAGAGTTTGCCGTACGGCCGCTCGGCAAAACCGCCGATGCCGGCGGCGTCCGACGCTTGCTCATAGAGCGCGCCGAGCGCCTGCCGGGTACCTCCGTAAAGACGCCCGCGTAACAGGATATTTTCGCGGACGGTGAGGAGCGGGTCGAGCAGACTTTCTTGAAAGACGACGCCGATGGACTTGCGGATCTTGTCGTCGTCCCGCCCGAGGACACAGCCGTCGACAGTCACCTCGCCGGCGTCATGTTTTAAGAGTGTGCAGAGGATGGAGACGGTCGTGGACTTCCCCGCGCCGTTTGGCCCCAAAAACGCGAAAAGTTCGCCCTGTTGTACCTCAAAACTGATGTCATCCACGGCGAGGACGTCACCGTACGACTTCTTGAGATGCGTAACGGAGATCATGGCCGACATTTGAGCGCCACCCTTCGTTTTCAGATTCAAAAATCTGGTTTATCGTATCATGGGCGGCGCGAAAATGCAAGACATTGTAATATTCAATGTCGGCGGTTCCATCGATACCACGCTTATCAAAGAAAAAGCCGACGCCATTCTGGACGTGTTCGTGCCGGGTTTTAACGGAGGGTACGCAATCGCGGACGTTTTGAACGGCAGCGTAAATCCGTCGGGCAGGCTGACACAGACATTCCCGACAAAATTCGAATACACAGCCCCTATGGCTATGGCGCGGCGTTTGTGTATGAAAACGCCCCCGATATTTCCCTCTTCACGCTCAACAGGACCGGTGACACGTATGTTGCTGCGGCAGGCTTGCGCGTCTCCGCGGACGACACCGCAGGGCGGATTCCAACCCCGGCGGCATGCGCGCCCACATGGCGCGCGTTAACAAGCAATTGGGAACCGCTGCACTTTTTGTTCGACTTTTGATGAAAG
>JAIRTA010000039.1 GCA_031255175.1 Oscillospiraceae bacterium | reverse complement strand
CTCTACAGGCAGGAGATACAGAGGCGGAGTTCGTCGCGCATGCGGATGGCCTCGGCGCGGGCGGCGTCCGCGTAGGCGTCCGGGGTTCCGGCCTTCTGCCAGGCGCACAGGATGGCGCGGGAGGAGTTGACGATGGCCCCGCGGCCCAGCCTGTCAAAGGCGCGCGCCACGTCGATGGCCCTCCCGCCCTGCGCGCCGTAACCGGGGACCAAGAAGAAGGTGCCCGGCAGGTACCGGCGCAGCTCCGCCATCTCCGCGGGATGCGTGGCGCCCACGACGAGACCCACGGAGGAATATCCATATTTTCCCATTAATGTCTTGCCCCAGCGCTCACACAGGTCGGCCACAACGCGGTAGAGGGGCCTGTCGGGCGCGGGCAAAGACTGGAGCTCCTGGGAGGAGCGGTTGGAGGTGCGCCCGAGGATGAAGATCGCGCGCCCGCGCGCCTGGCATGTCTCCAAAAACGGCTTGACGCTGTCGGTGCCGAGGTAGGGGTTCACCGTCAACGCGTCGGCGTCGTAGGGGGCGATGTCGGTGCCGCCCACCCGCACGGTGCCGAGAAAGGCGGCGCTGTAGGCCTCCGCCGTGGAGCCGATGTCCCCGCGTTTGGCGTCCGCGATGACATAGAGCCCCCGGGCGCGGGCATGGGCGACGGTCTCCCGCATTGTCTGCATCCCCTCCGGGCCGAGACACTCGTAACAGGCCGACTGGAGCTTCACGGCGGGGACAATGTCATGCAGCGCGTCCACCAGCGCCCGGTTGAAGACGAGCACCGCCCGGGCGGCGGCAGCCAGCGTCTCGCCGTCCCGGGCGATCGCGTCCCGCAGCAGCGGTTCGGGCAGATACTCCAGACGGGGGTCCAACCCCGCCACGGTGGGATTTTTCTTCTCTCGAATCTTGTCAATCAGGGCATCGATGCTCATACACACACCCCCCGGCGCCTCCGCGCCCACCGCCGCGATCTTGCGCGGCCGCGTTACAATCGTCTCTATCATACCATACCACCGCACCCGGGCGCAAATGGTTTTGCGGCGGCGCGCGGGTCGCGATGACGGATTGCGTAAATCCGTTGCGCAAGCGAGAACATTTACTCAATCTTACTCAATCTTACTCAATCCGGTTTACGCAGCACCCAAGAGGCCATGCGTGGATTGTCCGAATTTAGCTGAATATCCCCGCTTCTTTTTAGCGATTTTAGTAAGTTTTGTACCTTGTATTCCTTTTGCCGGTCACTCAATACGTCCGGGAGTTTACTCAATAACAGCGCCATGAAGTCCTTTTTCTTGCCGCTCCCAAACTGGGCAAGGTACTCACGTATCATCCGTTTATAGAAGTCGTCGTCGAACCCTCTGTTTCTGATGTATTGCGCTTTCTCGTCGATCATCTCCGCGATATGCGCCGAAATATAAACATACGGAGCTTTTCCCTCGACCACGCTAAGAGCGCGAAGGCGTTTCAGTTGCTCTTTTTCGAGTGGAATACGCTTCTGCACTTTGTCAATCAAGAACACGGTTTCGAGGTCAAACTCCGGGTGATCAAACAATACCCGTGAGTAATTCTCATCAAGCACCTTACCATAGATTTTGACAGCTACTTTTTGCGGCGTTGACAGGTCGTAATCGGGGAGTGGGAAGTACCGTTCTTTCTGAATGCGGAATACCTTTTGAATCCCCATTTGAACCGTGTCTATCATGTTGAACTTCGTCATGGTGTCGGCAAGAAGCTGATTTCTGTAATAGGGGGCCGTATAGCTCGGCTTCAAAACGGCTTCGATGTCACCGGGCAAAAATGTCCCTGCATTGGAGATAATGATCTGGTCTTCGTATTCGTCAAGATAGATACGCATACCGACCGTATATTCAGAATGGGCGATACTGTTGTTCAAAAGCTCGCGCAAAAGGCTTGCATCGTATTGCTTTGTTTCTGTGGGGAACAGCGTCATCTGGTTTGGCATATAGCGGTACGTCAGGTTGCGAACCTTTGCATACACCTTGTCCACCACCAAGATGAACGGCATTGTGAACTCCATGTAGTCCTTGACAGCGTTGTCTGAGCCGTATAATCGCCACATAATGCGGGGCTGCGTGTCCATGAGATAATCATAGTCGCTATTGCCAAGCAGCGCCATAGCGGCATTTGTCAACTTGCCGTGAATGACAAGCTTCAATTTCGAGAGAAAGTCCGCGTCGCTCATCCTGTCGATTTCTTCACTGATATGCTTGCTGTTCTGTTTTTCCTTGTAGTTTTCACGGGCGATACGCACTGCATCTGCGTCCAAATGCGCTATCGTCGACCCATCAATCAACTCTTTTGACCAGTCCCGACGCACCTGCCCACGCAAACGATCAAGCTCCTCCATCGACAATGCGCCGAGGGATTCTCCCTCACGTCCATACCAATGGTTCTTCCATGCCGTGGGCATGGCGATGACTGCGGCAGGTATCTTGAACATCACGACGCGACGACCGTCATCGTATACCTCAAAGATGTCGACAAAGGATATATTGCCTGTCGTATCCTGCGCTATCTCATGCTTAAGCGTTTCAAGTCCTCGCGTGTTCCGGTAGTTCGAACCGACAATTGCCTTACTCTTGTTGTTCACGCCAAATATAAACCAACCATACTGCAAGCCTTTCAGGTTGGCCTCATTGCTGATGGCGGAGAAGTATTTGCCGATGTCGTCGAGCCTGTAATCATTGCTCGCCTGTTTGAACTCAACGACCTCGTTTTCCCAGTTCTTGATCAGCCCGTATAGAATTTCGATCAATTCTGCATTTATTTTGTCCACACTATATCATCCTTGCTTTATGAATTCGCCGTCCCTCGCAATCACGTCTCGCGGCAACAGTTCCGGCAGATACGCCTCTATCATACCATACCACCGCGCCCGGGCGCAAATGGTTTTGCGGCGGCAAATCGCGTATGCCCGGCAAAAAAGATTTTTTTCCGCATTTTGTGGAAGAAAATTGAACTATAAGAGGATGGACAAATTGTGAGGGTGACTATATGATTATTTTGGTAGTTCTGAGATCCACGGCATGACAACAGTGCAGAATTTGGGGAAAAGGAGTGTCAAACAAAATGAAAAAATTTCTTGCGTGTTTCCTGCTGACAGCAACCATTTTGGGGCTTTTGGCCCCACCGGCCGCGCTGGCGGCCGCTTCAGACCCGGAGGCCGGCTATGCAGCTGAGATCTCCATTGTGAGCGTCGAAACCAGCGGCGGCAGCGCAGTCGTGAGGCTGCACGCACCCGGCACGCCCGGCGAAAAAATCGGGGACGTATTTTTTGCGGCCTACAATGGGAGCGGCAGGCTCATGCATGTATCCGAACGGAAAGATGCGCTTGCCGGGACCGACGTTTACTCATGGCCCGGCGTCGATCTGGCGGTTGGAACAACCATGAAAGCGTTTTTGTGGGACGCGGCGATGAGACCGCTGTGCGAGGCGGCGGCGTCCATCGTCACGCCGGACCTCCCGGTGCTGTTTGAGAACGGGCAGTGGGCGTCCGAACTGGGCGAGATCACGGTCCACACACCCGGCGGCAGTTCTGAGTGGGCATACGAGGACGGCCTGATACGGATCTACAACGGTGTCCCGGTCAGCAGGAACATCGCGTTCCGCTTCGTGTTTGAGAACCTCGTCGACATGAGGGGCTACGACGGCGTCGTCATGGAACTGGAAGAGGCACCTTCCGGATTTTTCTCCGGCATACTGCGCTTCCGCATCGACCAGGACGCCGGGTGGGGGAGCAACAGCCACACCGACGTGATCAGAATGACGAGCGGGACCAGCAGCAACGGCGGCACGGGCACCTCCGCCGGCAACTGGGATCTCGAACGTCTGCGGGGCGTCGGCGGCCTGCCCGCCTACGGCGAATCTGTCAAAATCAAGAGGATCTACCTCGAAGGCGACGGCCTCTACGACCCCGTGACCATCAACGCGGATGCCCGCAACATCATGGACATCATCCCCCCGAGGACGGGGAACACACCCGTGGCCTCCATCACCTCCTCCAGCCAGTATTACGGCGCGGTGGAATGGAGTCCCAACCATTCCGTCTTCCAGCCCGGCATCGCCTACACGGCGAGCATCACGCTGACGCCGAAACCCGGCTGGACCCTGGACGGGGTGCCGGCAAACTGGTTCAGGATCTACTACCCGACCGGCGGCGCCGTGGCGCTGTCCCACGAGGCCGGCTTGGGGGTCATCACCCATACGTTCCCGGTCACCAAAGAGATCGTGCCCTATCCGGACCCCACTCAGTTTGTCGCGCTGTCTTTCGACGACGTGTATCTGTCTGACACGGAGGCGCTGGTGGACGTGCTGGAAGGGCTCGGCATAAAGGGAACCTTCTTCGCGAACGGCATCAATCTCGAAAAGTCGAGGACGAACCCCGTCTACCAGCAGGCGCTCGACAGGCTGATCGCCGGGGGTCACGAGTTCGGCACCCACCTGTGGCAGCATGAGCGCTACGACAACAACGCCGACGAGGATGTGACAAGGGAGAACTTCAGGAGAAACCAGGCGGTGATCCTGGAACTGACCGGGACGGCGCCGCGGTGGAGCCGGGTGCCGTACGCCAGTCATGGAACCATGTCTCTGAGGGTGGCGGGCGAATTCGGACTTACCAACCTGCGGGGGCTGGCCACAAACGACTGGGACTTCCCCAATTCCGTCTCCCGCCTGGTAAACACGGTGCTCACGGCAACCGGCAACAACAGCGTGCGGGACGGGCAGATCTACGTGTGCCACGACCAGCCCGGGCAGACCAACACCATTCAGGCCATCCCGGAGTATTTCCACGAGCTCCGCAGCAGGGGGGTCGGCTTCATGACGATCTCCGAGCTAAGAGAACACAGAAACTTCACAGCCGCCCCCGGCACCAACTACGCGAATTTCTTCCAGAACAGTTCCACGCCGCAGATCGTCACCATAACCGCCCAGCCCGCGGCGCCGGCGGCGGAAAACCTGGTTCAGGGCAATATCAGCGGCAGCCTGACCGTCTCGGCGACGGCCGCGCAGGGCGCAACGCCGACCTACCGGTGGTACATGACGACGACCGCCGTCCCCACCGTCTGGGAGCCCGTCGAGGGCGCGACAGGCGCGGTCTGCGCGGTGCCGACGGACCTCACGGCAGGTACGTACTACTTCTACTGCGTGGTCGGCGCATCGAACGCACCCTCCAAAACCTCGGACGTGATAGCGGTCACCGTGTCGGCATCCGCCGCAGGCGCCCCTGTACTCCCGGTGCTGTTCGAGAACGGGCAGTGGGCGCCCGAGTTGGGCGAGATCACGGTCCACACGCCCCGCGGGGCCGACGGCCACTATATGTGGTCGTATGAAGGCGGCATGATCCGCATGACAAACGACATCAGCGGCGCCATCTCCCGCAACAGCATACCGTTCAGATGGGTGTTCGCAAACACCATCGACATCAGGGGCTATGACGCCGTCGTGATGGAGTTGGAGGACGTCCCCGCCGGGCCCTTCCTCGGGAAGCTGCGTTTCCGCATCGACGAGGACTACATCGCATACGGCGCCGTCACGTCCGCGGCGGTGAGAATGACTTCCTTCACAGACGCGCAGAGGCTGAGGGGGGTCGGCGCGCTTCCCTCGTCCGGCGAAGTCGTCAAAATCAAAAAGATCTACCTCGAAGGAGACGGCATCATCGATACGCCGGCCGCCATCTCCAGGCGCGAGATCCGGGACGTCATCCCCCCGCGCACAGGAAACACGCCCGTGAGAGAAATCACCACGTCTCCCCAATACACCGGGACGGTGGAGTGGAGCCCCGACCACGCCACGTTCCAAGAGAACACGGTGTACACAGCGACCATCACGCTGACGCCGAGGCCCGGCTGGACTCTTAACGGCGTGTCGGCGAACTGGTTCAGGCTCTATGACATCACAGGCAACGACGCGGCCAACACACTGACGCACGCGGCCGGCGCGGCCGTGCTGACCAAGACCTTCGCGGCCACCACGCCCGTGATTCCTTACCCGGACCCCACCCAGTTTGTCGTGCTCAGCTTCGACGACACGATCAGCCCGGAGACGAACGACCTGCTGGACGTGCTGGACTCGCTCGGCATCAAGGCAAACTTCTTCACCATAGGCATAAACCTGGAAAAGGCAACCAGGGACCCGAGCTACGCGCGGGCGCTCGCCAGGATAAGAGACGGCGGCCATGAGGCCGGCAACCACACCTGGCAGCATGAACGCTGGACGCGGACGTCCTCGGAGATCAGGCTGTCCGACTGGACGAAAACCCAGACATACATGAAGGATCTGTTCGGCAAGGATCCGACATGGATACGCTTCCCCTACAATGACCAAAACGCCGCGGCCGTGGCGGACGCGGGTTCGCTCGGTCTGAGCAACCTGTGGGGCTTCGACACGAACGACTGGAGCATAGACCGCTCGGCGTCCTACCTGATCAACAGGGTGCTCGTGCAAACAGGCGCGAACAACATGGCGCGGGACGGGCAGGTCTACGTACACCACGACCACTACGACAACCAAAACAGCACAAGGTACGCCCTGCCCGAGATCGCGCACTACCTGAGGAGCAGGGGCATAGGCTTTATGACGGCCTCCGAGTTGAGCAGCCGCAACAACGTCACGCTTGTGCCCGGCGCCACCTATAGCAACTTCTTCCCGTCGTCGCGCGTCTCCGTAACCGCCCAACCGGCGGCGCAGACCTATGTCGTGCAGGGCGCCATAGCAGGCAGCCTGACCGTCGCGGCAACAGTCACGCCGAGCGCGGAGCCAAGCTACCAGTGGTACATGTCCGCAGAGGCGGCCCCATCCGCATGGGAGGCCGTCGAGGGCGCGACGGGCGCGGCCTTCGCGCTGCCTGCAGGCCTTACGGCGGGTAAGTACTATTTCTACTGCGTGGCAAGCGCGCCAAACGCGGCCTCCGTGACCTCGAATGTGGCGACGGTCACTGTGTCGCTGCCGACGATGTACGCAAATTTTTAGCCGGTCGCTGAATTCCGGATTGACAACCGCGAAGCGCGGTGATAGAATAATCGTGCAAATGCCATGACCGGGGAATAGTAGCCTTGCAGTGCGGACAGTGCAGAGAATCGGCGGGTGGTGCGAGCCGATTGGACGCGCAAGGTGAATACACCT
>JAIRTA010000022.1 GCA_031255175.1 Oscillospiraceae bacterium | reverse complement strand
CGCGCCATCCTGTGCGCCTGGCAGAAGGCCGGAACCCCGGACGCCTACGCGGACGCCGCCCGCGCCGAGGCCATCCGCATGCGCGACGAACTCCGCCTCTGTATCTCCTGCCTGTAGAGATGGCCCGGTTGAGAATGGTTGAAAGGTTAGGGAATGTAATGAAAAAAATTCTTTTATATGGCGGATGTTAACCATGAACAGTTTGATTTATATACGACAGGCGGACTGCCTTTGAATTATAATTACTTATTTGACAATTTCCCTTGGGTAATTTATAAACAGGCAGATTGGTATTCCGATGCTTACCATGCCACAGGACTCGGAGAAGATGGGACAGCGATTGATTTTGAATTCATCATGGCATCCGAGGATTTGCATAAGTCTGATGCGTATCGATTTACGGCACAGTTTGTGATAAAGTATGAAGTGGTTTTTTATCGCAAATTTCAGAAAATGAAGTGTTGGTAGAAATGGCTGAAACTGTAGTGGATTGGTATGGAACGAATGATAGAGCAGAATTCACTTATCACTTGCTTACATTTGACGAAGAAAACACTTCATTTGTTCAAATCGAGACCCCTTTCCCGGCGGCGGATGTATATCAATGCCTCACTTTTGATGGAGGGAAGACATACTATTGCAGCGGAGGCTTCGCTACCGATGACAGACAATATCATAGAGGCTTGTTTATCTATGATTGTGAAAGTGATGAGGTGACGCCTATTTTGTTGGCGGGCGATGAAATTATGAGCGTGGCGAATTTTCGTTCGGTAGGCTATTAAACGCCGAACAAGCGAAAGGCGGCGCAGAGCGTGCGCGCGCTCCGTGGTATCTGTTCTCACGAAAGGCACAAAACGGTGACGAACCGGGTTGTGCTTTTCTTTTTATTCCGTCACCGGGAAAACTTCGTGCGACGCCGCGAAACCATTTGCGCCCAGGTGTGGTCGTGTGGTATGATAGAGGCAGTTGCAATAGAGCGACCGGGAAACAGGCGCGTGACGGGCAGCCGTCGCCTATTTCCCGGGGACCGACGGGGGAATTTCGTGATTGTCACGGTTTTGTCAAATGAAAGTCTGCGCCCGGGCGCGTCGGACTTGCGGATTCGGGCGGACGCGTCGGCCCGGAGGCCGCGGGCCGGGCAGTTTGCCCACATCGCCTGCGGCGACGCGCTGCTGCTGCGGCGTCCGATCAGCCTCTGCGACGAGGAGGCCGGTGTGTGGCGCTTTGTCTTTGAGCACAAGGGGCCGGGCACCCGGTATCTGGCCGCCCGAAAGCCGGGGGACACGCTCGACATCTTAGGCCCGTTGGGCCGGGGTTTCACCTGCGAGCCGGAGGATCTGCCCACGCTGCTCGTCGGCGGGGGGATCGGCGTGCCGCCGCTGCTGCTCGCGGCGCGGCGTCTGGCCGGCACGGCCCACGCCGTGCTCGGATTTCGCGCCGCGTCGTTGGCCGTGCTGACCGACGAATTGGCGTCGCTGTGCGCCCGCACGGCGTTTTGTTCGGACGACGGCAGCCTGGGCACGCGCGGGTTTACGGACGCCGTGGCCCGGCGGCTGCTGTCGGAGACCGCGTACGCCCGGGTGCTGGCCTGCGGGCCGCGCCCAATGCTGCGGGCCGTGGCCGGGGCGGCCCGGGCGGCGGGCGTGCCCTGCGAGGTGTCGCTGGAGGAACGCATGGCCTGCGGCGTCGGGGCCTGCCTGGCCTGTGCCTGCCGGGTCAGGGCCGGCGCGGAGGAGACCTTCCGCCGCGTCTGTCTCGACGGGCCCGTCTTCGACGCGGAAACGGTGGTGTGGTGATGGATATGAACCGGGATGTGAACATGGCCGTGCCGTTTGCCGGCCTGACGTTTCAAAATCCGGTGGCCGTGGCCTCCGGCACCTTTGGTTTCGGGCGCGAGTACGGCCTGCGTTTCGACATAGGCCGCTTGGGCGCCGTCTGTGTCAAGGGGCTCACGCTGCGCCCCCGGGCGGGCAACCCGCCGCCGCGCGTCGCCGAGACGCCGATGGGTATGCTCAACAGCGTCGGCCTCCAAAACCCGGGAGCGGAGGCGTTTTTGCGCGACGAACTGCCGTTTTTGCGGGGATTTAACACCCTTGTCATCGCCAATGTGTCGGGTGACACGGTGGAGGAATACGCGGCGTTGGCCGGGCTGCTCTCGGACGGCGGCGTGGACATGTTGGAGGTCAATATCTCCTGCCCCAACGTGAAGGAGGGCGGGCTCCTGTTCGGCACGGATCCGCGTTCGGCGGCGGCCGTCACCGAGGCCGTGAAGCGCCGCGCGTCCGTGCCCGTCATGGTCAAACTCTCGCCCAATGTGACGGACATCGCCGAGATCGCGCGCACGGTGGAGAGCGCCGGCGCCGACGCGCTCTCCCTCATCAATACGCTGATGGGGATGCGCATCGACATCCGCACGCGCCGGCCCATCCTGCACCGGGGGATGGGCGGCCTCTCGGGGCCCGCCGTCCGCCCCGTGGCCGTGCGCTGTGTCTACCAGGCGGCCCGGGCCGTGCGGCTGCCCATCATGGGCATGGGCGGGATCACCTGCGCGGAGGACGCCGTGGAGTTTTTGCTGGCCGGCGCCCACACCGTGGCCGTGGGCACGGCGCTGTTTAAGGACGAGACGGCGCCCCTCACCGTCCTCGACGGCCTCGACGCGTACTGCCGGGCCAACGGCGTCTCCGACATCCGCACCCTGACCGGCGCGATGATAATTGACAGTTGACAGTTGACAATGGCCAACGCGCAGCCGTCAACTATCAACCACAAACTTACATAAATTGACAATTGTCAATTATCAACTGTCAATTGTCAATTGCTCAAAGTGGGTGTGTACATGGCCAGGCTATATGTGGTGCGCCACGCCGAGGCGGAGGGCAATCTCTACCGGCGCGCGCACGGGCATTACGACAGTCTTGTCACGCCGAACGGACTGGCGCAGATTGAGGCGCTGCGGCGGCGCTTCGCGTCCGTGCGCTTCGACGGCGTGTACGCCAGCGACCTGGGGCGGGCGCGGCGGACGGCCGGCGCCCTGACGCCGGCGGACGGGCGGGCCGTGCGGACGCTGTCGGCGCTGCGTGAGATCCACCTCGGCGCCTGGGAAGACAGGCCCTGGGGTGAGTTGGCGCGCGCCGACGGCGCGCGTTACGCCGTGTTTGCCCGGGACCCGTGGCGGTTTTCTGTGCCGGAGGGCGAGAGTATGCCCGAAGTGTGGGACCGCGTCTACGAGGCGGTGCGCGCCATCGCGGCGGCCCACCCGTCGCCGTCGGAGACCGTGGGCATCGTCTCCCACGGCGTCGCGATCCGGGCGCTGACGGCCCGGCTGTCGGGCCTGCCGCCTGCACGCCTGGCGGAGATCCCCCACAGCGACAACACGTCGGTGAACTGCGTCGACTGGGACGGCGCGGGCGCGCCGGTCATCCGCGCCCTGGGGGACGGCGCCCATCTGGGGGCGCTGTCCACGCTGGCGCGTCAGCACTGGTGGCGCTCGTCGCAGACGGCGGAGGCCGATGTCAACCTGTGGTTCCGGCCGGTCTGTCTGCCGGAAGACGCCGACCTCGCGTACGCCTTCCGCCGGGACGCCTGGGTCTCCGTTTACGGCCACACGCGCGGCCTCAGCGAATCGGCCACGCGCGCGCACACGGTGCGCATGGCCGCCGCCCACCCGCACGCGGTCGTTTTCGCGATGCGCGGAGAGACGGCGGTGGGCCTGCTGGAACTCGACGTCCAGGCGCTGACGCCGGACAACACCGGCCATCTCTCCCTCGTCTACCTGCGCGCCGACGCGCGGGGGCGGATGCTGGGCGCCCAACTCGTCGGCCACGCGGTCAGCGTCTACCGGTCACTGGGCCGCCGCGCCCTGCACCTGCGGGTGGCGGAGTCCAACCGGCCCGCCCGCCGCCTCTACGAAAAAGTGGGTTTTGTCCACCACAGCCGCGAAGACGCCCTCCACGGCCCGCTGTTTGTGATGCAGATGCCAATCGTGAGC
>JAIRTA010000008.1 GCA_031255175.1 Oscillospiraceae bacterium | reverse complement strand
TTGTGACCAACAGGTTTGTAATGATACCAATTATATTTGGCGGCGACACAAAAATCTCCCTTATTGTACTGAACAAAGACACGACAGCAAATATAATTGGTAAAAACACGCCCGGCTTCCTGCTTTTGAGTCGTGATAGTAGTATCTGTAGTGAAATAAGACAAATTACAGATATCCCGATGATGAGCATGGGAATTATTCTCATCTCCCACGATAAGTAAACGCCAGGACCATAGCTGAAATCTTCCATTTTATCCTCCTGATTTACAGTTCATGACGTCGCCGCAGGGTTGGAGCGCATGTACCCGAAGGCAACGAGAAGACACTCGAACTGATAACACGTCTCTTCACGGCAAATCCTCCTCATACATCGAATTGATAATCGCTTTTATTTCTTCAACGGAAACATGGCCTTGAATATCACAGTCGCGCATGTCGTAAAACCATGTTGCCACTGTTCTGTCCAGATTGTTAAAGATATAGTGGGTGATGCCGTTGTACTCATATTCCAAGGGATCACCTGGACTCTTTTCATGAATGCGTGTGAATTCTGGGGGAAGTCGGCTGAAAAGAGTGACTGTCAGTATGATATTTTCCTCGCCGCGTTTATACTGCGCCGCTACAATTTTGCTGTTCCGCATATCGGCGACTTGTAAGAAGTTAAACACAAATCCGTCAGGCAGCCAACCCGGCGCTTTCGGATGTGTGATACCCATGTCGTCAAGCGCCGCTTGAAAGGCGTCATGGTCGCTTTGCGGGGAGGGCACCGGAGCGGGAGTGGTTTCCTCCGTTGACACGATCGACATACGAAACAGGTCATCCGTGAAGCTTGCAATCACGCGCAAGATATCGAGTCGAAACGCATACGCGACCAATGTATTCGTGAGCAGCAGCGCCGTTGCCAGTGTTGCGGCTATCGCGCATCGTCTGACCCATTTGTGCCGGGGGAATCGACGATGGAACCGCGTTCGGGTTCTTTTGGGGTTTGGGTTGTCTTGTCGGGCGTCCTCCGCGAGAGGATCCGCCACGTGTTCGAGCAGAAAGGGCAGCTTGTCTCCGTGACGTGCCAGCAGTCCGGTCCAAAACGCGACGCGTTCTGTTTCGCGCTGGGCCGCCGGCTTGTTTTCTTTGCGCTTGATCACATCCATAATCTCAAGAATTTTGGCGGTATTGGTGGCGTCGTCCAAAGGCAGCAGCGTATCATCGGTCAACAGGGCCTGCAATTCCTCGACCGGTTTTTCCTCAAGCTCGGCGGCGGAATATGGGAAATTCATGAATAACACCTCCCTGTCTCTAAAATGAACTGCGCACAGCCGCCGCTGCGCGGTGATAGAGCGCTAAGAACCGGTTTTCAAAAATTTGGCAATTTTTACCTTAATGCGTGATACGGCGGAATCGATGGTGCCGGGTTGCAACTCCAAAAACGCGGCGATTTCTCTGTGCAGATAGCCCTGCCCCTTCAATTTGACAATGCGGATCTCCTGCGGGGTCAGCACCGAAAAAAACGACGCCTCGCTGTCCGCCGCGTCAAACAACAGCACGTTGTCCGCCGCGATGTCGTCCAAAAATTCCGTCACTCGCCGCGCGTCGGCCAGAGCGGTGTGATATTTGCATATGTAATTTTTGAGCGTGTTCATCAGCCAGCCTCGCGGGTTGAGTGACGCCATCACGCGGTCGATCTTCTCCCACGCGACGAGACAGACGTCTTGGACAATATCTTGCGCCTCCGGCGCGTTTGATATATTGAGCCGGGCGTAGCCGAGCAGGATGTCATACATTTCGTCAATCAGTTCTCTATAAAACGCCGCTTCCGGCAGTTGGAATATTTTCAACGCCGCATCCCCTCTTTCGACCGAACAGGATGAGATTGGTGCATCGCATCTATTGTATCGCGCCGGAGGAATTTTTGTCAATAGCGCGGCGCGCCGCCGCCGTACCGGGGGCGGCAGGCACGTCCCGGGCCCGCCGAAAATGCTCCTCTGTTTATATATCCCGTTTCGGCGTCAAAATCTTGCGGCGGCGGGCAAAAAAATTTCTTTTTCGCCCGCCGCCGCGATACACACACGCGCCGCCTCCCCGTTGCTCGCCCCGCCTCCCGCTACATCATCACGGAATCCCTTGTGAGATACGCGTCCAATCCGTCGGCGTCTGAGAAGAAACGATAGCATAGGGGCGACATGTCGGCCACTGAGATCTCTACATAGAAGAGATCTTCGGGGAACACCACCCGGACAAAGAAGTTGTCAGCGATCTCCTTTTTCCTGCTCAGCGGCTCATACGGCAGATAACAGACGGCCGTTGCGCCGTCCGGCGAGAGGGACAGTTTATCCCGGGCGACCGCCGCCGCCGCCGCGATGTAGTCCGCGGTTTGAGACGCGTCCGCCGCGGTCTTGGCGCGGTGGTCCAGCGAGTCCAGCTCTATGATCGTCCGCGTCTCCAGCTCAATGGTCGCGTCATAGAGTACGGTATTTACCGCAATGGTGTCGTCGTCGCGCACATTGACATCTTCAGAGAAAAAGGCAACCATTCTTTTTGGCGTGCCTTCGTTGACGAATTCATCCAGATCATTGATATACACAGGGATCCCCTCGAGGCTGACGTCGAAGAAATCCTCTATGTCCCGCCTGACGGTTTCTATCACGACGTCTTCGTCGAGGCTGGGCAGTTTCCTGGGAAATTCGCTCTGTGCTTTCTCCACGGGCGCGGGCGGCGGCCCTATGGGCGATACGGGCGGCGTTATGTTGTCTGACACTTGATCCGCTTGGACCGCGTCGATCACCGGAGGCGTGTTGACATCTCCGCGCGGTGGCGTAACCGGCTGGCAGGCGACCAGCGTGCCCATCATGCCCAGCAGCAGCAGAAACGCGCAGAAGGGGATGACGCCCGCCTTTTTCCTGCCCGCGAGCAGATTCTCCAACCGCCGCCGGAGAGTCTTCTCGCTGCCCGGAAACGAGGTGGACATCGCCGAATCCGTTCGTTTTTCAGCAGCCGTTTTCAAAATAATCCCTCCATATTCCTGTTTTTCCGCAAAGGATCGATCCCGGGTCGTCTCCCTGTCGCAGACCAGCTCGAGATCTTCCGCCGCCTCGCGGCGCATCAGGTACACGAGCGGGTTGAACCAGTGCAGCACCCCCACCGCGAGCAGCAGCAGCTTGTACCACACGTCGTGACGCCTGTGGTGCGTGAGCTCGTGCCGCAGGACGAGGCGTGCCTCCGCCTCGCTGTCGTCGCCGCGCGGCAGGACGATGACGGGCCGCACAAGCCCGATGAGCAGCGGCCCCGCCGCCCGGTGGCTGATGTACAGCCGGGGCGGTTTTTTGATGCCCATTTCTTCTGCGAGCCGGGCGTATGTGACGCCCGCCGCGCACCCCCCGGCCGGCACGCTCCAGCGGAGAACGCGTCTGCGCAAGAGGCGGTACCCGAGGATGTGATAGCCCGCCAGGCAGACGGCGCCCGGCAGCCAGATGAGGCCGGCCCACTCGCCCCATGTGCGGGCGGATGCGGTTGGAACCGTCTCCGCCGGCGCCGCGGCGGCCGGCCTCTCCGCGGACACATCCGGGCCCGGCCGCGCGGCGGCCTCCCCGGGTTCCGGCGCTGCCGGGCGCGGGATCTCAATCCGCATCTCCGGCGCGGGGATCCGGATCGGCGCGCGCGGCGCCGCCACGGCGACGGGGATCAGCAGCCGCAGCGAGAGCGCCAGCCACGCCCAATACTTCCATTTGGGCGTATAGCGTTTCCCGAGCGGCCCGGTAAGAAGCTTCAGCGGCAGCACCAGCAGCCCGGTCGTCAGGGATGTGAGCAGCAGCGCCGCCACGGAGGGACCGCCCCTCATGTCTCCGCCTCCTCGGCGCTCTCCAAAAACGCCCGCAGCTTCGACAGATCCTCCTTCGAGATCACCCGGCCGCGGTAGAGGGAGGCCACCAGCGTCTCAAAGGAACTGCCGTACAGCTTTTCAAACATCGCCCAGCCCTCGCTTTGCCTGTACGCCTCCCGGTCGATGCGCGCGCTGTACTGGTTGTTGCGGTACTGCTTTTCGCAGGCCAAGAAGCCCTTCTCCGTCAGCCGCGCGAGAACCGTCAGCAGCGTGCCCCGCTGCCAGGAGCGCTGCCGGCCGACCCGCTCCAGCAGGTACTGGGAATTCACCGCCCGCCCGGCCTCCCAGACCGCCAGCATGACCTCCAGCTCCGCGTCGGGCAGCCGCTTGATTATCTCCCCCATCGTCTCACCCTCTCATTATACATTTGTCTCAAGACGCTTTTATTATACGCCCGTATAATCACGTTGTCAACAAAAACTTTCAGCCCGCGAAATTCACCGCCCGCGCGGTGTTTGGGCAGGCCCGCAAACGGGGCGGTCTCTCCTTTGACAGGGCGGCCGCCCCGTGTTGTTTGTGCCGCGGCGGGCAAATCTGCTTCATGTTTTCCGGTTTTCTTTCGATTTTCTATATGATGGTTATTTTGCGCCAGATGCCGGGAAACCGCCCGGTGGGCACAGTGAGGAGAATCTATATGCGTCTTTGTAAAAACATGAAAGTCTCTACGAAACTTCTGTTGTCTTTTCTGATCGTCATCGCGTTGTCCATCACAATCGGCCTGACCGGCATCGTCGGCCTGGTTTCGCTCAACCGGCAGAGTATGGAGTTGTACGAGCGCAACATCTTGCCGATGGCCGATTTGGCCTTGCTGTACGACCTGCTGGGCGGGCAGCGCATATGCGCGAACAACGCGGTCATCTTCTACGAGACGGACCCGGAGATCTCCAAGACGGAGTTTGACGACATGGCCAGTAAAGAAAAGGACTTTGAGACGTACCTTTCCGCCTACCGGGCCACCATCCGGGACGACAACATCGAGAAATTGAAAACGTATGAAGATATAGTCAAGCTATACAACAGCGCCGCCTTCGTAAACGCCAAGGCCGGCCTCCGCACCGCCTACACGAGCGGCGATCTCGAGGCGATGGTCGCCGCCGTCAAAGAGATCGACAGCGCGGGCTCGGACATTTCGGAGACGATTGACGCGGCGTTTGTGTACAACCAGAACCACGCGGGCGACAATGTGGCCGCCAACCGCAGTTTGTTTGTGTCGAGCACCGTCATCATTGTCGTCATTGCGGTTGTGGCGCTGCTGATCTCGCTCTTTTTGGCGGTTTTTATCTCCAAAATCATCGCCAATCCCGTCAAACGCATCCTGGGGATGGCCCAGCAGGTGAGCGACACCGGGAACTTCGATTTCTCCGAAGACGCCATACGCACGGTCAAGCGGGACGCCTCCTTCAAGGATGAGATCGGCCAGATGGCGGCCGCTTTTGCCAAGATGATGGACGGCATGATCGGCAAGGCCAAGACGCTGGAGATCGTGGCGGGCGGCGACCTGACGCCGGCCGTGGAGCTGGTCGGCCCGCGTGACACGCTGGGCAACGCGATCGCCACGATGATCGACAACCTCAACCGCATGTTCGGCGACATCAACGGCTCCGCCTCGCAGGTTGCGATCGGCGCCAAACAGATCGCCGACGGCGCCCAGATGCTGGCGCAGGGCTCCGCCGAGCAGTCGGCCTCCATTGAGGAGCTGTCCGGCTCCATCCGCGAGATTGCCGAAAAGACCGATGAGAATGCCCAGCTCGCCGGCAAGGCCGCCAGCCTGTCGGAGACCATCCGCGCCAACGCCGAAAAGGGTTCCGAGCAGATGGATCAGATGACGGAGGCCGTGCAGGAGATCAACGCGGCCAGCCAGAACATCAGCAAGGTCATCAAGGTGATCGACGACATCGCCTTCCAGACGAACATCCTGGCGCTCAACGCGGCGGTGGAGGCCGCGCGCGCCGGCCAGCACGGCAAGGGCTTTGCGGTGGTGGCCGAGGAAGTCCGCAGCCTGGCCGCCAAAAGCGCCGCGGCTGCCAAAGACACCACGGGGCTGATCGACAACTCTATGGACAAGGCGCAGCTCGGCTCCCGCATCGCGGAGGAGACAGCCAGCTCGCTGAAGAAGATCGTGGAGGGCATCAACGAGAGCACCGTCATCGTCGGCACCATCGCCCGCTCCTCCGAGGAGCAGTCAACCGCCGTGGGGCAGATCAACATCGGCATCGACCAGGTGGCGCAGGTCGTGCAGCAAAACAGCGCCACCGCCGAAGAGAGCGCCTCTTCCTCCGAAGAAATGACGAGCCAGGCCGATATGCTGTCCCGGCTGGTCTCTCAGTTTAAACTGCGCAAAGGCGCCGCGTCCGCACTGCCGGCCCCGGCCGCCGCCCTCGCCGGCGGCGGAGGGTCCTCCCGCTGGCCCGCGGAACCCCTTTCCGCAGCAAACGACATGGGTAAATACTGAAAAACAAAGGCCCCGGCCCCCCAGCCGGGGCCTTCGCACACGCATACGCCGACGCACAGGCACACGGCGGGCGGATAATATCCGCCCCCACATTACCACGCGCCCCCCGAATGCAAATAATTGTCAATTGTCAACTGTCAATTGTCAATTGCTATCATTTGCCTTGCGCGCGGGGGTGTTTTGTGGTATACTGGGCGCGAATATATAAGGAGGAAGAACAATGTCTGAACTCAAAGGCGCATGCATCATCGGTCAGTCGGGGGGGCCCACTTCTGTCATCAACGCCAGCGCGCTCGGCGCCATCCGCACGGCGTTGGACACTGCGTTTATCACAAAGGTTTACGGCGCCGCGCACGGGATCCGCGGGGTGCTGGACGATGTGCTCTACGACATGGACTACGAGGATTCCCAAGAGCTCGAACACCTGCGTCACACCCCGTCCAGCGCGCTCGGTTCCTGCCGTTACAAGATAAAGGACCCCGACGCGGACGATACCGATTACCGCCGCATTCTCGACATCTTCCGAAAATATGACGTGCGGTACTTCTTCTACAACGGCGGCAACGACAGCATGGACACCTGCAACAAGATCAGCAAGTTCATGCTGCGGGCCGGCTACGAGTGCCGCGTTATGGGCATCCCCAAGACCATCGACAACGACCTGTTCGGCACGGACCACTGCCCCGGCTACGGCAGTGCCGCCAAATACATCGCCACTTCCTGCGCGGAGGTCTACCAGGACGCGCGCGTCTACGACACCCCCATGATCACCGTGGTGGAGATCATGGGCCGCCACGCCGGCTGGCTCGCCGGGGCCAGCGCGCTGGCCTCCCTTGCGGGCGCCGGGCCGGATCTCATCTATCTGCCCGAAGTGGCCTTCGACATGGACGTCTTCCTGCGCGACATGACGGCGCTCTACAAGAAGTCCGGCAAAGTCGTCATCGCGGTGAGCGAAGGGATCCACGACAAAGACGGAAAATTCATCGCCGAATACGGCTCCGACCTCGCGCAGAGCAAGGATTCCTTCGGCCACGCCCAGCTCGGCGGCCTGGCCGCGACGCTGGCCTCCGTCGTCAAACGGGAGACGGGCGCCAAAGTGCGGGGCATCGAGCTCTCGCTTCTCCAGCGCTGCGCCGCCCATGAGGCCTCGGCCACCGACATCGAGGAATCCTACGCCGCCGGCGCCGCCGCGGTGAGCAACGCCGTCGCGGGGGTCACCGACAAGATGGTCGGGTTTGAGCGCGTGATGGAAAACGGCCGGTATTCCTGCCGCATCAAGCTGCTCGACCTGTCGATCGTGGCGAACACGGAGAAGAAGGTGCCGCGCGAATGGATCAACGAGGCCGGCAACGGCGTGCTGCCGCCCTTCATCGAATATGCACTGCCCCTGATTCAGGGCGAGACCGCCCTCTCCCGCGAGAACGGTCTGCCCCGTTTCGCGCGGCTCAAAAAGGTGCGCGCGCATAGGCTGTGAACACAAAAGCGTTCAAAGTGGCCCCTCCGGGGATGCGGATCTTCAAAACGGGGCTGTGCGTGGCCATCTGCCTCATCCTGGGGCTCATCATCGGCTATCCGACGCCCGTCTACGCCTGCATCGCCGCCATTCTCGCGACGCGGCCGACGCTGGAGACATCGTTTCGGTCCGGCCTCGACCGCCTGATGGGCACGGTGGTGGGCGGCGTGCTGGCGATCGGCGTGCTGTTCTTCGACCTCTCCGGCATCCACCCCTACCTGCAGGCCATCCTCATCGGGCTCGGCTGCGCCGCCACGCTGTACTTTTGCGTGCTCATCCGCAGCGTAGACGCGGCGGCGCTGTCCTGCGTCATCTTCCTCGTCATCGTCGCGCAGCACCCGCAGGACAAGTACCTCTTTGCCGCCACCCGCGTACTGGAAACCCTGGCGGGCATCCTTGTCTCCATCGGGGTCAACAAATTCATCAACATCCCCTGGAGACGCCCCCCCGCAGAGGACCCATCCGAAGACGGCGACGAAACCTGAAAAAGCGCTCAGCGCCTCAACACATGATGGGAGCGTGGGCCTATGCAACTCTGCCACGGCAGCGATGTGATAGTGGAAAAGCCTATCCTAATGCCCGAACAGCGCGCATTGGACTTCGGCAACGGGTTCTACACCACTACGAACAGCAACCAGGCGGAGGTGTTTGCCCGAAAAGTCGGCGACAGGCGGGAAACGGAAAAATGCTATGTCAGTTTTTATAATGTCGCTGATTTTGAAGTGCTGAAGCGGGAACTTTCGGTTTTGGAATTTTCTGAACCGAGCGGGGAATGGCTTGATTTTGTGTTTGAGAACCGTGCGGATCAATACAGAGGCACGGCCTACGACATCATTTTCGGACCGGTGGCCAATGACACGATTTATCGCGTCTTTACAGCGTATGAAAATGGAGTGATTGGCAAAGAAGAATGTATCCGCCAGTTGAGAGTCAGAAAGCTGTACAACCAAATGACATTTGCCTCTGAAAAAGCGCTCTCTTATTTGACCTACACCGGTCATATCGAACTTCTCGTAAAGGGAGGGAGATCAGATGGCAGATGAAATCAAAGTAATGCTCGAATTTATCGTTCCGAGGCTTGTGAGAACCGTCATGGAAGACAAGGGCGCAACCGAAGGGGAAGCGTTTACCTTGCTGTATTCCTCGAAGCTTTACAAACAGCTTGCCCGCGAGGAAACCAAATTGTGGCATCTGAGTGTTCCCACCCTTTATGGAATGTTCAAAGAGGAACAGGAAACCGGCAGCATCACATACCCG
Organism: Oscillospiraceae bacterium; assembly: GCA_031255175.1. Taxonomy (GTDB): domain Bacteria; phylum Bacillota; class Clostridia; order Oscillospirales; family UBA929; genus JAIRTA01. The sequence goes on along the minus strand of JAIRTA010000008.1, from coordinate 2,557 downwards.
GAAGAGGCATGAGTATGGAGGAAAGAACCGATTTTATCACATACTGCATCGAGGAGTACAGGAGCGCGGAGACGTTGTCCGGCAAGGCGGTGATCGAACTGTTCAACCGCTACCGCGTGTTGGACTACCTCCGTTCCCACTACGAAGCCCTGCATACCACAGGGCGGCAGTATATTGTCAACGACATCAATCAGTACATTCAAGCGAGAACAGCGACATGACATGACGTTAAAGCGGACGGCAAAACATCCGTGTGCAAAAGGGGATGACGCCCCTGCGCTGTTATCTGTTATCTGTTCACTGTTCACTGAAAACATCCGTGTGCAAAAGGGGTATCCCCTTTCGCACACGGATGTTTTCTTGTCCCGGGAAATTCTCCGCGCTGCCGGATTTAGGCGGTCGGCTTGTTTTTGAACGCGCCGACGAGGTACAGCACGGGGAGCAGCAAACCGGCGAGCAGAGTCGACGCGTTGAAAGAGAGCAGGTTGCTCGCCACAGAGAGCACCGCCACGATGATGCCCATGACGATACAGATGTGCGCCTTGTCCGGCCGGTCGGCGTATATCACGCCGAAGATACCGGCCACCAACTCGGCCGCGCCGCCGACCAGTGCCAAAATGGACGCCGCGAGAACCTGGGCGGCCCCCGTCACGATGATGAGAGAGCCAAACAGTGCGATGACTCCAAGCAAGATGCTGAGCGCGCCGCCGATGATCATCAGGATCCCCGTGATCCGAAGAAATTTTCCGCCACCCATATAGGCCCCTTCTTTCCTGTTTTTGTAAAGATCCACGCAACGCCAGTATATCATAAAATTTCTTTTCGCGCAACACACATCCCATAATCGCACCCCGCCCGCCGTCCCATGCGCACAAGATCGGATTACACAAATGTAGGGGCGCACCCATGTGTGCGCCCGCCCGATGCCGTATGCGCAAGGAATCGATTTCACGGCGATGTGACGGCGGTGCCCACCCCCAACAGGGTGGGACGGACGGCCCGTCGGTTTCACGGCGATGTGACGGCGGTGTTCATCTTCGAACGGGTGCGGAGGTAACAACCGGCGGAGATTACGATGCCGGCGGCCCAGCCGAGGCCGTAGGAATAAAATATGGTGTCCGGCCCGAAGGTTGCCGCGAAGAAATAGGCGGAGAGCACGCGCACCAGCAGCATCGACACCAGCATCGACACCATCGGCACCACGGCCCGCCCGCTGCCGCGCAGCGCGGCGTTGAGGACGTACAGCACCGCCTGCAGCACAAAGAACGGCAGCACCGTCCGCAGGAAGATGACGCCCAGCTGGATCGCGCTGTTTTCGTTGACAAACAGGCTCATGAGATCCCCGCCGAACGGCGGGGCCAGCACGCCGATCACCGCGCCGTAGCCGCCGGCCATCAGCAGGCCGGCCCGCAGGCCGCGCCGCACGCGGTCGAAACGGCCCTGGCCGATGTTTTGCCCCGTGAAGGTGGTCACGGCCGTGTCCACGCTCTGGATCGGCATGGTGGCAAAGGTGTTTAAGTGGTTGGCGCCGGTGAACCCGGCCATGAACGGCGCGCCGTACTCGTTGATGAGCCGCTGCATGAACACGTTGCCCAGAGAAAACAGCGCCTGGCTGATGCCGGTGGGCAGACCGATGCGCACGGCGCGGGCCAGCAGCGTCTTGTCCACGTCGAACTTCAGCAGTGTGAGATGCAAAAAGGAATACCGGCGGTTGATATAGATGATGCCGGCCACCCACGAGAACGTCTCGCTGATGACGGTGGCCACGGCCGCGCCCACCACCCCCCAGTGCAACACGAAGACGAAGACCAGGTCCAGCACGACGTTCATCCCGCACGCGAGGCACAGGAAGAGGAACGGGACCGTCGAATTGCCCATGCTCTGCAAAATCCCGGCGTTGAGATAGAACCCGAAGGAGCCGAGAAACCCGGGGATGACGATCATCATATACAGGCGGGCCATCTCGAACGTCTCTCCGGCCGGCACGTGGAGCAGCCGCAGCAGCACGCCGGCCAGGGGCAGGCTCAGGGCCGTCAGCAGCACGATGATCGGCAGCAGCAGCGAATAGACGGATGAGACGAGCCGGCGCACCTTGGTCATGTCCCCCGCGCCGTAAAACTGCGACAGCAGCACGGAGGCGCCGAGCCCCACGCCTGCGAACAGGGATGTGATCAGCGTGACGATGGGGACCGTGGTCCCCACGCCGGCCAGCGCCGTCCCGCCCACAGACTTGCCCACGACAATCGCGTCCACCATGCTGTAGAGCTGCTGAAAGACATTCCCGGCCAGGATCGGCAGGGCAAACAGAAAGATATGCCGCTTGGGGCTGCCCACCGTCATGTCGGTGGTGCCCCGGGTTTGTTTGGAAATATTTCCCATATCAACATTCCTCCGCCCTCGCCCGGGCACTGTGGAAACCTCAATTTATGCGAAACATATATTACAACTTTCCCAATGAGTGAGACTATACAAAGCCCCGCAAATAGCGACAGGAGCACCTTGAATCGTCAGTTTTTGCCGATATCGCTGCCTTGGGGAGTGGGTTTGGCGATGCGGC
>JAIRTA010000129.1 GCA_031255175.1 Oscillospiraceae bacterium | reverse complement strand
ACGGCCGGCTTGCAAATAACAAATCTGAGGAGGTATATCATGGCAGTCGTATCCATGAAGCAGCTGTTGGAGGCCGGTGTCCACTTCGGGCACCAGACCCGGCGCTGGAACCCCAAAATGGCCCAGTTCATTTTCACAGAACGCAACGGCATCTACATCATCGATCTGCAAAAGACGGTGAAGAAGCTCGAAGAGGCGTACCGCTTTGTCCGCGAACTCTCCTCCGAGGGGGAGACGCTGCTTTTTGTCGGCACAAAGAAGCAGGCGCAGGAGGCCATCCGCGAGGAGGCCGAGCGGGTGAACATGTTCTTTGTCAACGCCCGCTGGCTGGGCGGCATGCTGACCAACTTCAAGACCATGCGCCGCCGCATCGACAGGCTCAACCAGATCAAAAAGATGCAGGAAGACGGCACCTTCGACATGCTGCCGAAGAAAGAAGTCATCAAGCTGCGCGGCGAGATTGAAAAATTGGAAAAATACCTCGGCGGCGTCAAAGAGATGCGCCGGCTGCCCGGCGCGCTGTTTATCATCGACCCGCGCAAAGAGCGCAACGCGATCGCCGAGGCGCATAAGCTGGGCATCCCGGTGGTCGCCATTGTCGATACAAACTGCGACCCCGACGAGATCGATTATCCCATCCCCGGCAATGACGACGCCATCCGCGCCATCCGGTTGATTTCCCAGACTATGGCCAACGCCGTGCTCGAGGGCCGCCAGGGCGAACAGCTCGAGACCCCCGAGACGGCGGAGAAGCCGGCAGAGAAACCGGCGGAGAAACCGGCCGAACAGCCGGCCGCGGCACCGGTAGAAAAGGCGGAGGCGTAAGGGTTCGTCGGAGAGTGACATTGACAAATTTGTTTCCCGCCGGACCCCATAAAGAGAAAGGAGAACGCGAAATATGGCTGCATTTACCGCAAAAGACGTGCAGGCGCTGCGTGAGACGACGGGCGTCGGCATGATGGATTGCAAAAAGGCATTGACCGAGACCGAGGGCGATATGGAGAAAGCCATCGCCTATCTGCGTGAGCGGGGGCTGGCCGCCGTGGCGAAGAAGGCGGGCCGCATCGCCGCCGAGGGCGCCGTGGGCGCCGTGGTGTCCGACAACGGCGCGGCCGCGATTGTAGAGATCAACTCCGAGACGGACTTCGCCGCGGGCAGCGAGGCGTTCCAGGCGTTTGTCGCCGGCGTGGCAAACGTCATTGTGGCCCAAAAGCCGGCCGACATGCCGGCGCTGATGGCCTGCCGGTACGACGGCGGGAACACAGTGGAAGAGGCGTTGCGCGAGAAGGTGATGACGATCGGCGAGAACATCCAGATCCGCCGTTTCGACCTGATTGAACAGCCGCTCAACCTGGTATACATTCACATGGGCGGCAAGATCGGCGTGCTCGTCAACCTGAAGGTTTCCGACGCCTTGAAGGACAACCCCCGGGTGACGGAACTGGGCCGTGACATCGCGATGCAGGCGGCCGCCATGCGCCCGTTGTGGCTGAACGAGGCGGCGGTCGACCCCGCTGTTCTCGAGAGCGAAAAGGAGATCTTCCTGGCGCAGGCCCTGGGTGAGGGCAAGCCGCAGGCGGTGGCCGAGAAGATGGTGGCCGGGCGGATAGGCAAATATTACCAGGAGTTCTGTCTGCTGTCGCAGCCCTTTGTCAAGGAGAACAAATCCACCGTGGGGCAGCACGTGGCCCAGGTGGCCAAGGAACTGGGCGGGGAGATCGAAGTGACCCGGTTCATCCGCTACGAAAAAGGCGAGGGGATCGAAAAAAGGCAGGACAACTTCGCCGACGAAGTGGCCGGCATGGTAAAATAAAGGCATAGTGAAATAAAAATGAAGTAAAACGTCCCTCTTCCGCATCCGGGAGAGGGACGTTTTTTTAAGCCGACGGCCGGGGGCGGATTGCTCAGCCTTTTGTCCGCCGAACCTCCAACCCGAACCCCAACGCGGAACAGCATAAATTATAATAATTGTCAATTATCAATTGTCAATTGTCAATTGCCATCACTCTCCGCGCAGTTGTATGAGCTGGTCGCGGAGGACGGCGGCGTACTCGAATTCCAGCATGTGGGCGGCTTCGCGCATGGCCTTTTCCAGGCGGGCGATGGCCGCCTTTTTTTCTTGCGGCGAGAGGGGCGCCGCCTTCTCCGGCTTGTTTGCGGCGCTGGAGATCTCCAAAAGGTCGCGCACCCCTTTGCGGATGGTCTGGGGGGTGATCCCGTGCGCCTCGTTGTGGGCGATCTGCCGCGTGCGGCGGCGGTTTGTCTCGTCGATCGCGCGGCGCATGGAGTCTGTGATCCGGTCGGCGTACATGACGACAAGACCCTGCGCGTTGCGCGCCGCGCGCCCGATGGTCTGGACAAGTGAGGTCTCGGAGCGCAGGAAACCCTCCTTGTCGGCGTCCAAGATGGCCACCAAAGACACCTCCGGCAAGTCGAGCCCCTCGCGGAGCAGATTGATGCCCACCAACACATGAAATACGCCGAGGCGCAGATCCCGGATGAGCTCCATGCGTTCGATCGTGTTGACGTCGTGGTGCATGTAGCGCACCTTGACGCCGGTGGTTTGAAGATAGGAGGTCAAGTCCTCGGCCATCTTTTTTGTCAGCGTGGTCACCAGCACGCGCTCGTCCCGCGCCGCGCGGGCCTCGATCTCCTCGATGAGGTTGTCGATCTGCCCCTCGATCGGGCGCACCGAGATCTCCGGATCGACAAGACCGGTGGGGCGGATGACCTGTTCGATGAGCTGCCCCGAGCGGGAGCGCTCATATTCGCCGGGCGTGGCCGACACATAGACAGACTGCCCGATCCGCGCGCTGAACTCCTCGAAATTCAGCGGGCGGTTGTCGAGCGCCGACGGCAGGCGAAAGCCGAAGTTTACCAGCGTCTCCTTGCGGGAACGGTCTCCGGCGTACATGGCGCGCACCTGGGGCAGCGTGACGTGCGACTCGTCGACGACCAGCAGAAAGTCCTTCGGAAAGTAGTCGAGCAGCGTGTTGGGCGTCGAGCCGGGCGCGCGCCCGGAGATCACGCGGGAGTAGTTTTCAATGCCGGAGCAGTGCCCCAGCTCCCGCATCATCTCGATGTCGTACAGTGTGCGCTGCTTGATGCGCTGGGCCTCGAGCAGTTTGCCCTCGCTCTCAAACAGACGCACCTGCGCCCACATCTCCTCCTCCAGCACGTGGGCGGCCCGCTCCATCTTTTCGGCGCTCGTGACATAGTGCGAGGCCGGGTAGATGGCCGCGTGCTGCAAAATCCGGCGGGGCGCGCCCGTGACCACGTTGATCTCCGAGAGGCGTTCGATCTCGTCTCCGAAGAACTCCACGCGAATGGCAAAATCGTTTGTGTAGACGGGGAAGATCTCCACCGTGTCGCCGCGCACCCGGAATTTGTTGCGCTCAAAAGTGACATCGTTACGTTCGTAACGAATATTGATCAGCTTGCGCAGCATCCGGTCGCGTTCGTACCGGATGCCCGGACGCAGGGAGAGCACCATGTTGGCGTAGTCGATGGGGTCGCCCAGCGAATAAATGCACGACACGCTGCACACCACCACCACGTCCCGCCGCTCAAACAGCGACGAAGTGGCGCTGTGGCGCAGCCGCTCGATCTCGTCGTTGATGGCGGAATCCTTTTCGATGTAGGTGTCCGTGTGCGGGATATAGGCCTCGGGCTGGTAATAGTCGTAGTACGAGACGAAGTATTCCACGGCGTTGTCGGGGAAGAACTCGCGAAATTCCGCGCAGAGCTGGGCCGCCAACGTCTTGTTGTGGGCCAGCACCAGCGTGGGCCGCTGCACCGCCTCAATCATTTTGGCGATTGTAAACGTCTTGCCGGACCCCGTCACGCCAAGCAGCGTCTGCTCCTGAAGGCCGTTTTCGAGACCGGCGGCCAACGCCTCAATGGCGTGCGGCTGGTCGCCCGCCGGCTCGAAGGGGCTGGACACGCGAAAGGCAGGCATAGGCGTCACTCCTCCCGGCCGGCCCGGTGTTTTTTATGGGGATAAAGATACGACGATTATACCGTGTTCTCATGGCGCTGTCAACGGGGCCCCGTTTGGGCGAGGGCGGGGTGGCGGCGGCCTGCCCGGGGGGAGATTGGCGGCGGCGCCCGCTGCCTGTGCGTTTGCCGTGGCGGTGCCACCGGTGTGCAATCCTCGTATGTTGGCGCCTTTCACACGCATCTTGGCGTGCATACGGTTGCCTTTGACGCTGCGAAACGGTATACTGTGAGCAAGCAAGGCGGTGAGGCGATGAAGATTCGTGTGGAACACGGCGCGTATGAGGAAAATGAGTTGGTTTTGCATTGCAAAGAGTTGGACGATGAGTGCCTGTCGGTCCTTGCGCTTCTGCGGGAGCGCAGCGCGAAACTGGTCGCCTTCAAGGACGGCGAAACCCACGTGCTGAGGCCGGACGACGTTTGCTATGCGGAGTCGGTGGACGGGAAGACCTTTCTCTACACGGCGGACACAGTGTTGGAAAGCGGGCAAAGTCTCGCCGCGTTGCAGGAAAAATATGAGGGGCTGGGGTTCATCCGCATCGGCAAATCGCAGCTTGTGAACCTGTACCATGTGGGTTCGCTGAAAAGCCTGCCGAACAGCCGCATAGAGATCACGCTCAAAAACGGCGAGCGGTTGGTTGCCTCCCGCCATTATGTGCAAAACCTGAAAGAAAAATTGGGGCTTTTGGAATAGGAGGGTTCGTATGCACGGCAAATTTGCGGACACCGCTTTTGCCCGCCTGTATCTGTGGACGTCCGCGGCGAAATACACGATGGGGATTTTCTTTGTGATGTTCGTTTCCCTGTATCTGTTTTTGGGATTCATCAGCGAGGGGGCCGCTGTGACCTTGGATTTTTTCACCGCCATACAGATGGTGTGCGCCTGCCTTTTGATTGGGTTTGCGCGGCAGGGCATTGTGCCCAATGACAGGCTGACAAAACCCCGGTGTGTCCTGTGGGTGGGCGTGAGCACGCTGGTGACGCTGGTGTTCAGCCTGTTGTTTGGGTGGTTTGAAAAGTTCCCCCCGTGGTGCCTCATCATGTTTCTCGCCATGACAGTTGTGGGCATGGCGGCCGCGTTGTTGGGTCACTTTATCGAGCTGTACCGGGAAACCCGGCTGCTCAACCACCAGCTTGAAAAATTTCAACAGCGGCCGGGGCGGGAGGATTGAATATGTCTGTGATACAGATCGAGCATCTCAAAAAGAACTACGGCAGGCATGTCGGCACAAGGGATGTCACCTTCTCGGTGGAGCAAGGCGAGCTGTTCGGGTTCGTCGGCCCCAACGGCGCGGGCAAATCCACCACCATTAAGGCGCTGATGGGATTCATCTTTCCCAGCGGCGGCACAGCGACAATCTGCGGATTGGATGTGGTGCGGGACAGCAGGCAAATCAAGTCATTTACCGGTTATGTACCCAGCGACGTGCGGCTGTATCCACATATGCGGGTGGACGAATTGCTGCGGCGCAACGCCGCGTTCTACCGGGGGGAGTATGCCGCTGAGACCCGGCGGCTGTGCGGTTTGTTTGCAGTAGACACAAAAAAGCGCTTTCACGAACTCTCCACCGGGAACAAGAAAAAGGTGTCCATTCTCTGCGCGCTTCAACCGGGGCCGAAGGTCATCATCCTCGACGAGCCGACAAACGGCCTGGACCCGGTGATGCAAAAACTGCTGTTCGCGGAGCTGCATAAGCAGACGGCGGGCGGCGCCACCGTGCTTTTGTCCAGCCACAATCTTGCCGAAGTGCAGGAATATTGCGGGCGTGTCGCCTTTATCAAGGACGGCGGCATTCTGGCGGTGACGGACCTGACCAAAACCACCGCGCCGCGGAAGATCATCACCGTCACGGGCGGCGGCGCGGTGGTGGACGGGCTGGAGCCGGTGAGCGAGGAAGGCAAAAGGCGCGTCTTGCGTTCCTCGCTCGGCGGACGTGCCCTGCTGGATGCGCTCGCGGCGCTTGCCCCGGAAGATTTCACGGTGGAAAATGAGAGCATGGAGGAACATTTTTGGCGGCTGTATGGGAAGGAGGCGCGTCAATGAACGTCTTTTTTATGGAAGTGCGCAACCTGCGCAAGAGCGCCCTCGTCAGCACACTGTCTATCGGCGGCGCGATCTTTGCCATGCTGGCGTTTTTCCCGGCCATGCAGACCGAATCCATGCAGGCTCTGGCGGGGGCAAAGCTGGAGGGAATAGATCCGTCACTTTTGGCGGCGCTGGGCCTGCGCGAACTTGTTGACTTTAGTGTTATTACAAACTTTTTCGGCTATCTTCTTCAGTTCATTGCGCTGGCGGTCATGGTTGTCGTCACCCAACAAGCGGTGGGGTTGCTCATAAAAGAAGAAACGGGCGGCACCATCGAATACCTGTGCGCGAAACCCGTGTCGCGCTTGGAGATATTTTCTCAGAAGGGGCTGGCGCATGTCGTCATATTCTTTGTTTCGTCGGCCATTTGGGCCGCTGTGACAATGGCGGGTTACCTGTTGTTCAGCGAGTACACCTTCGGCGAAGCGGCAGCGGAAGCGGTGACATTCTTTTCAGCCATCTTCTTCATCGGCATGGTGTTTTCGGCGGTGGGCGTGCTGCTGTCCACACTGTTGAAAAACGGCAGAGCCACGGCGGGCATCACCGTGGCCATCGTGTTTGGCAGCTTTATCTTGGGCATCATGTCCGCCACCATCGGCGGTCTTGATTTTCTCAAATGGT
>JAIRTA010000121.1 GCA_031255175.1 Oscillospiraceae bacterium | reverse complement strand
GGACAACCTGTTCCGGCGGGGTCGTTGGGGTGTCTTCCGCCATAGCGAAGGGCAGGATCAGGGTCGCCAAAAAGGCAACTATCATGAAGGCGCCAATGGTTCTTCTTATTGTATTAGACATGTGTAAAATCCCCCTGTTTAGGTGGTGGACATCCGTCACAATCCGGAACAGCGCGGGTTTTTGATACCGCGCGTCCCAACTGGCGGCAGGGAGATATGTGATCTCCCTACACTCTATATATCGAATTTTGACTAGAAAATTAAACCAGTTTTAAGCACTAATTTCCAATTTCGGGAAAAAGAGGAAAATATCGGGAGGATCGCGGGTATGTTAGGGCAGCCTGCCCGCTGTGGGGCGGTGTGCGGCGCAGATGCCGGTAAAATATATAAAAATACGGCCCGGGGACGGCAAAAAAATGGCGATGAATCGCGGCCAAAGGGGAACCGCGGGCCATGATTTACACGCCGCGGGAAGAATGATATACTGACAGAAAAGGAAAAGGGAGATGGAAATGATGAAACGGGAGATCGAAACGGGCGCCGCCAAGGCGGGGCCTTACTCTGTGGCGGTGGAAAACGCGGGCGTTTTGTATGTCTCCGGCCAGTTGGGCCTGGACGGGGCGGGCGCGTTTGCCGGGCCGGACGCGGCCGCGCAGGCCGGGCGGGCTATGGAAAACCTGGGCGGCATCTTGGCGGCGGCGGGCTACACATGGGACGAGGTTGTGAAAACGCAGATCTTCTTGACGGACATGCGGGACTTCCGGGCGGTCAACGAGGTGTACGCCTCGTTCTTCTCCGGCGCCTTCCCCGCGCGCTCCTGCGTGCAGGTGGCGGCGCTTCCCAAGGGCGGCCTGGTGGAGATCGAGATGATCGCGGCCCATTGACAGCCTGAACCGGACAGGCTGAATTGGGCAGGCTGAATCGAAAGACGAAACAGGAGACGTTTGAAAGGAGAGACAGCGATGATCTCCGGCGTGGTATTTGATATGGACGGCGTGATGTTCGACACGGAGCGCCTCAACTGCGACGTTTGGTTGGAGGTATACCGGGCGGACGGGGTCCCCGTCACCCGGGAGGTGCTGATTGCCTTTGCGGGCATGACGGCCGAATCCACCGCGGTGCTCATGACGGAGCGGTACGGCGGCGGGCACGATTACAGGGCGCTCGACCGCCTCGCGGAGCAGCAGGTGGCCCGGCGGCTGCAAGCGGAGGGCGTGCCCCTCAAGCCCGGACTCCTCCCCCTGCTCGCGTACCTGCGCGAAAGGGAGTACCGGGTTGCGCTGGCCACGTCCAACGTGGAGAGCGTGGCCGGCGCCGCGTTGGAACTGGCGGGTGTAAAGTCCGCGTTCCACGCGACGGTGTTTGGAGACAGCATTGCCCGCAGCAAACCGTCGCCCGACATCTATCTGGCCGCGGCGGCGGCCTTGGGCTTGCCGCCCGGGCACTGCATGGCGCTGGAGGACGCGCCGGCCGGCATCCGCGCGGCGCACGCGGCGGGCCTCTACCCGGTCATGGTGCCGGACCAGATCCAGCCCGACGACACAATCCGGCCGCTCCTCTTCGCGCTGGTCCCCACCCTAAACGACGTCCCGGCGCTTTTAGAAAAGCACAACGTCTGACGGCGTACGCAAAGAGACCCACTATATGTTGTGGTTTCCACAACATATAGTGGGTCTCTTTGCGCGTGCAGAATGAATGGGAGATCCCCATAATACAAGAGCGGCGGCGGCGCACACGCCCCCGAAGATGCCCGCCGCCGGAAAATCACCGTGACGCCGCCCGGCAAAAAAAAGATTTTTCCGCATTTTGTAGAAGAAAATAGAATTATAAGAGAATAGACAAATTGTGAGGATGCCTATATAATGATTGCGGATAAGGATGATTCTATACATTTGAACGAATCCATATTTTGGATATGGAGGAGGTGGCGCCGGCGTTTGACAGGGAATCAACGGCGGTACAGCCCAAGGAAGGAGGACAATTTTTGATCGGCACAGGTGTCGTAGACGGAATTGCCATTCAAAAAACTTTCGTTTTTGTCACCAAGCCCGGAGAGACGGGGGCCTCCGTACCCTTGGGTATGAAGGAGGAACAGGTCCGATTTGCCGAGGCGGTGTGTCTGTCCAAGTCGCAGCTGGAGAAAATTGTCGACAAAATCAAACGGGACGCCGGCGAAGAGGCGGCCGGTATCTTGGAGTATCAGCTCCTGATCTTGGAAGATGACGACTTCCTTGGCAAGATCCGCGGCGGGATCGAAGCGGGGCGGGGCAGTGAGGCGGCCGTGCGGGCCACTTGCGCGGAATACGCCGAATTTTTTCGCCATGTGGACAACGATTATCTCAAACAGAGGTACATCGACATCTTAGACATCCAAAAGAGGCTGCTCGACGCGCTGAACGGCCGGGCGGACATCACGGCGTTGGGCCGGGAAGTGATTGTGGCGGCCAGCGACTTAACGCCCAGCCAGGTGGCCGGGATGGAGAGCGCCTGGGTCAAGGGAATCCTGCTGGAAAACGGCGGCGCGTCGTCGCACTCCATCATCTTGGCGAGGTCTCTCAGCATCCCCTGCATCATCGGCCTCAACGGCCTTATGGACAGCCTGCACGGAGATGAGACGGTGATCATGGACGGCACCACGGGAGAGGTGCTCGTGGAACCCTCCGACGAACAGGCGCGGTGTTACCGGGAAAAACGCGCCGCGCACGAGAGAGATAAGGCCCGCCTGCGCGATTACATCAAGCGGGAACCCGTGACGCTGGACGGCCGGCGCATCGGCGTCTACGCCAACATCAGTTCCGCGGCGGAGACGGCGCCCCTGCTGGCACACGGCGGGGAGGGCGTCGGCCTGTTGCGAACGGAACTCCTGTATATGAATTTTGAGGAGGCGCCCTCTCGGGAGACGCAGTACGGCGTATACGCCGGGATCGCCAAGGCGTTGGGCGGCCGCCCCCTTGTGGTGCGTACCCTCGATGTGGGCGGAGACAAGCACATCGGCTACCTCGGGATCGAACCGGAGGAGAACCCGTTTTTGGGGTATCGCGCCATTCGCTACTGCCTGGACCATCCGGCGCTGTTTCGAGAGCAAATCGCCGCCATACTGATGGCGGCCGACGCGGGGGATATCCGCGTCATGTTCCCGATGATCGCCACCGTGGACGAACTGCTGCGGGCCAGGGAGATTGTGGAAGATGTGAAACGCGAACTCGCCGCGCGGGACGTCCCGTTTCGTGAGATCCCGATCGGCATGATGGTGGAAGTCCCCTCGGTCGCGCTGATGGCCGAGACATTTGCCCGGTATGTGGATTTCTTCAGCGTCGGCACCAACGACCTCACCCAATATTTGTTCGCGGCGGACCGCAACAACAAAAAGGTGGCCCGCCTCAACAACAGTTTTCACCCGGTTTTGCTCCGGTGTGTGGAGCATGTGTGCACCGCCGCGCGCGCGCGCGGCATCGAGGTGGAGATCTGCGGGCAGGCCGGCGAGGCGCCGGAGTTGATCCCTCTGTGGGTCGCTATGGGGGTGAGCGGGCTGAGCGTGAGCATCCCGACGCTTCCCCTCGTGCGAAAGATCGTCTGCGAAACAGACACGGCCCGGGCCAAGCGGGATCTTGAAGCCGTACTGGTCATGGAGAGCGCCGAGGACGTCGCCCGCTATCTGCGCGAAAAAACGCAGGAAAACCAAGCGGCGGAACAGGAAAGCGGAAGAGATTGAAAAAGAGACTAAAAAAGAGACTAAGAAGATAAAAAGAGGCTAAAGAACATGCTGAATGTGGAATTGGAAGTCAGAAACGAACTGGGGATCCACGCGCGGGTGGCCAGCAAGATCACCCGGTGCTGTCAGGGGTTTGCCAGCCGCGTCGAAGCCGACAGAGACGGCAAAAAGCTGAATCTGAAAAATGTTTTGAACGTGATGCTCTTGAATGTCAAATGCGGGGAAATGTTGTCGGTGGAGATTGAGGGTGAGGATGAGGCGGATGCCTACGCGGCTCTCAATCAGTTATTCGCTGAAAAATTCGGTGAGAAGTAGTAAGGAGGGTGCGATGAATTCATTAGAGAAGGCCATGTCGCTGATCGCCAGTGCCGGAGATTCCAAAAGCCATTCCATGGAGGCGATTGCCTGCGCCAAAGAGGGACGGTTTGAGGATGCGCACGCCTGCATCGAGAGGGCGCGCCACGCCATGATCAGCGCCCACGACCAGCAGACCGACCTGATTCGCGGCGAGGTTGAGGGCCGGGGCGAGGCCGTGACGCTGCTCATGGTACACGCGCAGGACCACCTGAACGGCGCGCTCCTGATGCGGGAGATGGCGGAGGAGTTTGTTGTCCTGTACCAAACACTGATCGGCAAGGAAGGAGGGTGATAAATTGATCACGATTACGCTGCTGTGCAGTCTGGGCATGTCGACCAGTATGCTGGTTGACAACATGAAGGGGGCGGCCGAAGCGCGCGGGGTAGAGATCGACATCGACGCGCTGCCGTTTCAAAACGCGGACGGCCGTCTGGCGCAAACGGATATCCTGCTCTTCAGCCCCCAGATCCGGCATTTGCTGCCCAAATTCAAAGAGAAGTACGCGGGCAGCATCCCCGTCATCGGCACCATCGACATCAGCGATTATGGGCTGCTGAGGGGGGAAAAGATCCTCACGGCGTGTTTGGCGCAGTGGGAAGCGAGCCGGGGCGCCTCATGACAAGTCCGGGCGGCCGGCGCACAACCCAAGGATCCAATCCAATAAGACAGGAGGCAGTGCAGTGTCTGGAGAAAAAAGCGTAAGCAGCTTTATGGAGGAAAAATTCCTGCCCATTGCAGCCAGGATCGGCACCCAGAGGCATTTGTTGGCCCTCAGAGACGGCGTTATCATGATCATGCCGCTGCTCATCTTGGGCGCCTTCACCATGATCATCGCGGAATTCCCCTCGGAGGCCTACCTCAACTTCATGGCCCGCACCTTCGGCGAAAATTGGAACGCCTTTTCGGGGATCATCGTAAACGCCACCTACGGCATTGTGGCTCTGGTGGCCTGTTACGGCGTGACGTCTTCCCTGGTGGGCAGCTACGGGCTCGACGGGACGCCCGCGGGCATGATCGCTCTCTCGGCCTTCTTCATCGTCAACGTGCTTCAGAGCGCCACCATCGGCGAAGAGAGCGCGGACGTCTGGATGGCCAGCACCTTCACCGCGGAATTTCTGTTCACGGCGCTCATCACGGCACTGGTCGTCGGCGAGATGTACCGGCTCCTCGTGCAAAAGAAATTTGTCATCAACCTGCCCAAATCGGTGCCCACGGCCGTCGCGCGGCAATTTACGGCCCTGCTGCCCGGTGTTGTGATCATGCTGGTGTTCCTCATCATCCACGGGCTTTTCGCGCTCACGCCCTGGGGCAGCTTCCCGCAGTTTATGTCCGATGTCATCTCCATACCGCTCCGCGGTTTCGGAACGTCCTACCCCGGGACATTGGCGGCGGTGCTTGTGGAGCATTTCCTCTGGTCTTTGGGTCTCCACGGTTCTTCGATCATCATCTTCCCGATCTTTGAGCCCATGTGGATCGTGAACCTGCAAGAGAACCTGAACGGAGCCCATCATATTCTGACACAGCCCTTCTATGAGAACGGCGTGTGGATCGGCGGGTCCGGCGCGACGCTGCCCGTTGTGGTGTACATGCTTGTCTTTGCCAAGTCCAAACTGCTCAAGCAGATCGGGCGCATCGGCATCGTGCCCGGGCTGTTCAACATCAACGAGCCGGTCACGTTCGGCCTTCCGGTGGTGCTGAACCCCTTCTTGATGATCCCGTACATCGCGGCGCCGACGGTCGTTATGACGCTCCAGTACATAGGGACAGCCATCGGCATCTTCCCGTATTGCAACTACATGGTGCCCTGGACAACGCCCTTCCTCGTCAGCGGGTTCCTGATGACGCAGAGTGTGATGGGGGTCATTGCGCAGATCCTATCCTTCGCGGTGGCCTTCTTGGTCTGGCTCCCGTTCATCAAGATCTGGGACGACAGAAACTATAAGACCGAGCTCCAAGAGGCGGCGGCCTAAAAGGCAAGATCAGTGAATCAGACCGCGCCCCGTCCCCCTTTTGCCGGAGGCTTTGGCAGAAGGAGAACATACATGCTATGTGCAATATATAGTTTGCCTTCCGCCGAAGGGTCGGGCAGAAGGAGACCATATATGCTGTATGCAATATAATAATCCCTCTTTTGCCGGAAAGGCCGCGCAGAAGGGGGGGCGGGGGTCGGCCGGGGGTATAGTATAGCGGCGCGGTGTTCCTTCCGCCGCCTGGCCGCTGTCGTATCCTCAAAATTGAAATGTTATATGGAGATGAAACGCATGGACGACACGGCAGGCTTCGGCATCGTCGGATTGAAAAGCCACAAACTAAAAAGGCTGCTGGCCTTTGTCATCGACGCGGTGATCGTGTTGCTGCTGCTGTACATAGCCTACCGCCTGACCGGCACCCCGGACTACGCGACGGTCAAGGTGAGCATGGACCGGCTGAACGCCATACAGGGCACCCCGGAGGCGCAGGCGGCGGCGAATGAGATGTTTGCGTTGTTTGGCCGTGCGTACGGGTATACACTGCTGATCTGGTTTTCGTACGAGGTGATCTCCTCGTTGATCTTGCGGGGCTCCACGCCCGGAAAGCGGATCTGCCGGCTCCGGGTCATTGCGCGCAAACGTGAGGGCTGGTCGTGGGCCTGTGTGCCGCGGGTCATTCTCCGCAGCGTGGTGAAGGTGGCGTTTTTGTACTTCTTGCAGGGGATCCCTTTCTTGGTTTCGTGCCTGTCTATCTTCGCCAACCCCGAATACCGGGCGGGGATCGACTTCTTCGCGGGGACAAAAGTGATAGAGCGGTGACGGCAGAGACCGTGTGAAAACCCGAAAGTTTTCACGTCACTATACAATATATAGTGGTTGCATCGTGACGCATATACTTGTGTATACTATATATTGTACAACAAAATGTGAAAATTGTGGTTTTCACATAGCCTGGGCAGGGATGTGGGAAAGTGAACAGGGTCGAATCGAAGGTCAGAGTCCTCGCGCGGGAGCTCCTGAAGGCCAGCGATTTTCTGACACTGGATTTTTTGGCCGGAAAGTGCGAGGTTACGAGCCGTTCTGTCCAAAATCATGTCAAAAAGTTGGAGGAGTGGCTCACCGAAAACGCGTACGGCGGTGCGGTGAGGGTCATCAAAAAACCCGGCAGCGGCATCAGGATCGAAGTGGACGGCGACCGCCGCGCCGAGCTCATCAAGGTATTTTCCGACCAGAAAGCCTACGAGGCGGACGACACGAAACGGCGGATCAAAGAGCTGAACCTGCTGCTCTTTTCGAGCAGCGAGTTGACGATCGGATTTTTGGCGGACTATTTTTACACGAGCCGTTCCGTCATCCTGCGGGACATGGAGTGGATCGACAGCTGGCTGAAGACGTTCAGCCTGCAGCTCTATAAGCTCCAGCGCATGGGGATCGGCATCTCAGGAGGGGAAGCGGCCAAGCGAAACGCCATTTCGGCATTCTTCGACATCTACAAACCAAACCAGACCGGAATCCCGGTCAAGTCTCACTCCACGCTCTCCGGGCGGCTGCAAGACGGCCTGGTGGTGAAGCTGAAATCGTTGTATCCAAATATTGACATCGTACCCCTGGTCATCTTGCTGGAGGATGCGGAGAAAAAGTACGACTTCTTTTTGACAGGTGAGTATTTTACCACGCTGGTCACCCATCTGATCATCTGCATCGCCCGCATCAAGGGCGGCAATGAGACCGAAGAGTGTGTTTTGAAGGAAGAAGAGTACGTGTCTGTCCTGGAGACGGCCGCCTTCATTGCCCGCGGGATCGAAGAGGCCTATCGGATCCACTTCCCCTCGCAGGAGATCGCTTATATCTGCCTGCATCTGATGGGCTATGCCATGCGCAACCGGCTGGAAAACGGCGGCGAAACGGCTGAAAACTTCGAGGCCCTCACAATGGGCATCATCGAGCACGTGCAGAAGAGCTGCGACGGAGCCTTCACGCGGGATAAGTTGTTGTATTTTGGTCTTCTGCACCATTTGAAGACATCTATATACCGCATTCGAAGCCACATACATATCAGCCGGATGGACATGGGATACACCCCGGAATCGGACCGGAAGATCTTACATGCCCTGCGCGGCATTGCGGGCCTTGTGGAGCAATTTTTTGGATGTGGAGTCGTGTTTTCAGACGAGGAATTAGAAAACATCGCGTTGCATTTTATGCTTTCGAAGGCGCGCGAAAAACGCAAGGCCAGAGCCATCTTATTTACCGCGTCCGGCATCGCCTACGGAGAGGCGTTGAAGACACGAATCATGGAGGAAAATGAGCGGATCGAGATCTTAGATGTAATGAATTTTCCGTTTCAATTGGAGTTGTTGCCTGAGAACCAATACGACATGATCATTTCTACGGCGGATTTTGTGCACAAATCCAAACCGGTTGCGTCTTTGCAATACGAAGACAGGGACAATTACAGCAAATTTTTGTCCGATTTTATCGAGAAGAACGTCAAACATTAGCTGTCTGTAAAGCGTGTCGAACTCCCGGCGCCGGCGCCGTCGTCGGGAGTATGGCGCAGGCAGCTGGGACTTTTATGCCCAAAAGGGGGTGAAGCTTCTGAAAATAACGGTGAGTACCCCGATGAAAGGGAAAGAAATCACGGATATCCTCACAAACTACACGCAAGACGGCGTCTCTTTTGTCTTCTTACATCGGTCGGGCCTTAACTACACATTTGAGGTGGAAGGCCTGGAAGGCGAAGCGGCGGTAACCCTGGTCAAAGAACTCATTCGAGCGACGGAGTACGGCAAAGTTTTGTATTTTTCCGTGGCAGTGCAGACATGACACAAGAGGCGTAAGAAACCATAAGAAGAGGAGGTAATATCAAAGATGATGAGAAGAAAAATGGTCATTATTTTCTGCATTTTGTTTTTGTTTTCCCTGATTCCGCTGCCCGCGTCGGCCCAGGTGACGGTGGTCAAGACAGATCCGGCGTTTACGCTGAAATTGACAAGCTGGAAGATCGCCCCCGTCGCGAATAACACCACGCTGGGCGCCGGCGTCGCAACGGGCGGGGAAGACGCCGCGGTGGCCGTCCCCGGTTACGACACGCAGCTGTGGGAGGACGCCGCCGTGCCCGGCACCGTGTTGGGGAACTTGATTGACGACGGCGTGTACGACCCAATCTTTACGGCGGACAACGACGGTTTGAAGAATGTCTTCTTCAGCGACAATATGTCTAAAATCCCGGTGTCCGATTTTGCGCAGCCCTGGTGGTACAGCACGGACTTCAACATTCCCGCCGCCGAGGCCGGCAAGCGGATCTCGATCCAGTTCAAGGGGATCAGCTTCACGGGCGAGATCTATGTAAACGGGCAGAAACTTCGCAACAAAAATCTCAACATCAAAAGCGAGGACGAACTCAAAAATGCCCCGCCGGTGGTGAGCGAGCTCACGGACATCACCAATACGGCGCAGAACGACAGCAGCGTCCGGTATGACCTGGTGTTTGACGAATACAAGGAGCTGTTTAAGGGCACGATGCGCACCTACGACGTGGACATCACGGACTATGTCCATACGAACGGCCAGCCGAACAATATCAAGGTGAAGGTGACAAAGCCAACCTATACGAACGATCTCACCTACTATTGGGTGGACTGGAACCCGCAGCCTGCCGACACGATGATGGGCCTCACCGGCGAGGTGACGGTCACCACGTCCGGGCTCGCGCGGCTTGACAACCCCGCCGTGGCCTCCGACGTGGCCGAGGATCACAGCACGGCGGACCTCAGCTTCTATGTGGACGTCAGCAACATGTCGGCGTCGCCGCTGACCGGTTCTTTGAGCGCCGTCGTCCGCGACCCCGCCGGGGCGGTGGTCACCACGCTGACAAAGACGGGCATCCAGGTGGCGTCCAACGCTTACAACCAGGAGATCGCGCTGCGTCCGGATGAGTTCCCGCAGCTCCATCTCACCGATCCCCAGCTCTGGTGGCCCTATCTCTCGGGCGACCAGCCCCTCTACACCATCGACTACCAGTTCAGCATCGGCGGCGCGGCCAGCGACGGCCTGCACCACCGATTCGGCATCCGGGAGATCGGTGCGGAGGTCAATGTGTCGCCCTACGCCAACCAAAACGGCGCGTCGATCAGCAACAGCAGCCTGGCCAACATGCTGCAGATCTATGTGAACCACAGGCCCATCCTGCTGAAAGGCGGCGGGTATTGCGCCTCCGACCTGTTCCTGCGCCATTCGGCCGCCACCAACCAGGCGGTGGTGGACTATGTAAAATACATGGGCATGAACATGATCCGCGACGAGGGCAAGTTCTTTGACAACGATCTTTTGGACATGCTTGACGAAAACGGGATTTTGCTGATGACGGGCTGGTGCTGCTGCGACCGCTGGCAGAGCCCCGGGTCGTGGTCGAAGGCCGAGCGCTTTGTCGCCTTTGAATCCCTCTATTCGCAGCTGCGTAACGCGCGGAGTCACGCATCCATGTTCATCTGGTTCAACGGCAGCGACGACCCGCCCAGCATCTCCAACACGGGAGTAAACGGCAAGCAGATTGAGCAGAAGTACATGGAGATCGAGGCGCAGCTTCGTTGGTTCGACATCGGCGCCGTCTCCTCCAGCGGGTCCGCCAAGGTCGCGACGCTCACCAATGTAACGGGCGGCATGCACATGGACGCCACCTACGACACCCAGACACCGACCTGGTACTACTTCGACTACCGGGGCGACTACGGGTTTGTCTCCGAGGGCGGCGGCGGTGCCAGCATTCCGGTGTTGGAGACAATGCGCCGGATCCTGCCGGAGGCCAATCTCTGGCCGTACAACACGGGGGCCAACTACAACGTCTGGAACTACCACGTCACGCGCGGCGGTTTCTCGACCCTCAGCCACTTTGCCACGTTCGTCGACGGGTCCTACGGGGCCTCCGGCAACCTGGAGGAGTTCCTGGCTCGGGCCCAGGTGTACCAGTACGATGTGCAGCGGGCCCAATATGAGGCGTTGAACATGAACCGCTACAAGAACACCTCGGGCATGATCAACTGGATGCTGAACAACGCCTGGCCGCTGTTGTTCTGGAACCAATTTGACTACTACATGAACCCGAACGGTACCACCTTCGGCGCCCGCAAGGGCAACGAGCCGGTACACATCATGTACGACATGTATCACAAGCAGGTGTCCGTCGTCAACAACACCCTGGAGGCCGTGCCCGGCGCGGTTGCCACGCTGGCTGTTTACGACATCGAGGGAAATCTGATCAGCAAACCGCTGGAGAAGAGGCTCGACATCCGCCCGGACGGCGCTTCCACGCCGGTGAATTACGCCACTTCGGGCAGCAACCGCTTGGGCCCGCAGCAGGTGGGTCTGCGCCTGAAGGACGATGGCAGCTATGAAAAATACATGATCAACTACTACGGTGTGGTCGAAGAGACTTACGGCGTCACCGACCTGTGGAGTTACGGCGACATTCAGGGCGCCCTGGAGCGGCCCACTTCCGACGTCTACTTCCTCCGCCTCGAGCTGAAGGACGCCGACGGCAAAGTGATCAGCTACAACTCCTACGCCGAGCCGATGCGCAGCGACATCGCCGGCGTCTCGCACAGCTGGAACCGGTCGGGCACGTATCAGGTACCCGACATGACGCAGCTCAACCAGCTGCCGCCGGTCGAATTGCAGGCCGTTCAGACCGGTACCCGGACGGAGGGCGGCCGGGTGGTCCAGACGCTGGCCGTCACGAATCCGGGGGACGACATCGCCTACGCCGTGGAGCTCAAAGCCTATCGGGACAGCGGCAAGAAGACGCTCGTGGCTCCGGTGATCTATGAGGACAACCTGTTTATTCTCTTCCCGCATGAGACGCGCGTCATCGACGTCAGCCACTACGAGGCCGATCTCGTCGGCGACGCCGTCATCCAGGTGAGTTGTTACAACAACATCATCAGCCCGGCGGTCAGAAGCGACAGGGCCGCGGCCAACATCTACGGGGCGGTGCCGGCAGGCGGTTCCAACAACCTCGCCCGCGGGCGGACCGTCACCGGCGGCACAAACCCCGGGAACGCGACGACCGTCCCGGCGGCCGGGCAGACCAACGCCAACAACGGCAAAACCTTCATCGACTCCAACATCAACACGGTCACGACGATCGCTTCAGGCGCCGCCGTGACGCTGGATCTGGGCAGCGTGCAGGCGTTTGACCGGATTATGCTCCGCTGGAACGCCGCATCGGGCAACAGCATGCTCCGCGGCCGCCCCGACCATGTCAAGGTCGAGATCAGTAACCGGAGCGGCGGAAACGCGCAGTACACGACGATCGCGGAGTACGACAATACGGCAGGCAGCTCCGTGATGACGAACATCGTGCTGGACCGGACCTACGAGGCCCGTTACATCCGCGTCACGCCGACCGGACTGGTGGCTGCCGCGCCCGCGGTGGGTGTGGTGTCGGCTTTGAAGTCCAGCGGCGCCGCTGCCGCCAACGCGCCCACGTCCTTCAGCCTGTCGGCCGTCGAGGTCTATGCGTTCCGGCCGTCCGTGTTCCTGGACATCCGGGGCGAGGGCCGCGTCACGGCGGACGACGTCGCCTATGACAGGCACCGCACGGCCAACCAGCGGCTCATCTCATTGCGCGACGGTTCTCTCAATTTGACGCTGGACGGCGAGACGCCCCTCGTCTATCGCGACGGGAAGGACATCACGGATCAGCTCGCCGGCGGCCGGCTTGCGCTGACGGACATCGAGGAGGATACGACGATTCAAGTGATCTTTGCGCCCGGCGCGATGGACATCAGACTGGTGAACGGCGAGATACGGGCCGATGTCCTTATCATAAACCGGACCGGCGCCGAGAAGACGTACTCGATGATTGTCGCGGTCTATGACGGGGCGGGACGCCTGCTGACCACAAGAGCGCAGACGGTGGCGGCGTCCGAGGAGGTCTCCGAGGTCGTCGCGCGGCTGCCGCTCGGCGAGGTGCCCGGCGCGGCGTCCGCCAAAGTCTTCTTGTGGGGCGGCCAACCCTATATCCCGGCCTTGCCCGACGAGACTTGGGTGTCTTAAGTTCTCTCCCCCGTAAATCAGACGGGGCAGGCGGCGCTCAAGCGGGAGATACAGCGCACAAGACCGGCCGCCGATGTGCAGACGGAGACCGGATTTCCCAGGCATACTCCCGTGCGGCGCGCAGCCCGCGTCACGCAACCTAAAAATTGCAAACATCCCATTTGAGCCGACATCGGCGCCGGTTCCGGGCTCATCACGAGCGGGAGCCGGCGCCGCCCCTTTGGGGGGCGCCCCCTGTGAGGTGAACGTCATATTCAATAGGGCGTGACTTTTCCTGAGAAAAGAGGAACGAGACATGAAACGAAGTATTTTTTGGCGACGTGCCATGTGCCTGGCGGCTGCGGTCTGCCTGCTGGCGGGCGGGCTTACGGGGTATGCGGCGGAGGATCGGACTTTTGCCGACCTCGACGGCCACTGGGCGCGGGATGCCGTGCAGACGCTGGCGGCCCCGGGTTACGTCATGGGGATGCCGGACGGGCTGTTTCACCCGAATGAGACGATGCGGCTGGAACAGTTCGTCACGATCATCATCCGGAGCCGATACGGTGAGCAAGCGCCGACCGGAGCGGGCTGGGCCTCCGGTTATCTCGATCTGGCTTTGCGGCAGGGCGTTTTGGAGACGGCCGACATCGGCAATGCCGGGTATCCGCTGAAGCGGGGCGACGCCGCCCGGATCGCCGATATGAGCCTTCTGTACCTGTATGAAGAGGAGGCGGAAAACGACGTCTCCCCGGCCGAGCGCCTGACGGATTTCCCGGACTGTCACACCTGCCGCGTCCATATCTCCGATGTCTATACCAAAGGGGTCATGGCGGGCCGGCCCGGGTTCATCTTCGACAGCGAGGGGATGCTGACGCGCGCCGAAGGCTGCGCGGTCATCACGCGGATGTTGTATCCCGAGCGCCGCATCCTCCCGCCGCCCGCCGAGGATGAGGACGGGAAGAATGAGGCTGACGACACTGACGACGCGGCGGACGCACTGATCACGCCGGAGTTGGTGCGTGAGATTCAAGAGACGGACGAGGCCGCCGTGGTTGTGGACGTCCGCAACCAGAATGAACGCGACAAGGGGTATATCCCCGGCAGCATTCTGATCCCGCTGGCGGTGTTGAAGGAGACCGGCGCCGCACAGTTGCCGGACAAGGAGGCGGTCATTGTCGTGTACTGCCAGTCCGGCGGGCGCAGCGCGCAGGCCAAGGAATTTTTAGAGGGGCTCGGGTATCTCCGTGTCTACGATATGGGCGGCATCGGCCGCTGGCCCTACGCGTTGGAGGGTGTCCAATAGCGCGGCTCCAAACGAGGAAGCTTAGGCAACAATGCGATGAATAGCATGGCTGGATGTCATACTCTCAACCGCAAATCTATAGTAACAGGAGGCAAAAAGGATACGATGCGCATATACCATGCCGAACATTACGACGACATGAGCCGCAAGGCGGCCAATATCCTGTCGGCCCAGGTGATCTTGAAGCCGGCCAGCGTGCTGGGGTTGTCCACGGGGTCCACGCCCATCGGTTTATACCGGCAGCTGGCCGAGTGGTACCGCAAGGGCGACGTCGATTTTTCCGGTGTCACGACGGTCAATCTGGACGAATACCAGGGCCTTGCCCCGGACGATCCGCAGAGCTACGCCCGCTTTATGCGGGAGAATTTCTTCGACCACATCAATGTGAAGCTGGAAAACACACATCTTCCGGACGGTCTGGCGGCGGACGCGGAGCGGGAATGCGTCCGGTATGAGGCGATTCTCCGCAACAGCGGCGGCCTCGATATGCTGCTGCTGGGGATCGGCCACAACGGGCACATCGGGTTCAACGAGCCGGGCAGCGCCTTCGAAAAGGGGACGCACCTCGTCACGCTGACACAGAGCACGATCGAAGCCAACCGGCGTTTCTTCCGCAGTGAGGACGACGTGCCCCGGCACGCGTACACAATGGGGATCCGCTCCATCATGCAGGCACGGACCATTGTGGTCATCGTCTCCGGGGCGTCCAAGGCCGGCATCGTCCATCGCGCCTTCACCGGGCCGGTGACCCCGGAGGTGCCCGCTTCCGTTCTCCAACTCCACAACGACGTGATCCTCGTGGGGGACAGGGAGGCGATGCGGCTATTGACGGCTGAGGTATGACAAAATTTACCATTTCCAGACAAAAACACAAGGAGAGCCGGCCGGTTCTCCTTGTGTTTTTGTCGGCGTCGATGCCGCATAGCCCCTTGTAAATCTGTGCGGTGTGAGATATACTGAAATGGACAATCGGCGATCATGGGGAGGGTACGGTCATGATAAATGCAATCACTCGTGTGGAGATAACGGATTTCCTTGTATTCAAAGACAAATTCGCAGTGGATTTTTGTCCCGGCATCAACGTGCTTGTCGGCGTCAACGGCAGTGGCAAGACGACGCTGATGAAAGTGATGTACGCCGCATGCGACGGAAAAGAAACGAGATCTGGCCGCGAATCAATCAATAAGTATCTGCCGCAATATTTTGGTACGGCGGCCTTCGTGGGTGAATCGGAGGTGGAAATCAAGTACGCAGACGGACAAACAATTCGGTGGTTGCTGAAACACCCCGAAATTGATAAAGAAGAAACATCACCAGATGACACAACTGTATCGGTCAAACCGGTGTCATTCAAGGGAAGAGTCGCACTCGATTTTTCTTCTGGGATGACGATTCAACATCCCACAGTGCCAGACGCCGTTTATATGCCGGAAAAGGATATTCTCGAACATGCAAAAGGCTTGTTACCATTTATTCAAAAGAAGGAGGCAGGCTTTAGCGATATTTACAAAAATATTCTCATTGCCGCACAAGATGTGCCGACGAAAGAGCAAACTGTCACGCAAAAACTCATAGGTCAAAAACTCGCGGGAATCGTAGGAGGATACGTTGAGTGGGTCCCCGGAGACGGCACTTTCTATATGGTAAAAACTGATGGGAAACGGATACCATTTTCTCATGAAGCATCTGGCTTTAAGAAGCTTGGATTTCTCGGGTTGATGGTTGCCTCTGGACAGCTTGATCCCGGGTCTGTTTTCTTTTGGGATGAACCGGAAAACAGCTTGAATCCGGAGCTTGTTCCGAAGCTTGTAGATGTGTTACTTGAATTGTCACGAAATGACGTGCAAATTTTTATTGCGACACATAGCGAATTGTTGGCGAATGAGTTTAATGTAAGCCGCCACGAAAACGACATCGTGGAATACTTTTCGTTGCTTAGATGCGAGGATGGTACAATCGATGCAAATACAGACACCAGATTTGATATGCTTGAACCGAACAAACTGACACAGGCGGCGGTGGAACAGTACGAGAGAGAAATTGAAAAGGGGTTGGGCGGTGTGATGGAAGAGAGCCGCAAGAAGGTATCCGGCAACCTGCACGGCGGTGCCAATGTTTCGAGAGCTGAAGCGCCTGCGGCGCTATTTAGTTAAAAATTTTGGTTGACTTTTTTTATTGCATATTGTATAATCAAACTCGTAAGTTGCAAACTTACGAGTTTGATTATTTGAGAGGCGATGATCTATGTTCATTGGCAGGGGAGTAGAACTCAAAAAATTGAATGAGATGTATGGCAGCGGCAAA
>JAIRTA010000067.1 GCA_031255175.1 Oscillospiraceae bacterium | reverse complement strand
AACCCCGGACCCGCGGGACCGCAGGGAACACAGGGGCCGCAGGGCGATCCGGGTTCCACGGGACCGCAGGGACCGCAAGGCAACCCCGGACCCGCGGGGCCGCAGGGAACACAGGGGCCGCAAGGCGATCCGGGCTCCACAGGGCCGCAGGGACCGCAAGGCAACCCGGGTCCCGCGGGTCCGCAGGGCGCACAAGGCAATCCGGGCTCCACGGGACCGCAGGGAACACAGGGGCCGCAAGGCGATCCAGGCTCCACGGGACCGCAGGGCGCACAAGGCGATCCGGGCTCCACGGGACCGCAGGGACCCCAAGGCAAGCCGGGCCCCACTGGGCCGCAGGGACCACAGGGCGATCCGGGACCCCCTGGGCCGCAGGGACCACACGGGCCGCAAGGCGATCCGGGTTCCACGGGACCGCAGGGTCCGCAAGGCAACCCCGGACCCACTGGACCGCAGGGAACACAGGGCGATCCGGGTTCCACGGGACCGCAAGGGCCACAAGGCAACCCCGGGCCCGCAGGTCCGCAAGGAACACAGGGGCCGCAAGGCGATCCAGGCTCCACGGGACCGCAGGGACCACAAGGCAATCCGGGCCCCACTGGGCCTCAGGGACCACAGGGCGAACCGGGACCCACTGGGCCGCAGGGAACACAGGGCGATCCGGGTTCCACGGGACCGCAGGGACCGCAAGGCAACCCCGGACCCGCGGGACCGCAGGGAACACAGGGGCCGCAGGGCGATCCGGGTTCCACGGGACCGCAGGGACCGCAAGGCAACCCCGGACCCGCGGGACCGCAGGGAACACAGGGCGATCCGGGTGCCACGGGACCGCAAGGGCCGCGAGGCGATCCCGGACCCGCAGGGCCGCAGGGCTCGTCGGGACCGCAAGGCAATCCGGGTTCCGCGGGGCCGCAGGGATCGCCGGGACCGCAGGGCAATCCGGGTCCTACAGGCCCGCAGGGCCCGCAGGGAACACAGGGTGATCCCGGGCCCACGGGTCCGCAGGGACCGCAAGGCAACCCCGGCCCCACCGGACCGCAGGGATCGCAAGGGCCGCAAGGCGATCTGGGTGCCGCAGGTCCGCAGGGTCCACAGGGGCTCCAAGGCAACCCCGGGCCTGCGGGGCCACAGGGGCCGCAAGGCAATCCGGGTCCCACAGGGCCGCAGGGCGCACAGGGATCCCCAGGGCCCGCCGGGCCTTCCCCCCTCACGGCCATTCCGTTCGCTTCCCACACCGCACCGGCCCTCATAACGGACAGCTCGGGCAACGCGACAAATGTCAGTCTCTTAACGTTTGCCGGAACGTCCCCCGTGGCCTCGCTCGATGCAAACGGAACCGTGACGCTCTCGGGCAATCGGCAAGACGTCTTTTCGCTGCCTTTTGACGCAACGCTCGAAAACATCTACATGACTGTCAATAGCCGTGCCACCTTTACCTTTCCCTCCGGCATAACTGTGCGTCCGTTTTTGGAACTGTACACCGCGGCGCCCGACAGCAATGTCTTCACCCCCGTGCCGTCGACGAAACTCACTGTGCAACCGGGGTACAGCGGCGGCCCGATACCCAGCAATACCGCACAGGCGGCCTCCGTCCGGCAGATCGGCCTGCAACTCACAGCCGGTACGAGGGTTCTCATCGGCGGACACCTGGAGATCTCCGGCACGGGGCCCCTGCTTCATACCTATTATTTTTATTTCACAGGCGGGATCGCCCTAAAACAGCAATAAACGACTGTCCGGCAGGTGGCCGCCTCACGACGACCGCCTGCCGGACTTCCATAAACGCCATCTTGTCTTTTATTTTTCCCGCTTGTTCTCCTGCCATTTTGCCAGCGCCGCCGCCAGCGCGAAGTTGCCTCCGGCGGCGGGCTGCTGACCGGCCAGGAATTTTTCCACCTCACGTTTGCCGGCGCCCGCGTCGACGCGGCGTTTTTCAAAGTCCGCGTATTTTTCGCGGTGGCCGCAGACACAGACAAAGAGCCGCTTTTCCCCCTCCCCGCGCAGTTCCAGCTTTTTGTGGCAGTTTGGGCAGCGCGCGTTGGTTTGGATCGACAAACTCCGGCGATAGCCGCACGCCCGGTCGGGGCAGACCAGCATCTTCCCCTTCTTCCCGTTCACGGCGAGCAAAAACTTTGAACACTCCGGGCATTTCTCCCGCGTCTGGTTGTCGTGATGGTATACCGCGCCGCTCGCGACGACCTGAGAGACGAGACGCGCGGTATATGTCCGCATCTCTTCGAGAAAGGCGTCGGTCCGCGCCTGACCCTGGCTGATCAGCATGAGCTGCTGTTCCCACCGGGCCGTCAGCTCGGCCGATTTCAAGTCCGCCGGCACCAGCGAGACAAGCTGGATCCCTTTGGACGTCGGCACGAGTTCTTTTCCGTGCCGCTCCATGTAAAATGAGGCGAACAACTTCTCGATGATGTCCGCGCGCGTGGCCGGCGTGCCGAGCCCGCTTGTGTTTTTCATGATGTCGCGCAGCGACCGGTTTTCCATCGGCGGGTTCTCCATAGCCGAGAGCAGCGTGGCCTCCGTATAGCGGGCCGGCGGCTTGGTCTTGCCGGTTTCGATCGCGCAGGAAACAACGCGCAGCCTGTCGCCCTGACGGATGACTGGAAGATTTTGGGTTTCCTCCTCGTCCTCCTCCGGTTCGTCCGGTTCCGGCGCCTTCTCGTAGGCGGTCTTCCACCCGGGCGATTTGACGGTCTTTCCGCCCGCCGCGAATATCTCCTTCCCAATGGCGATGGTCAGCTTTGTCTCCTCGTACTCAAACGGCTGCGAGAGCACCGCCAAAAACCGCCGCACGACAAGATCGTAAACCCTGCGCTCCTCCGGCGACAACCCCGCCAGATTGACCGGTTCTTCCGTGGGGATGATGGCATGGTGGTCCGTGACCTTGGAGGCGTCCACAAGATACCGCGTCGAGAGGCGGCCGCGCAGCAACGCGCCCGCGATCTCCCGGTAGGGGCCGACGGCGACGCTCCGCAGCCGCTCCGGCAGCGTGGCCGCCACGTCCGGCGTGATGTAACGGGAGTCCGTGCGCGGGTAAGTGAGCAATTTGTGGCGCTCATACAGCGACTGCATACAGGCGAGCGTCTCCTTGGCGGAGTACGCGTAGCGGCGGTTTGCGTCCCTCTGCAGCTCCGTCAAGTCGTACGCGGCGGGCGGCGCCTTGCTTTTGAACTGCTTGGACACCGTCGTCACCACGGCGCTCTTCCCCTGGACAGCGGCCAGAATCGCCTCGGCCGCCGCGCGGTCGAAGAGCCGGCTCTGCCGCTGCTCTCCCACCCACCGGGCGGAAAACCCCTCGAACTTCGCGCGGACCGTATAAAATTCCCTCGGCTGAAAATTTCGGATCTCCTGCTCCCGCGCGACGATAAGCGCCAGCGTCGGCGTCTGCACCCGGCCGCCGGAGAGCTGCGCGTTGTACTTGCACGTCAGCGCGCGCGTGACGTTGAGCCCCACCAGCCAATCCGCCTCGGCGCGGGCCTGCGCCGAGAGATAGAGGTTGTCGTACGCGTGGCCCGGCCGCAGGGAGGCGAACCCCTCCTTGACCGCCCGGGCCGTCTGCGACGAGATCCACAGACGTTTGAGCGGCTTCCGGCAGCCGGCCTTGATCAAGATCCAGCGCGCCACCAACTCCCCCTCGCGGCCGGAGTCCGTGGCGATGATGATCTCGCCGATGTCGCCGCGCTTTAGGAGCGACTGCACAACGCGAAACTGCTTTGACGTCTCCTTGATCACGACGAGCTGCATCTTTTTCGGCAGCATGGGCAGCGATTCCAGATTCCACGTCTTGTACTGCTCGCCGTAGGCCTCCGGATCGGCCAGCGTGACCAGATGCCCCAGCGCCCAGGTGATCACATATTGGGGGCCCTCCATGTAACCCTCGCCGCCCTGGCGCGCCCCCAGGACCTTGGCTATTTCGCGCGCGACGGACGGTTTCTCCGCCAAAACCAACGCCTTACCCGGCATCGGAGGCCCTCCTTTCCCACAGGGGACCGGCGCCCCGCCGGTCCCCTGCAGTTCCGTATGATAGGGCGGCACGCCGCCCTATCATACTATATATTGTGTTTTATGCCATATGTAGTATGCCATATATAGTATGCTATATGTAGTGTGCGTGCGCGCGGCCGTTACGGCAATGCGTTGCCCGCCGCGAGATAGATCTGGTACCACTCCTCGCGGGTCAGCGTCACCTCCGCCGCGCGAACACAGTCCCGCAGCCGTTGGAGGTTCATGGTGCCGATCACGGGCTGCATCCGCGCGGGGTGCCGGAGCAGCCAGGCGATGGCGATCGTCGTATTCGACACCCCGTGGAGGCCGGCCAGCTCGTCGATTTTGGCGTTGAGTTCCGGGTATTCATCGCTGCCGAGGAACACGCCCGCAAAGTTGCCGTACTGAAACGGCGACCACGGCTGGACCGTGATGTCGTGCAGACGGCAGTAGTCCAGCGCCCCGCCGTCCCGGTCCACGGCGGCGGCGTCCCCCGTGTTGACAAGAAGCCCCCGCGCGATCATCGTCGCGAACGCGACGCTGAGCTGAAGCTGGTTCGCGACGATCGGCCGGGAGATGAATTTTTGCAGCAGTGCCATCTGCGACGGATTTTGGTTGGAGACGCCGAAGTGGCGCACCTTCCCCGCGCCGTGCAGCGCCTCAAACGCCTCGGCCACCTCCTCGGGTTCGACCAGCGCGTCCGGCCGGTGCAGCAGCAGCACATCCAGGTAGTCCGTCTTGAGGCGCTTCAGGATCCCGTCCACCGAGCGCAGGATGTGTTCTTTGGAAAAATCGTACATGCGCCCCGGTATGATGCCGCACTTCGATTGCAGGATGAGCGTCTCCCGGATGCCGGGGCTCATTGAGACGGCTTTGGCGAAGATCTCCTCGCAGTCGCCGACGCCGTAGATGTCGGCGTGGTCAAAAAAATTGGCGCCGAGCTCCAGAGACGTCCGGACAAAGCGCTCCGCCTCCGCCGCGCTCAACCGGTTGATGCGCATGCACCCCACCGCGACCACAGGCACTTGCAGGTCCGACCGGCCCAGTTTGATGGTTTTCAAAACTTCCAACCTCCTTCGATCTATAGAGAACAGAATCGGCCGCCGGCAAACGGCGGCTATTTGCCCGCGACCGGCACGCGTCCGCCGGCCGCCGCCCACAGGGGCGTCGGATAACGCCCCGTCCCGTGCATCTCCGCCACGGCGCCGACCACGGCCTTCCGGTCCTCCCGGTAGGTGACGCCGTACCAGACCTCTCCGCTTTCGAGGACCCGGACATCCGCCAGACCGCGCCGCAACAGGCTGTCCACCTCTTGGGGCAGCAAATATTCGCAGCCGAGCGGATCCTCCGGCAGCCGGCGGTCGAGAAAAGCGGGGAAATCGGCCGCCGCCGCGTCGAGGAAACTCCCGTCGAACCCCCAAAAATTCATTGACACCAGCGTACCCGCCGGCAGATGCCGCCAGACGCCGTCCTCAAAAAGCCGCGCGCCGCCGGGCGTCTTCTCCAAGCCGACGCATTCCGTAACGCGCACGAGAAAACCGCACGCGTCCGCCGCGCAGACGCCGCGCGTGACGCGCCCGTTGTCCGTCAGCGTGTTTTCGATCCGATAGCCCACCATGCAGTAGTGGTGGCGGCCGTCCCGCGGGCGGGGGGCCGTCAGCCACCCGTAGACACGCCGGAAGGCCTCGGGGCCGTAGTAATCGTCCGCGTTGATCACCGCGAAGGGGCCGCGCACCCGCTCGCGCGCGGCCAGCACGGCGTGCGCCGTGCCCCACGGCTTCACGCGCCCCGCCGGCACGGCGTACCCGTCGGGCAAGTTGTCCATCTCCTGGTGGACGTAGGAGACGTCGGCATATCGCCCGATGCGGGCGCCGGCGATCTCGGTGAACGTCTGTTCCATCGCGCGGGTCACAACAAAAATAATCTTCTGAAATCCGGCCCGCACCGCGTCGTAGACGGAATAATCGATGATCACCTCTCCGTGCGCGCCGACCGGTTCGACTTGTTTGAGACCGCCATAGCGGCTGCCCATGCCCGCCGCCATGACGACCAATGCCGGTGTTTCCATATTTGCCCACTCCCACTGTTATCTGTCCGCGCCTGTTGGGCGGCTCTCGGCCCGGCTCTCCCGCGCGGCAGTGAAAAGAGGGGACGGCGCCCCCTCTCTCCTCACGCGTTATGAGTCGATGACAACTTCTTTCAGCGCCGTGGCCAGACCGGCCAGGCCCTGGATCTCCGAGGGGATGATGATCTTCGTCGCCTTTCCGTCGGCCGCGTGGGCGAAGGCCTCCAGCGCTTTGATTTGAATGACTTTGTCGCTGGCCGCCGCCTCGTTGAGCAGCTTGATGGAGTCGGCCAGCGCCGTCTGCACCCGCATGATGGCGACGGCCTCGCCCTCCGCCTCCAAAATTTTGGCCTGTTTGAGGGCGTCGGCCCGCAAGATGACCGACTGCTTCTCGCCCTCGGCCACAAGAATCTGGGACTGCTTTTCGCCCTCGGCCTTCAAAATCGCCTGACGGCGCTCGCGCTCCGCCTTCATCTGCTTTTCCATCGCGTCTTGGATCTCCCGCGGGGGGATGATGCTTTTGAGCTCCACGCGGTTTACTTTGATCCCCCACGGGTCTGTGGCCTCGTCAAGAATGGCGCGCATCTTGGTGTTGATAACGTCGCGCGAGGTCAGCGTCTGGTCCAGTTCCAGGTCGCCGACGATGTTGCGCAACGTGGTGGCCGTGAGGTTCTCAATGGCCGACATCGGGCGCTCCACCCCGTAGGTGTACAGCTTGGGGTCCGTGATCTCAAAATAGATGACCGTGTCGATCTGCATCGTCACGTTGTCTTTGGTGATCACCGGCTGGGGCGGGAAATCGACCACCTGCTCTTTGAGCGAGACCGAACGCGCCACCCGCTCGAGGAAAGGGATTGTGATGTGCAGCCCGGTGCCCCACACTGTCTGGAACGCGCCCAGCCGCTCGATGACATAGGCGCGCGCCTGCCGCACCACGCGGACGTTGGAACCTATAATGATGAGCGCGATCACACCGAGTGTGCCCCAAACGATATACGGAAAAATGTCGTTCATCGACTGTCCTCCTTGTCTCCTCCCGCGCGTCCCGTCACCGGCCCGCGTCGTTTTCGCGCTCCGTGGGGAGCGCCTCCACCATCACCTTCACACCCTCGATCCGGCACACGCGCACATACGCGCCGCCCGGGATGATCTCGCCGGTGTGAGAGCGGGCCGTCCACGTCCGCCCGCCCACCTGCACAACGCCCGTACCCGCCACGTTGTCTACCGGCTCCGACACAATGCCCACCTGATCGATGACCCTGTCGGCGTTTGTCCTCTCGCGCCGCATGAGCGCGCGCCGGGCCAACGGGCGCACCAACCACAGCGTCAGGGCGGACAGGGCAATAAATACAAACATCTGCACCTGCCACGGCGCGAATGCGGAAACCAGCATCGCCGCCAGCGCGCCGAGGGCAAACCAAATCGTGGTCAGCCCCATTGTCGCGGCCTCGATGCACAGCATCAGCACCATTACGCCCAGCCACAGGTACAACCACACGGTCCCCACCCCCTCTTCCCGGTTGTGTAAAGCCCACAGTTTTGCCTTACGTACACAATATATAGTATTATATGAAAAAATAATACTATATATTGTTCGACGCGGTGAAAACGTTCGGGTTTTCACACGGTCTCTTTTTTGTCGGTCCGGCGCCGCGCTTCGCGCGGCGGTCTTCCCATCGCCTTTGCGATCGAGCGCGTGTCAATATACCCTCATCGCGTGTCAATATACCCTCATATTGTACCATGAATGCCACTCTTTGACAAGCGCCAACCGCTTTATATTCCACTTTTTTACACAAAAGCCCTCTCGCACCCGCGGCCGGCCGCGGGTCAGCCGAAAAATTTGTCGTGGATGACCTGAACGGCCTGCTTGGCGTCGCGCGCGTCGATGAGAACGGACACTTTGATCTCACTGGTGGAGATCATCTGGATGTTGATGTTGGCCGCCGCCAGCGCCTCGAACATCTCGGCGGCCACCCCGGCGTTGCCCACCATGCCGGCGCCCACGATCGAGACCTTGCTGATCTCATCGCTGATCACCATGTCGGTGTAGCCGATCGCGTCGCGGTGCTCCTCCAGGATGGCGCGGGCCGCGTTCAACATCTGTTTTGGCACGGTAAAACTGATGTCTTTGGTATCTCCGCGGCCGATGGACTGCAAGATGACGTCGACGTTGATCTTCTTGGCCGCCAGCAGCGAGAAGATCCGGAAGGCCTTGCCGGGCATGTCGTCCAAACCGACCAGCGCGATGCGCGCCACGTTGTCGTCCCGCGTGACGCCGCTGACATTGAGCTGTTCCACTTTCAATCCCTCCTTGACTTGGGTGCCGGGCTGTCCGGTGAAGCTGGAGATGACCTCCAGCGGGACATGGTACCGCTTGGCCATCTCCACCGAGCGGTTGTGCAGCACGCGCGCGCCGAGTGACGAGAGCTCCAGCATCTCGTCGTAGGTGATCTCATCCAGCTTGCGCGCCTCGGGTACGCTCCGCGGGTCTGTGGTGTATACGCCGTCCACATCCGTATAGATCTGGCACAGGTCGGCCTTCAGGGCGGCGGCAATGGCCACGGCGGTCGTGTCGGAACCGCCCCGGCCCAGGGTCGTCACGTCGTCGTAGCGGTTGACGCCCTGAAACCCGCACACGACCACAATATTTTTCCGGTCCAGCTCCACGCGCAGCCGCTCACACTCCACTTTTTTGATGCGGGCGTTGCCGTAGTTGCGGTCTGTCTTGAGGCCGATCTGCCAGCCGGTCAGCGAGACCACCGGAAGCCCCAGCGTCTCCACCGCCATCGCAAACAGCGCCACGGAGATCTGCTCTCCGGTGGACAGCAGCATGTCCAGCTCGCGGGGCGAAGGGCTCCTCGACACCTCCCGGGCTTTCGCGATCAGCTCGTCTGTGGTGTCACCCTGCGCCGAGAGCACCACGACGACTCCGTGGCCGGCCCGGTATGTCTTCGCCACAATGCCGGCCACTCGCCGGATACACTCGGCGTCGGCCACCGAAGTGCCGCCGAATTTCTGCACAATCAAGGACATCGGGGTTCCCCCTTACTTTATAATACGCGCATGCAGCAGGCCGGAGGGTGCGGCAGGGTCGCTTCCCATGCCGTCCGTTCGGCGCGCGTCATGGGCTCGGTGACGGCCCCGCCGCCGGTTTCGTCCAGCCGCACATACCAGGCTGTTCGCAGGTTCTCATCCGTCAGCGGTTCCCGGGAGTCGGCGGGCCGCCAGCCGACCCACTTGCGTGCGCCCATGTGTTTTACGGAGTCGATGATGTCGGCCACCACCGCCGACGCGGTGGGCAGCGCGCCCGCGCCCCGGCCGTAAAACATGACCTCGCCTATGGCGTCGCCCTCCATCCAGATGCCGTTGAACACATCGTGCACGCCGGCCAGCGGGTGTTCGTCCCGCACAAAGTGGGGCGCCACATAGAGGCAGGCGGGGCCGCCGTCCGGCCCCGGAAGCGCCCGGCCCAGCAGCTTGATCTGACAGCCGCGCGCGTGGGCAAAGCCCACGTCCTCCCGCGTGACGCCGGCAATGCCCTCGGTGGCCACCTGTTCCGGATATACGTGCCGCCCGAAGGCGAGGGAGGCCAGGATGCAGATCTTGCGGCAGGTGTCTTTGCCCTGGATGTCGTCGGACGGGTCCGCCTCCGCGTACCCCAACGACTGGGCCTCGGCCAGCGCCTCCTCAAAGGATACGCCGGCGCGGACCATCCGGGTGAGCACATAGTTGGTCGTACCATTTAATATGCCGGTGATCTCACGAATATGGTTGGCCGTCAGACATTGGGCAAGCGGGCGCAGCACCGGAATGCCGCCCCCCACGCTGCCCTCGAAGAGATAATTGAGATTGCGCGCCTCCGCGAGCGACTGCAGCTCGGCCCCGTGCTCGGCCACAAGTTCTTTGTTGGTGGTGACCACATGCTTGCCGGCCAGCAGCGCCCGGCGGGTGAGCGTCAGCGCGGCGCCGACGCCGCCGATGCACTCCACCACCACCTGGACCTCCGGGTCGTTTTCGATGAGCGCGAAATCGCGCACCACGAACCCGGCGTACGGGGAACCCGGGAATTCGCGGATGTCTAAGATGTATTTTAATGTCACCGCCTGCCCGGCCTTCTCGGCAATACGACCGGCGTTTTGCTCCAGCAACCCGACAACCCCGGCGCCCACAACGCCGAACCCCAAAACCGCAACTCCTGCCATAGCGACCGTCTCCCTTCGCGCGACGGCGTTCTCGCCGTCTACCAAAAGCGTTCATAATTTTAACACAATCGGCGGGGGTTTGACAAGTAAAAATCTTCCGTAAGCGGCGCGGCGGGGGCCGGCCGGGCCGAATGCCGGCGGCGCGCACCCGTCCGCGACCGGGCGCGCACCTTTTTTTCGACCCCGCAATCCCTTGCGGCGCAAGGATTTTGGGGTTTTTTGGAAGTGCGGCGCAGAAAAAAATAAAATTTTTTGCAAAAAAGTGTTGACAAAACGCGCCGGCATCGGTATACTTAAGAGCGTACACTGAATCCAGTGAATCGTGAATCGAGTCTCATCGAAAAGGCAAAGCTGTCGAAAGGCAGTGACGCAAAACTATAGGGCCTGATGCTTTCGGTCTTGTGCCGGAGCAAATGGTAGCCAGTTGCCGAGGGAGAAGTGGAGAAACACTCTTTCTTGCCGGCACAGGTAAGAAAAAGTGTTTTTTGTTTTTCTTCTGGGCCTTTCGGAAGCTTGTACACGGACCAAACCGAAAGGAGAGATCTATTGAAACGAGCACTGATGTTCTTTGTCCTGCTGGCGTTGCTAATCCCCTTCGCCAGCCTGTCCGCTCCCTCCGTCCTTGCGGCGGAAGTCGGCGGAGGCGGCTCCGCCTCTCAGATTCTCAAGGGAAGCAAATCTGAAGTCGACGCCTCCAACAAGAGTGACGGTTACGTCAAGATCCGCTACTTAAAAGAGACCTCCAAAAAGATCAAAGTCAGGATCAGCAAATTGGACGCGAGCGGCCGAGAGGGCACCGAATACACCTACGACCTGTCAGGCAAAGGGATAGCGGAGACATTCTCCTTCCAGAGCGGAAACGGAAAATACCGCATCAAAGTTTTAGAAAACATTGAGGGCACCAAGTATTCCGTGGTCCAGACCGAGACTGTAGAAGTCTCACTGAAAAACGAATTCGCGCCATTCCTCGTTCCGATTCAGCTCATCAACTACCAGAGCAGCTCCAAGGCTGTCATCAAAGCGAAGGAACTGACCAAAGACGCCAAGACGGATCTCGAAAAAGTGCAATCTGTCTACCGTTTCATTGTCAACCACATTGTCTACGACAAGAAAAAGGCTCAATTGGTCATCGACGGTAAATTGAGCGGATACATCCCCACCGTCGACACCGTACTGGCCGACAGAAAAGGCATCTGTTTTGATTATTCCTCATTGATGGGCGCCATGCTCCGCAGCCTGAACATTCCGACCAAGCTGATCATGGGATATGTGGCCCCCAACAATGCCTACCACTCCTGGAACGAAGTCTACATCGAGGGCCAGGGCTGGATCAAAATCAACGGCTCCATCTATTTCGACGGGGAGCACTGGTCCCGGATGGATCCCACTTTCGCCGCCGGCAACAAGAGCGGCAAGCAGACCGAATTCATAGGCAACGGCCAAAACTACTCGAAAAAGTACGAGTACTGATCCCGGGTATTGGGGAGATTCTCCCTTTACCATACTACCTTCTCTTCTTCTTTCTTTCTTCTTTCTCTTTACTTTCTTCTTCTTTCTTCTTCTTTCTCTTTCTTCTTCTTTCTTCTTTCTCTTTCTTCTTTCTTCCCTTTCTTCTCTTTTTCGCTTTTCTCTATTCTTTTTCTTTATCTTATACCCATCTTCTGACAGGGCAAAGGGCGCGGGCGACCGTGTCCTTTGCCCATTTTTTCGCGCCTCATCCCGCTGGGGCGCGTTTCCTTCTTTGCGGATGCTTTGCGGACGCTTTGGGGTTGCCCCTCTGTCAATTTGTGCTATAATGGGTATCATACCGGCGCGCATGTCCGCATGCCGCGCAAAGGAGGGACACCCATGCGGATGGGGAAAAAACGCCTCTGCCTCTTGCTTCTCCTGCTGTCGCTCCCCGGCTGTACCGGCCCGGCGGAGACAACGCCCGCACCCGCGCCGCCGCCCACGGCCCGCGCCGAAACGCCCGCGCCGCCCCCCACGCCCACGCCGCCGCCCGATCTGTCCACCCGCGATTTCAAGATCCAAATGGCGGGGGACATTTTGTTGCACAGCGGACCCGTGAAGGCCGCCGCCGCCGGCGGCGACAGCTATGATTTTACGCCGTTTTTTTCTGAAATCGCGCCGTTCATCGACGGCGACCTGGCGATCTGCAACATGGAGTCGCCCGTGGACGCCTTTGGCGGCAACCAAAACATCTCATCTTACCCCATGTTCAACGTGCCCTTCGAGATTTTGCCCGCTCTGCGCGGCGCGGGCTTCAACTTCCTGCTGACGGCCAACAACCACGCGTTTGACAAACGGTGGGACGGCCTCACCGCCACCCGCCGCAACATCGAGGCGGCCGGTTTTCGCTTCACCGGCACCTACGAGACGCAGGAACAGTACGACGCCCACACCCTCGTGGACCTCGGCGGGTTGACCGTGGGCATTCTCAACTACTCCGACGCCGACAACGGCATGGGCGCGGCTCTCCCCGCCGACAAACGGCCCTTTGCCATGCGCCGGTTTACCACCGCCTCCACCGAGAGCGTCCCCGCCATGTCGGAGGAGATTCAGGCACTGCGGGCGGCGGGCGCGGAGTTTGTCATTGCGGCGCTGCACTGGGGCGCCGAATACCGGGACGCGCCGAACGACGTGCAGGAGGAGATCGCCGCGCGTCTGTGCGACGCGGGCGCCGACGTGATTTTGGGCGGGCATTCCCACTGCGTCCAGCCCGTCCGCCGGCACGAGGCGCCGGACGGGCGGTCCTGCCTGATTCTCTATTCGCTCGGAAATTTTTTCGCCGACCAGATCGCGCTGAAACCGCCCTTACCCAAGACGCAGTACGGTATGCTCGTCAGTCTCACCGTCCGCAAAGATGAGGCGGGGCGGCTGCGCTGGGGCACGACGGACTATCTGCCCACGCTGACACACCGTTACGCGGGCGAGGACGGCGGCACCGACTACCGGCTCATCCCCGTCTACGCGCCGGCGTCCGCGCCGGAGGGCGCGCGCACCGGCGCGCAGGCGGCCTTCGATCACGTCACCGGCATCGTCGGCGAGGCGATCCCCGTCATGAACGTATACCCGTGAGCGGCGCATAACAAAGCGCCCCCGCGATCTCGCGGGGGCGCGGGGCATTTTTGCCACTGTCACTGTTCGGAGGATTACACGATGGGGCGCGGGCTTATCACAGCCCTCCGCCGCTTTCCCCCTCCGCCGGTGCCGGCGCCGGCGCTGTCCGGGCCGCCGCCGCGGGGCGCTGGGAGATCTTGCGGCCCCGCAGTACGTACACCGACGCCAACAGATGGATCGTCGCGTACAAGAAGCGGAAGAACTGCGCCCCGTCCGCGCTGCCCTCCACCGGCCAGACCTGCCAGAATACATAGGACAAGATGGGGCCGAGTACGGTGACGCACGAGAAGAACGCGCCCAGGACGCAGTACAGGAGCGTCTGCGACGTGTGAGGCATGTCGAAGAAGAACCCGGCCATTGAGTAGAGGGCCAGCACGATAAACACAATGGCGAGGATCTCGTAGGCGTAGGTCAGCAAGATCGGATTGGCGGAGTTCGCGGCAAACTCCATGATCAGCCAGAAGCAGGACCAAAAGACGGGCACCGTCATATAGAAGCCGTAGGCCCTGTCAACCATGCCGCGCAGCGTCATGCGCATCAGCATCAACATACAGAGCCCTGTGAACACCGTCAGCAGGGAGAACACCAAAAGGGAGACCGGCGCCTCCACGGTGACGTCCGAGAGCCCGGCATAGCGGCTGATGTCCAGATAGGCCGAGACGAGGAGCGCGGCCGTGGCAAAAATGTCGGCGGCCAGATAGGCCGGCGTGTGCCGGGCGGAGATCACGCGCTCCCCGGTTGGCTTGGACTTCACGCGGGTGAGCGGCAGCATGATGAGGAGAAACGCGACCGACACGATGATCAAACCCAGGGACGCCGGATGGCCGGGGCTCATCACACCGAGCTCCTTGTCCCACGCGGTCTGAAGTTCCAGCGCCCTGAGCCCCCCGGCGGCGAACCCAAAGAACAGCGTGATGATGATATACACAAACGGACGGCGCAAACAGACACCCCCTCGCGCGCGGGCGGACACCCGCCTTTGCGCTTTTACTCAAAATTCACGATCTAAGTTATCATATCACGTTCGCGGGGGCTTGGCAACGAAAATTCAAAAAAATCACATTTTTCACGCCTCGCTCTCCGCCCGGGCCATGTGAAAAACACAATTTTTACAGTTGGATACACAGCACAAAGCATATAGATTGCAAGATAATTTCTACATATTGTATGGTATTGCAAAAATGCCCACGTTTTTACA
Source organism: Oscillospiraceae bacterium (assembly GCA_031255175.1). GTDB lineage: Bacteria > Bacillota > Clostridia > Oscillospirales > UBA929 > JAIRTA01. The sequence continues at coordinate 24,588 of JAIRTA010000067.1, read as the reverse complement.
CGGTCCCCGCCGGTTCCGGTTCCTCCGCGACGATCTCCAGCTCCCGCAGTTTGACGGCGTTTTTGTAGACCTTGACCAGGTACAGCCGGCCGGCCGTCAGCGGGCCGAACACAAACTGGCCCGCGTCGTCCGTAAACATCTGCCCGACCGGCGCGGGATCGCCGGCGCCGCCGGCCGCCAGCAGCATGACCAGGGCGTCGGCGATCGGCCGGCCGCCGCGCGCCTCCCGCACCACGCCGTGGATCGACGAGCGCCGGTCCGGCTCCAGATGCACCGCGGTCTCCACCCGTTCGCCCTCGCCGGGGCGAAAATAAAACTTGGTAAACGCGCTCACACTCACATCTCCCTCTCTTCCGAAACCCGGCGGGTATGCTTCCGCCACCCCATTTTATGCCCCCGCGGCCCCGGTGTGAGCCCGCCTTGACAAGCATGGGGAGAACGAATACAATGATTTAGATGTCGAAAGTACGTCCGGCGACGGTCGAGCGGCAGGAGCCCGCGTTCTCTGAGACTCTCTGAGACTCTCTGAGGTTCTTTGAGGTTCATTCGGTGTCCTCGTCCCAAACACCGTAAATCCATTCGGTAGAGGAAGTCGGTCATGGCTACGGAGAAAAAGGTGGAACAGATCACGGCCCGCGACGTCGATTTTGCCCAGTGGTACACAGATGTTGTCAAAAAAGCCGAACTCATCGACTACTCCAGCGTGAAGGGCTGCGTGATCCTGCGGCCGTATGCCCACGCGCTCTGGGAGAACATCCAGCGCACGCTGGACGGCATGTTCAAAGAGACGGGCCACGAAAATGTCTCCATGCCGCTATTTATCCCCGAATCGCTGCTTCAAAAAGAAAAGGACCACGTGGAGGGCTTCGCGCCCGAGGTGGCCTGGATCACGCACGGCGGCGGCGAACCGCTGACGGAGCGTCTGTGCGTGCGCCCGACTTCTGAGGTGCTCTTTTGCGAGCACTACGCCCACATCATCCAGTCCTGGCGCGACCTGCCGAAGCTCTACAACCAGTGGTGCAGCGTGGTGCGGTGGGAAAAGACCACGCGCCCCTTCCTCAGGAGCCGCGAATTTTGGTGGCAGGAGGGGCACACGATCCACGCCACCCGCGAGGAGGCCGAGGAGGAGACGCTCCGGATGTTAAACGTCTACGCGACGTTTGCCGAGGAGAGCCTCGCCATGCCGGTCATCAAAGGCCAAAAGACGGCGTCCGAACGCTTTGCCGGCGCCGAGAACACCTATACCATAGAATGCATGATGCACGACGGCCAGGCGTTGCAGTCGGGGACCTCCCACTTCTTTGGGGACGGCTTTGCCCGCGCGTTCAACATCCAATTCACCGACCGCAACAACACGCTGCAATATCCGTTCCAGACCTCCTGGGGGCTCTCCACCCGGATCATCGGCGGCATCATCATGACCCACGGCGACGACAACGGGCTGATCCTGCCGCCGCGCATCGCGCCGGTGCAGGTCGTGGTGATCCCCGTGGCGGCCCACAAACCGGGCGTTCTCGACGCGGCCCGGGCGCTGTGCGCGCGGCTGCGCGCGGCGGGGCTGCGCGTCCGGCTGGACGACGGCGACCAGAGCCCCGGCTGGAAGTTTGCCGAGCACGAGATGAAAGGCGTGCCGCTGCGCGTCGAACTGGGCCCGCGCGACCTCGCGGAGAACCGGTGCGTGCTGGCGTGCCGGGACACCGGCGCGAAACAGACGGCGCCGCTGGACCAAGCGGAAACAGCCGTCGCGGCCCTGCTGGAGGAGATCCAAGCGCGCCTCCTCGACGCCGCGCGGACAAACCTGCGGGAGCGCACCCACACGGCCGCCTCGCTGGAAGAGATGCGGCACATCGCCCAGACCCGGGGCGGCTTTGTGAAGACCATGTGGTGCGGCGACGGCGCCTGCGAGGAGAAGGTCAGGGAAGTCACCGGCATGAAGTCCCGCTGCATCCCCTTCGCGCAGGAACCCCTCGGCGACACCTGCGTGTGCTGCGGCGCGAAGACAGACACCATGATCTATTGGGGTTTCCAATATTAGGAATTTATCTCCGGATACCCGCAAACCCCGCGGCACGCCGTCCGGCTGCCGCGGGGTTTGCGGGTTTTTGAATGTTTGAACGTTAAAACATTGTTTTTTCGCGCGCCACCCGCCCATTTGGTCACATTTTTTTCGAAAAAATTCCGATCGCCTATAGCATTGTTCTTCGGCTTGTGGTATAATTAGCAAATAGAGATCGTTATTTGTCTAACAACTCCCGAATCCTTCCAATAAGCCGCGCGCGGGGCCTTTCAGGCGGGCGGCTGGGCGGAACGCACACAAGGAGGTTTACTCATGCCGAACACAAAAACCGTTGTCCCCTTCACCGGGACGGCGGAGCAGGAGCAGCGGCTGATGGACGTCATCGCGCGCCACAAGGGGCAGTCCGGCGCCACCATGCCGGTGCTGCAGGAGGCGCAGGCGATCTACGGATATCTGCCGGAGGAAGTGCAGATCAAAGTGGCTGAGGGGTTGGGGATCTCGCTCTCCGAAGTCTACGGGATCGCTTCTTTCTATACGCAGTTCTCCCTGAACCCCAAGGGCCAGATCGAGGTCAACGTCTGCCTCGGCACCGCCTGCTACGTCAAGGGCGCGGGGGAGATCCTGGCCCGCATCGAACGTAAGCTGGGCTGCAAGGCCGGCGCCGTCACACCGGACGGCAAGTTCTCCGTCGACGCCACCCGGTGCATCGGCGCGTGCGGCCTGGCCCCCGTCATCGTCGTGGACGGCGACGTCTACGGCCGGCTCGTGCCCGACGACGTGGACGCCATTTTAGACAAGTACCTGTGATCCGATGAAGGAACTCTCGCTCCATATCTTAGACATCGCGGAAAACAGCCTGACGGCGGACGCCTCTCTCGTCGAGATCTCTCTCGTGGAGGAGGCGGGCGCGCTGACCGTCACAGTTCGGGACAACGGCCGCGGCATTCCGCCCGATGTCTTGCCCACCGTGGCGGACCCTTTCACCACCACCCGCACCACCCGCCCCGTGGGGCTGGGGCTCCCCTTTTGGAAGATGGCCGCCGAACAGACCGGCGGGCGGTTTTCCATTGAGAGCACCGTGGGCGTCGGGACATGCGTCACCGCCGTTTTCGTCTCCGGGCACATCGACACACCGCCCGTCGGCGATATGCCGGGCACGCTGGTCACCTTGGTGCAGGGGCACCCGCGGGTCGACTTTCTTTACACACACCGCGCGGGCGGCATCGACTTCACGCTGGACACCCGCACCCTGCGGGACACGCTGGAGGATGTGCCGCTCGACAGCCCGGATGTGCTGGCCTGGCTTTCCGCCTTTCTCAAAGAAAACCTCGCCGGGTGAGCCGCCGCGTTGATCTTCTTCCAGACTATGCAAATACCGCATATACAAACATCGCGGTTTTCACACTCAAAACCACAATATATAGTATGCACATGCTATATATTGTATGGCGCACCGGGAGTTTTTCATCTCTCACACGGTTTTTCCCGCGAGAACAGACAGTTTGGCAGATCACAAAATATAAGGAGTTGTCGGCATTGAAAACCTTGGCAGAACTCAACGCCATTCGCGACAAGGCGCGTGCCCAGATGGGGGCGCTCCGGGACAGCGGTGAAAACAACACCCGCCTCGTTGTGGGGATGGCCACCTGCGGTATCGCGGCCGGCGCCCGCCCGGTGCTGGCGGCTTGCCTTGAGGAAGTACAGCGGCGCGGTCTCTCCGAGCGGGTGACCGTCACGCAGACCGGCTGCATCGGCGTGTGCCGTTTGGAGCCGATCGTCGAGGTCTTTGTCCCCGGCGAGGAGAAAGTCACGTACGTGAACATGACGCCGGAAAAGGTCTCGCAGATCGTCACGGAGCACGTTGTAAACGGCCGCGTCAAGTCGGAGTACACGATCGGCGCCAACCAATAAGCGCCGCCCCGGCGGCCCGCCGCGGGTGAGGCGCGCCGGTTTCCCCCCAAACAGGGGATAACATCATGCCAAGCGGCATGGGAGGGATATGCCATGGAACTTGTTAGGAGCCATATTCTGGTGTGCGCCGGCACCGGCTGCAGCTCGTCGGGCAGCGCGAAGATCATCGCTTCGCTGGAGGATGAACTGCGGGCGGTCCACCTCGAGAAGGAGGTGCGCGTCATCAAGACCGGCTGCTTCGGCCTGTGCGCGCTGGGCCCCATTGTCGTCGTCTACCCGGAGGGTTCGTTCTACTCCCGCGTCACGCCGAGCGACGCGGAGGAGATCGTCCGGGAGCACATCTTAAAGGGCCGCGTCGTACGCCGTCTGCTGTACCAGGAGACGGTGCAGGGCAACGAGATCAAATCTTTGAACGAGACGGGCTTTTACAAAAAACAGCTTCGCATTGCGTTGCGCAACTGCGGCGTGATCAACCCGGAGGTCATCGACGAGTACATCGCGTTCGACGGGTATCAGGCCCTCAGCCACGCGCTCACCGAGAGGACCCCCGCCGAGATCATCGAGACCATCAAAAGTTCCGGCCTGCGCGGGCGCGGCGGCGGCGGCTTCCCCACCGGCCTCAAGTGGGAATTTGCCTTTAAGCAGCCGCCGGGCCAAAAATACGTCTGCTGCAACGCCGACGAGGGCGACCCGGGCGCCTTTATGGACCGCTCCATCCTGGAGGGGGACCCGCACAGCGTCATCGAAGCTATGGCCGTCGCCGGCTACTGCATCGGCGCGAACCAGGGCTATATCTACGTGCGCGCTGAGTATCCCATTGCCGTCGAACGGCTGAAGATCGCCATTGCCCAGGCCAAGGAATACGGGTTGCTGGGCGAGAATATCTTTGGCAGCGACTTCTCGTTCGACCTGGAGATCCGCCTCGGGGCCGGCGCCTTCGTCTGCGGCGAGGAGACGGCGCTGATGACCTCCATTGAGGGGCACCGCGGCGAACCGAGGCCGCGCCCGCCCTTCCCGGCCGTGAAGGGGCTGTTTGGAAAGCCCACGATCCTCAACAACGTGGAGACATATGCCAACATCCCCTGGATCTTAAACAACGGCGCCGAGGCGTTTCGCGCCATCGGCACCGAGCGCTCCGCCGGCACCAAGGTGTTTGCGCTGGGCGGCAAGATCGTCAACACCGGTCTTGTGGAGATCCCTATGGGCACCACAATGCGCGAAGTGGTGGAGGAGATCGGCGGCGGCTGCCCGAACGGCAAGGCCTTCAAGGCCGCGCAGACCGGCGGCCCGTCCGGCGGTTGCATCCCCGCCTCGATGATCGACACGCCTATCGAATACGACACGCTGACGGCCATCGGCTCGATGATGGGTTCAGGCGGTATGATCATCATGGACGAGGACAACTGCATGGTGGACATCGCGAAATACTTCCTCGACTTCACGGTGGACGAGTCCTGCGGCAAATGCACCCCCTGCCGCATCGGCACCAAGCGTCTTTACCAGATATTGGATAAAATAACCAACGGTCAGGGTACTATGGAGGACCTCGACCTGCTGGAAGAACTCTGCTACCACATCAAGGGCAGTTCCCTGTGCGGTCTGGGCCAGACGGCCCCCAACCCCGTGCTCTCCACGCTCCGCCACTTCCGGCATGAGTACGAGGCCCACGTGCGCGACCGCAAATGCCCGGCCCACGTCTGCAAAGCCCTGATGCAATACAACATTTTGGAAAACTGCCGCGGCTGCACGGCCTGCGCGCGCGTCTGCCCGGTTTCCGCCATCTCCGGCAAGGTCAAAGAAGTCCATGTCATCGATCAGGACAAGTGCATCAAGTGCGGCGCCTGCCTGGAAAAATGCAAATTCTCGGCCATTGTCAAGGAGTGACCCCAAAGAGATTCGCTAGGAAAGGAGCGCGCCCGTCATGGACACCGTAAAGCTGAAGATCAACAACATTGAGGTGGAGGCCCCCAAAACCGCCACCATTCTGGAAGCCGCGCGCCTCGTGGGCATCGAGATCCCCACGCTGTGCTACATGCGCAACATCAACGCCATTGGCGCCTGCCGCATCTGTGTGGTGGAAGTCAAGGGCGCCCGTTCGCTGATCGCCGCCTGTGTGTACCCGGTGTCTGAGGGCATGGAGGTGTTTACCAACACCGGCGCCGTGATCCGGGCCCGGAAGAACACGCTGGAGCTCATTCTCTCGAACCACCGGATGGACTGCCTGACCTGCCTGCGCAACCAAAACTGTGAGCTGCAAAAGCTGGCCAGCGATTTTGGGATCCAAGAAGTGCGCTTCCACACCGACAACATGCACCCGCAGATCGAAGATTCCTCGCTGCACCTCGTGCGCGACAACTCCAAGTGCATACTCTGCCGCCGCTGTGTGGCCGTTTGCAAAAATTCCCAGTCCGTGGCCGTCATCGGCCCCAATGACCGGGGTTTTGAGACGCATATCTCCTGCGCTTTCGACCGCAACCTGGACGAGACCGCCTGCGTCTCCTGCGGCCAGTGCATCACGGTCTGCCCCACCGGCGCGCTCACCGAAAAAGACGACACCGAACACGTCTGGGCGGCGCTCGCCGACCCGAAGAAGCACGTCGTTGTGGGCGTGGCCCCCTCCATCCGCGTGACGCTGGGCGAGGCCTTTAAGATGCACATCGGCAGCAATGTCCAGGGCAAGATGGTGGCGGCGCTCCGGCGCATCGGCTTCGACGGCGTGTTTGACGTCGACGTGACGGCCGACCTCACGATCATGGAGGAGGGCGCCGAATTTTTGAAGCGGCTCGAATCGGGCCACGATCTGCCGCTCATCACCTCGTGCAGCCCCGGGTGGATCCGTTTTTGCGAGCAATATTATCCTGAATTTATTCCAAATCTTTCCACTTGCAAATCGCCGCAGCAGATGTTCGGCGCGATGATGAAGACCTACTACGCCAAAAAGATGAACCTCGACCCCGCCGACATCTTCACGGTGGGCATCATGCCCTGCACCGCGAAAAAGTTTGAGATCCGCCGGGAGGACCAGCAGGCGGTGCCCGGTCTGTACGACATCGACGTGGCCCTCACAACGCGTGAGCTGGCCCGGATGATCTCCCGCACGGGCATGTACTTCCCGCATCTGCCCGACGAGGAGTTTGACCCCGCCTTCGGCATCTCCACCGGCGCCGGCGTCATCTTCGGCGCCAGCGGCGGCGTCATGGAGGCGGCGCTGCGGACGGTGACGGAACTCGTGACCGGCCAGCCGCTGTCAAGCCTGGACTTCATGGAAGTCCGCGGCATGGAGGGCATCAAAGCGGCCTCCTTTGTACTCAACGGGCGGACCGTGCGCGCCGCCGTCGCCTCGGGGCTGTCGAACTGCCGCCGGCTGCTGGACCGGATCAAATCCGGCGAGGCCTCCTACGACATCGTAGAGATGATGGCCTGCCCCGGCGGCTGCATCAACGGCGGCGGCCAGCCGATTCAGCCGGCCGTGGTCCGCAACTTCGTCAGCCTGCGCGAACGCCGCGCGGCCACAATCTACGAACAGGACAAGCACATGCCGCTGCGCAAAAGCCATGAGAACCCGCTGGTGAAGCGCCTTTACGACGAGGTGATGGACGGCAAGCCGGGCAGCCACAACGCCCACAAATGGCTCCACACCACCTACCGCGCCCGCCCCAAGTACCCCACGTCAACAAACGGCTGACAGCGGCCGGCGGTTTTGTGACCGTTTATCTGTAAAATACCCCGGAACCGGCGGTGAACCTCATGGTTTGCCGGTTCCGGGGTTGTTTTTCATTGTCCGCCGCCGTCCAAAATCCCCGCCCGCCAGGTTTCGATTGTATTAAACAATGAATTTTTTGTTATTGTCAACCACAATCCCCGCCCGCCAGGCTTCGACGAGGCGGGGAAGAGTCCATGCCGCGTTGGCGGGGCTGGTGGAGGGCAAAACAAGGCACTCCCGGCCCGTGCGCGGCTCACAGTGCAAACGATAGAGCCGCCCCGCGGTTGCACCATTGGCGCAGACGCGGAGCGCGGGACGCGCCGCCAGGAGCGGTTCCAGATCGTTTGCCCGCACGTTTCGAATGCTGGCGTCCGACGAACCCGCAATCTCACAACCGGCCGCCACATCCCACAGCGCGACGTCGAGCGCACGCAGCAGGGCCTTCTTGCCCGAAATATCTTCCGGCGCCGGCGCCTCCGCGCCGGCCAACCGGGCCATCAGCGGCCAAAAACGATTGCGCGGGTGCCCATAATAAAACCCCGCCGCCCGCGAGGCGCGCGACGGCAGCGTGCCCAAAATCAACACGCGGGGCGTCCCCTCCCAAAAGGGCGCAAACGGATGTTGTATCCATTCCATGTCTCACACGTGCCGTCGTCTGTTCATCGTCATGTTTTCCCCCCCGATATCGGATGTTGTGGTTTCGGCGTGTTCGCAAACCCATTATACGCATCACGCGCATTTGTGTCAAAGGGTGAAATACGAGGCGGCGGATGATATCCGCCCTTACAGGACCGGGGGTTGCGGTGCGGCTGTGGCTCTCGCCCTGGCCACAAAACAAATCCGAATCCCTGACCTACCGGCATATCGGCGGGTGTCGGGGTTCGGATTTGGAAAAATCTGGCGGAGAGAGGGGGATTCGAACCCCCGGTACCTTTAAGGGGTACACACGATTTCCAGTCGTGCGCCTTAGACCAGCTCAGCCATCTCTCCGTATGGCGGTCGTTCGGTTGTCTGGGCCGGACGGCCGGCGCGGGCCGGGGCCAGGTCGGCCCCGGGCGCGCTCTTTTTATTATAGCCAAAGACACGGCGGCCGTCAAGCCCCGCCGGCCCGATTTTTGAATACCCGGATTGCCGCGAAGCGGCGGTGAAAACAAGCCTGCCGGCTGCGGGCATGGCCCGCTTTGGACGAAAAAGAAAATTCCGTTTTGCGCCGTCCGGTTATTTCCGCCGGTTATTTCCGGTTGAAGATCTTGAAGAGGACGCCGTCTACGAAGTCGTCGTCGTCCACGCCCTTGGAGGACGAATCGGTGCCGGCGGTCTGTTGCAGGGTGGAGTAGAAGCCGCCGCCCGCCTCAGAGGCCGTGGGCGCCGCCTCGTCAAAGCCGGTGGCGATGACCGTCACGCGGATCTCATCCTCCAGCGTCTCGTCGAAGGCCGCGCCGAAGATGATGTTGGCGTCGCGGTGCGCCGCTTGCTGCACCAGATTGCAGGCGATCTCCACTTCCTCCAGGCCGATGTCGGCCGAGCCGGTGATGTTGATCAGCACGCCCTTCGCGCCGTTGATGGAGGTCTCGAGCAGAGGGCTTTGCACGGCCATCCGCGAGGCGTCCTCCGCCTTGCCCTTGCCGGCCGCGCGGCCCACGCCCATGTGGGCATAGCCAGCGTCTTTCATGATCGTGGCCACGTCGGCAAAGTCCAGGTTGACGAGACCGGGGATCTTGATGAGGTCGGAGATGCTCTGTACGGCCTGCTTTAGCACGTCGTCCGCGATCTCAAAGGCGTTCAAGAAGGTGATCTTCTGCTCGGTCACATGCTTGAGGCGCTCGTTGGGGATCACCACGAGGGAGTCCACGCGGGCGCGCAGCTCTTCGATGCCGCGTTCGGCCTGTTCCATACGGCGGCTGCCCTCGAAGTGGAAGGGCTTTGTCACCACCCCCACGGTCAGGATCCCGGCCTCGCGGGCGATGTCCGCCACAATGGGGGAGGCCCCGGTTCCGGTGCCGCCGCCCATGCCGGCCGTGATGAAGACCATGTCGGTATTTTCCAGCAATTTTGCGATCTGGGCCCGGTTCTCTTCCGCCGATTTCCGGCCGATCTCCGGATCGGAGCCGGCGCCCTTGCCGCCGGTGAGTTTCTCGCCGATCTGGAGCTTGTGTGTGGCGTTTGAGTTGCCGAGTGCTTGCCGGTCCGTGTTGATGGACACAAACTCCACACCACGCATTCCCGCGGACATCATGCGGTTGACGACGTTGTTGCCCGCGCCGCCGATTCCGATCACTTTGATGGATACCACACTGTCGGAACCCAAATCCATTTCAAACGGCATGCTACTTCCTCCCTATATTCTCAGCTTGCCCGGCGGGCGAGGCTTTTGATGATTTATATTTATTGGGATAAAAGACGAAAAAAGCAATGTCCCCTCTGTTCTTTCTTAATCATTGTATCTTTTTTTATCTGTCCGGTCAATAGCCGGTCGCATATTTCTCTGGAAGTTTTAACAGAAAGTGCCTTTCATCCGGTCTCCGCGTCGGTTTCGTCCGGTGTTTCCGGAGGTGTCGGCGGCGCCGAGGCGGGCAGGAAGGAGGCGATTTTGTCCCCGGCCCGCGCCAGATCCAACGTTCCCTTCGCGCCGGCGGGGAGTTCTTTTACAGATTTTTCCATAAATGCGAGCTTGATCTCGATCTCATCCGCCGCGCCCAAGATGACGTGAAGGCGGTCCTCGTACTCCAGCGTGATCTGGTCCAGGCGGGACACGTCGATTTCGGACACCCGGGCCGATAGGGAGCGCCAATGCAGCGACAGCAGCAGCGACAGCGCGGGCCGCAGCCGGTCCCGCTCGTTCTGCGGCAGAGCCATATCTTCGCCCAGAGAGGGTGAGAGCAGTGTGATTCCCTTGACAACGGGCTTCGGTACCGCTGTGTGGAGCATGATCTTTTCCAGCAGCTTGCCCGAACCGTCGATCATCCAAAAGAGGCCCTCGTGCGGGATCATGCCCACCGAGACGCGCTCGGTAATTTCAATGACGATGGTGTCCGGCAGCCGGCGCCGCAGGCGCACATCTTCGACATAGGGGAATTCGTCAAAAATGGCCCGAATGGCGGCGTTCTTGCGGAGAAAGAACAGGTTGTCCCCTTCTTTGAGGCCCGACGCCGCCGCGATGCCGGCGGGGGTGTAGATTGTGGACCCCTCCACCTCAATGCGGGCCACTTTGAAAAACACGCCGACGGCGAGCGTCACCGACGCCGCGATCAGGGCCAGACTCAGCAGAAAGTAAACGGGGCCGCCCCGCTTCTTTCTGTGCCGTTTTCGATTTTTCTGTACATAACGTGGCATAGTCGTGATTCCTCAATCGCATGCGTATCCGGCCGCCCGCCGGTCTGTGTCGTCGGCGTCTGTCTCCGTCTCCCGGCGGATGTCGGCGCCGAGCGCCGCCAGCCACCGTTCCGGCGTCTCGTACCCGCGGTCGAGATGGCGCAGCCCGGTCAGACGGCTCTCGCCCTCCGCGCTGAGCGCCGCCACCAGCAGCGCCGCGCCGCCGCGCAGATCGGTGGCGCATACGCGCGCGCCATACAGGCGAGGCACCCCGCACACGACGGCGACGCGTCCGGCCACTTTGATGTCGGCGCCCATTCTGGACAGTTCGCCGATATGCCGAAACCGGTTTTCAAAAATGTTCTCCACAAAGACCGTTGTGCCCTCCGCGCGGGCGGCCACCGCCATGAGAGGGGACTGCGCGTCGGTGGGAAACCCCGGGTAGGGCATGGTGCGCACGGGGCGTACTGCGCGCAGCGGTGCGTCCCTGCGCAGTGTGATGCGGTCGCGCCAGGCGCGGATCTCGCAGCCTGCCTCAGCCAAAATGGACGTCACGGTTGACAGATGCTCCGGGCAGACGTCCTCCACGGTGACCGCCCCGCCGGCCGCCGCGCCGGCCGCCAGGTATGTGGCGGCGGCGATGCGATCGGGGAGAACCGCGTATTCGGCCGCGTGCAGCGCGTGCCCGCCCTCGATGACGATGGTCGAGCTGCCCGCCCCGTCCACGCGCGCGCCCATAGCTTGCAGAAAGTGCTGCAAATCTTCAATCTCCGGCTCGTGCGCCGCGTTGGTGATCCGCGTGACGCCCGACGCGCCGCAGGCGGCCAGCATGATGTTTTCCGTGGCCCCCACGCTGGGGAAGGTGAGGTTTATCTCCCGGCCCACCATGCGGTGCCCCCGGCAGATGAGGTTGCCGCCCACTTCGAGGATCTCGGCGCCCAGCGCGCGAAGGGCGGACAGGTGGAGGTCGATGGGGCGGGGCCCCAATTCGCAGCCGCCGGGGAAGCTCATGCAGGCCTCTCCCGACCGCGCCAGGATCGCGCCCAAAAATACGACGGAGGAGCGCATCTCCCGCATCAAATGGTCCGGCACGTCGCAACGGTCCATCGGTCCGGGGTCGACCGCCACGGCCTCTCCCTCCCGCCGCACGCGGCAGCCCAAATAGCGGAGAATGCGCAGGGTCGATTCCACGTCGCTGAGCCGGGGGCATCGGCGCACGATCTGCTCCCCCCCGCCCATGACAGTTGCCGCCAAGATCGGCAGCACGCTGTTTTTGGCGCCCTGGATGCCGACGGCACCGTGCAGCGGCCGCCCTCCTCTGATTGTCAACGCGCTGTTCATATCCAATCCCCCGCCGCCGCCCGGCGCAAGTTGACGCTCCGTGCGTCACTGAGCCATTGCATGGTTTTGGTGTCGAAAGCCCCGCCCGGCGATGGATCCCGCCGTACTCGCCGCCCTGTGCGGCAAGCCGCGTGGGAACATCGACCACAAAAGCCTCGCGAATACACCCGGTATTCGTGCCCGCCCCGCCGGACAGGCGCAGCGGGGGCCCCGAGGCGTTTTTTGCTTCATCTGCCGAAAAAGGTGAATCGGCCTTCGGCGGACGCGCTTTTGACACCCAAACCATCTTATGCGACTTTTGCGGAAGACGTGACCGGCGCGGCGGGTCTTCAGATCTTCCCGTTTTGGCTGTGTACGCCGCGTTTGGCCGCCAGGGATGTCACAATCTGATAAATCTTCTCGGTTGCGTCCAAGACCGCCAGGCCGCGCAAACGGGCCGATATCGCCTCCCGTTTGGCGTTTTCCCGAAGCAGGCCGCTCGCGGCGGAGAACAGCGCCCCGTCCCCGCATTCCGACTCCGGCAGCAGCACGGCGGCGCCGGCGCGCGCCAGTACGCGGGCGTTTTCTTCCTGGTGGTGGCCCGTGACGTTGGGCGAAGGGACCAATATGGCGGGCTTGCCCGTGGCCATCAGTTCGGCCAGCGTCGAGGCGCCGGCGCGCGTGATGAGCAGATCGGCCGCCGCCATAGCGGTGGGCATGTCGTGAAGGTATTCGGACAGCCGGATCTCGGGGTGCGACGCCAAGTCGACGCCGGCCTGACGGACCGCGTCCGGCATCCAGGCCCAGCCGAACCGGCCGGTGACGTGGAAGTGCTGAAAGGCCCCCGTCTCACTCTCGCGCCGGATGAAATCCACCATGTGCCGGTTCATGTCGCGGGCTCCCAGCGAGCCGAAGTAAGAGAGCACGACGGGCCTCTCGTCAAGCCCGAGCGCGCGCCGCGCCGCGCCCCTGTCCGCCTCCAAGAACGCCTGCCGCACCGGTGTGCCCGTCACCGTCACCCGGTCCGGGCGGCGATACGCGGATACGGCCTCCGGAAAGCTGACCAGCACCCGGTCCGCCCGGCGGGCCAGCAGCTTTGTCGTGAGCCCCGGCAGCGCGTTGGATTCGTGAACCGCCGACGGAATGCCGCGCCGGCTCGCCGTGTACACAACGGGGAAGCTGGCGTAACCGCCGGTCCCGAGGACGGCGTCGGGTTTGAATTCATCCAAAATGTGCCCGGCGGCTCTGAGACTGCCCGCCAGGCCGCCCAGCACTTTGAGGTTGTACCACAGGGCCGCCGGCGTGAGCCGGTGCCGCAGGCTGCGGATGGATACCGTTTGGATGCGGTAGCCGGCGCGCGGTACGAGGTCGCATTCCATGCCGCCGTCGGCGCCCACAAACAGGACCTCGGCGTGCGAGTGCCGCGCCCGCAACAGGCCCGCCACCGCCAGCGCCGGGTTGATGTGCCCCGCCGTTCCGCCGCAGGCGAACAAGATTCTCATCGCGATCCCTCCGTCATCCCCCGGCCGGGCTGTGTAAAAACCACGTTTTCACATTGAACATGCAATATTTGGGCATGCAATTATGAACATACAATATATAGTGTATCCCGCAAAACCGGACTATGTATTGTATAGTCCGGTGAAAACTCTCGCGTTTTCACACGGGCTCCGGCGGCGTCAGCCTGATTTTGGGGCGGGGATTTGACGGGAGACAGCCAGCACAATGCCCATCTCCATGAGCTGAATGAGCAGGGAAGTCCCTCCGTAACTGAAAAACGGCATACTCATGCCGGTCACGGGGATCAGATTTGTGACGACCGCCACGTTGAAGAAGGTCTGCATGGCGAGCAGGGTGACGATGCCGGTCACCATCAGGGAGCCGAAGCGGTCCCGCGCGTGGATGGCGATCCAGTACCCGCGCAAGATGAGCACAGCGAACAGCAGCAGCACGATGCAGGCGCCGATGAGCCCCAACTCCTCGCAGACGATGGCAAAGACAAAGTCGTTGTGTTCCTCCGGCAGGTAGAGATATTTCTGCCGACTCTTGCCGAGGCCCAGCCCAAACGCGCCCCCGGAGCCGATGGCGTACAGGGATTGTATGGCCTGGTAGCCGCTGCCGCGCGGGTCCAAAAAGGGGTTGCGCCAGAGCTCAATGCGCCGCATGGCATAGGGCAGGATCTTGCCCAGCAAGTCCGTCGTCAAAATCAGATAGACCCCGAGACCGCCGCCGCCGAGGAGGGCGGCGAACCAGCCCCAATGCACGCCGCCGACAAACATCAGCGCGCCGCCGACGCCCAGGATCAGCACTGTCCCGGATAGGTGCGGTTCCAAAAACATGAGGAAGGCGATGACGCCCAAAATGGCCATGAAGGGCAGTATGCCGTACCGGAATGTCTTCATGCGGTCTTTATAGACGGAGATCATCGCCGCGAAACACACGATGACCGCCAGTTTCGCGATCTCCGAGGGTTGGAACTGAGAAAATCCCGGGATGAGGATCCACCGTTTGGCGGAATTCCGCTCCACGCCGACGATGAGAACCAGGACCAGCAGCGCGATCGAGGAGGCCATGAGCGGCACGGCGAGCGGACGAAAGATCTGATAATTGATCCGGGAGATGAGCAGCATGAGGCCCATGCCCATCACAGCAAACAGGCCCTGGCGTATAAAATAATAGGCGGCGTTGTAGCCTGTGTCTTTGTCGTTCAGCGCCGAGGCGTAGCTGGCGGAGAACATCATCACGAGCCCAATGACGGAGAGCATGACGACCAACATGAGAAAAGGGAGGTCCATAGGCCCCTTGTGGGGTTTTTCGAGTGTCTCCGGTTCGCCGTACGTCCGCGCGTCCGGGCGGCGTGCCGCATTCGACTCATCCATAAAATCCCACCTTTTTCTATTTATTGTAAATTATAGGCGCTGTGCCGTGCAGGCATTTACCGTTCCGCCAGGTAGACGGCGAGGCACAGGAGCGCGGTCAGAGCGGAGAAGACGCAGAAAATTTTGGGTTCGCTCCAGCCGGACATTTCAAAATGGTGGTGGATAGGCGTCATCTTGAAGAGCCGCCGGCCGCCCGTCGCCTTAAAATACCCCACCTGCAGGACAACCGACACGATCTCGATCAGATAGACAAGCCCCACGAGCGGCAGCAGCAGCGGCGCGTCGATCGCCAGCGCGAGCCCGCACAGCGCGCCGCCCAAAAACAGCGAACCCGTGTCCCCCATGAACACCCGCGCCGGGTGAAAGTTGTAGGGCAGAAAACCGGCTGTCCCGCCGGCCAGCGCCGCCGCGAACAGGGCGGGCGCGGGGCGGTTCCAGGCCAGGCAGAGCGCCGCGAAGAAGACGGCCACGGGCAGCGTCACGCCGCTGCACAGCCCGTCAACGCCGTCGGTCAGGTTGACGGCGTTGACAAACCCCGCCACATACAGCAGTGCCAGTGTCAAGAACAGGATCCACGGCAGCGGCGCCGTCAGACGCAAGAGGGGGAGATAGACGTCCGCCGTCGTGTAGCCGCACAGCCGCATGAGAGCGAGCAGCGCGGCGGCGGCGGCGAGCTGGAGCATCAATTTTTGCAGCGCCGTGAGCCCAAGGTTGCGGCGGCGCGCCACTTTGAAAAAGTCGTCCGCGAAGCCGATGCCCCCGTAAAGCCAGGCGAAGGCCAGCGCGAGCATGTGCTCGTAGCGGCCCCGCGAGAGGTACGGCAGCCCCAGGAGCAACACGGTGACCGTGATGCCGACGGCGAACATGAGGCCGCCCATCGTGGGGGTGCCGGATTTGGACATGTGCCAGCGCGGCCCCTCCTCACGGATGCTCTGGCCGAGCTTCAGCCGGCGCAGCAGCGGAAGCAGCGGCAGACCGGACGCGGCCGTCAGTCCGAAGGAGAGGGCAAAGGCGCAGAAAAGTTCGATCATAGGTGCCTATCCCTCCCGTTCCCGCGTCCGGCGGACCCAATCGGCCACGACCTCGCGTTCGTCGAGCGGAAATTTTTGTCTGTCTATTTCCTGGTAGTCCTCATGCCCCTTGCCGGCCAGCAGGACTATATCCCCCGGTTTGGCCTCCGAGAGCGCCCGGCCGACGGCCTCGACGCGGTTTTCCACCACCAGCGCGGGCGTGCCGGACGCCGGGATGCCGGCCGTGATCTCCTCGATGATTTGCGCCGGTTTCTCCGTGCGCGGGTTGTCGGAGGTCACGATGACGAGATCGGACAGCCGGGCCGCGGCGGCGCCCATCAGGGGGCGCTTGCTCCGGTCGCGGTCACCGCCGCACCCGAACAGCGTGATGACGCGCCCGCCGTGGTATTCGCGCACGGCCAAGAGCAGGTTTTCCAGCGCGTCCGGCGTGTGGGCGTAGTCGATGACGACCGTGACGCCCTCGGGCCCCGGCACCACCTCCATGCGCCCGCGCACCGGGGGGATCTCCCGCGTCGCCGCCGCGATGTCCCGCAGCGCGACGCCCTCCATCAGCGCGCACGCCACGGCGGCCAGCGCGTTGTAGACGGAGAAAAGGCCCGGCGTCGCCCATTCGATCCGGGCGATGCCGGATGTGGTCACGACTTCAAATTCAACCCGGTTGGCCTTGAAACGGATGTTTTTGGCCACCACGTCCGCTTCGTCGCGCCGCGTCGAATAGGTGATGGAGTTGAGGGAACCGTCCTCCGCCAGCCGCCGGCCGTAGGGGTCGTCCAGGTTCAGCACGGCGGCGTCGGACTGTTGAAAAAGAAGCGCCTTGGCGCGAAAATATTCTTCCATGTCGCGGTGATAGTCCATGTGGTCCTGTGTGAGGTTTGTGAACAGCGCCTCCCGAAATTCGACGCCGTACACGCGGTGCTGGGAGAGCGCGTGGGATGAGACCTCCATCACGCAGTGGGAGCAGCCCGCTTCGGCCATCCGCGCCAGCAGCGCCTGCAAGGTCAGGATGTCGGGCGTCGTGCGTTCGGAGGGGAGGAGCGTGTCGCCGATCCGGTTGCCGTTGGTGCCGATGAGGCCCACCCGAAAGCCGCCGGCCCGCTCCAAAATGCCCTTGACAATATGGGTGACGGTGGTCTTGCCGTTGGTGCCCGTGACCCCGATCATACGAAGACGGGCGGCCGGGCGCCCATAAAAGCGCGCGGCCATCGCGGCCATCGCGGCGCGCAGGTCCGGCACGCGCACGGCCGGCAGCGCGGGGTCCGTCTCCGCCTCTGTCACGACGGCCGCCGCCCCGGCGGCCAGCGCCTGCGGGATGTAGGCGGCGCCGTCTTCCCGGGCGCCGGGTACGGCAAAAAACAGGTCCCCCGCCGACACCAGGCGGGAGTCGAGGCACAGCCCCTTCACGTCCAGATCGAGGCTGACGCCCAGAGAAACGGGTGTGATCTCCGCCAACAGTTCCGCCAGTTTCATACGCTCCCCCTCGCCCCTCTTTTCAGGTTTATGCCCCGCGCGCGTCAGTCTCGCAAGCTCGTGTCTAAGAATTCCACTTCGATGGTTGTGCCGGGAGGCGCCTGCGTGCCGGCCTCCACGCTCTGGCCGGCTGCCGCAATCGTGCCGCCGACGGCGGTGGTGGCGCCCACGGCCCGCATGTAGAACCCCGCGTTCACCAGTGCCCGGTTGGCTTTTTCGGCCGTCATCCCGACCACGTTCGGCACCGTCGCGCTCTCCGGCGGCCGCTCATCGCCCAGGTAGAGGATGATTTCGGCGCTCTCCGGCACCTGCGCGCCGGCCGCCGGCGTCTGCGCGGACACCGTGTCGCCCTGGCCCACCACCGAATATGGGATGTCCCGGTCTTTCAAAAGCTGTTCCGCGTCCGCCACCGGCAGTCCGCTCACAGACGGCACGGTGATCTCCGGCGCGACGCCCTCTCCGGGCGTGTACTGCGGCGCGATCCCGATGTAGGGCAGGATGTCGGACATGATGCGGCGCACCACGGGTGCCGCCATGCCGCCGCCGGAGCGGAGGTTCGGCGGCCCGTACATCGGCTCGTCGAGCAGGACCAGCACGGCCACCTGCGGGTCGTCGGCCGGGGCGAAGCCCACAAACGAGACGACGTATTTGCCCGGCATATATTCATGTGTCTCCGGGTCGCGCTTTTGGGATGTGCCGGTTTTGCCGGCGATGCGGTAGCCCGCGATGTTGGCGTTTCTGCCGGTGCCCACGCTGACAACGGATTCCAAGATCTCACACACGGTCCGGGAGGTCTCCGCGGAGATCACCTGCCGGACGATCTCGGGCTGGATGCTCCGGACCACGCGGCCCTGGTCGTCCACCAGTTCCCGGACGATGTGCGGTTTCATCAGGTTGCCGCCGTTGGCCACCGCCGACACCGCCGTGATGAGCTGAATCGGCGTGATGTTGAAGGTCTGGCCGAAGGCGTATGTCGACAGCGCGACCGTATCCTCGTGGAAGGCGTCCCGCGAGTGAAATACGCTGCCCGATTCGCCGGGCAGGTCGACGCCCGTCTTTTCCGTGAAGCCGAAGGCCCGGAAATAATCATAAAACCGTGTCTGTCCAACCCGTTGGGCCACCGTGATAAACACCGGGTTGCAGGAGTTTTGCACGCCCTGCAAGAAGCTCTCCTCGCCGTGGCCGGACAGTTTGTGGCAGTGGATGGGTTTGCTCCAGCCGGGCACCATGATCGAGCCCTGGCAAAAGAACGTGTCGTTCAGCGAGAC
Organism: Oscillospiraceae bacterium; assembly: GCA_031255175.1. Lineage (GTDB taxonomy): Bacteria > Bacillota > Clostridia > Oscillospirales > UBA929 > JAIRTA01. Next base: position 5,680 of record JAIRTA010000067.1, on the reverse strand, counting down.
GGCGTTTTCCTCCAGCGCCACCGCCGTCGTGACGATCTTAAAGGTCGAACCGGGTTCGTAGGTGTCGTTTACGATCTTGTTGCGCCACTGCGTGAGCAGCGCGTCTTTCAGCAGCGCGCTCCGCTCCTCGCCCTCGAGGCCCGTGAGCGCGTCGATGACGGCGGGGTCCGTCAGTGCCCGCGGTTCGTTTGGGTCATATCCGTACTGGGTGTCCATCGCCAGGATCTCCCCGGTTTTCACATCCATGATGATGCCGGCCGCTTTGTTGCGCACGTCGTTTTCCACCAGGGCCGTCTGCAGGTGATTTTCTAAGAAGTGCTGCATCGTCTCGTCCAGGGTGAGGACAACGCCCAGACCGTCCTGCGCGTCGTAGTGTTTTTCGTATTGAAAGGGCATGACGCGGTTCCTGGCGTCCCGCGCGGCCACCACCCGGCCCGGCGTCCCCTTCAGGCTCTCGTCGTAGATGGCCTCCACGCCGTCCAGCCCCTGGTTGTCGTCGCCGACGAAGCCGAGCACGTGGGAGGCGAAATTGCCGTTCGGGTAGTAGCGCTTGGAATCCGGCGTCACGTACACGATCCCCTGAAGGTCGTTGTCCGAGATGAAGGTCCGCACCCGGTCGGCCAGGTCTTTCTCGATCTTTTTGCGGATCTCCTCATACTGGCGGTTTTTCTTTTGCGTCTTTTCATATATGACGTCGTAGTCCACGTCCAGGATCTCCGACAGCCCGCGCGCGATGCGTTGGGCCTGGTCTTCGGTCTCGATGTCCGCCGGGGAGATGAAAACGGTGTCCACACCGGCGCACACGGCCAGCGTCTTGTAGTTGCGGTCGAAGATCGTCCCGCGCAGCGGTGAGATCACGGTGTTTTTTGTCTGCTGTTCCACCGCCATCCGTTCGTATTTGTCGTGGTTTACGATCTGGATGTCGTAGAGCTTCATCCCGAGCGGCACAAAAAGGCCGACGCCGCAAAGGGCCATCAGGACAAAGGTGCGAAAGAGCACGGTGCGGTTCGCGCGGCGGGACGCCGGCAGTTGTTTTGACGCCTTCAACATGAAACTCCTTCCCCTCGGGCCCCCGGCGTGGTAATACACGAAGGAGGAGCGCTCTTGTTTTCCACTCCTCCCACTCTCTATATATAGACCGAACACATACGGGTATGCCGTCATCTAATTCTTCAATAGAATTAAATTTTTGATATAGACCGGACACATACGGGTATGTCTGAGACCGGGCGGCCCGGAAACTCAGCCGCCGAACAGGTCGCGCCAGAAACCGCCTGTGTCTTTCAGCACAACGGCGTGGTCGCCGTCGGACAGGTCGATGTAGATCACCTGGTCGCGCGTGGGCTTGATCATTCCGAGTTCCTCGGTGGCGATCCGTTCGATCTCCGCCATGTTGACCTTGCTGTCGCCCAGCTTTTGTAGAAGGGATTCCTCCTGTTTCAGCTCCGCGATCTCCCTGGACAGCGCGCCGGTCTTCGATGACAGCTCCGCGAGCCGCACGTTGGAGTAAACGACGATGAACATGGAGACGGCGAACGTCGCGAAACCCAGCAGCATCCAACCGGATATGCGGACGGTTTCTTTGACCCGCGGCTGCGCGCGCACCTTGGCGGCCGACTGCTCCAGGATGTCCTGGGCCACGGCCTCACGCACACGGCGCCGGTTGTCAAAACGGGAGAGATCCTGCGCCACCTTCGCGGTCTGCACGCTCATGGGAACACCTCCTGCCCGAAAATAGGGGAGTGAAAATGGAAATTAATGGAATATCTACAACTTTTCGGCGGCCCGCAGTTTGGCGCTGTGGGCGCGCCGGTTTTCTGACAATTCCGTGGGGTCGGCCGTGAGCGGCCGCCGCGTGAGGATCCGCAGCGCGGGGGTGTGTCCGCAGACGCACACCGGCAGGTCTTTGGGACAGATACAGCCCCGCGCGGCGTCGGCCAGAGCGGTTTTGACGATCCTATCTTCCAATGAATGAAAGCTGAGAACCACAAGCCGCCCGCCCGGACGCAACGCGCCGATGGCGGCCGCGAGACCCTGTGCCAACCCGCCGAGTTCGTCGTTCACCGCGATCCGAACGGCCTGAAAACTCCGTTTGGCGGGGTGCCCCGGCCGCCGGCGGGACTTGGCCGGCAATGCCTGCGCGATGATGTCGGCCAACTGCCCCGTGGTCTCAATGGGGGCCTCCGCCCGCCGCCTGACGAGGGCGGCGGCGATGAGCGGCGCGTGGGGTTCCTCTCCGTAGTCAAACAGGATGCGCCTGAGTTCCGACTGAGGCCATGTGTTTACAATCTCGCGGGCCGTCAGAGGGTCCTCCGGGTTCATACGCATGTCCAGAGCCGCGTCGAAGCGGTAGCTGAACCCGCGCGCGGGGTCGTCGAACTGGGGCGAGGAGACGCCGAGATCGAACAAAATGCCGTCCGCGCCGGGCAGGCGGTGCGCCGCCAATACATCGGAGAGACGCCGGTAGTCGCTGCGTACCAGCAGCACCCGGTCTCCGAAGGGCGCAAGCCGCGCCCGGGCCCGTTCCAGGGCTTCGGGGTCCTTGTCCAGGCAGAGGAGCCGGCCGCCTTTGAGAGAATGGGCCACGGCCTCGGCATGTCCGCCCGCGCCCGCGGTCGCGTCCACGTAAAAACCCTCGGGCCGCACGCGCAGCATCTCCAGGCACCGGGCCAGCATCACGGGGGTGTGATCGTACGGCATTAGAATCCCAGCTCATCCATGGCTTCCGCCAGTTTGTCGTCGGTCTGTTCGTTGTAGCGCGTCCAGCTCTCGAGGCTCCAGATCTCCGCCCGGTTGCCCACGCCCACAATCGTCACGTCTTTGGTGAGCCCCGCGTGTTCGCGCAGCGCCTGCGGGAGCAAAATGCGCCCCTGCGCGTCCAGCTCAAACCGGGCGGCCGAGGGGAAGAGGCTGCGCTGCAAGTAGCGGGCGCGGCTCACCGGCATGGCGGCCAGTTTTTCTTCTATCTTGCCCCATTCCGGGGCGCCGTAGACAAAGAGGCAGTTGTCGATGCCTTTGGAGACATAGATGATGTCCCCCAGTTCTTCACGCAGCTTGGCGGGGACAAACACGCGGCCCTTCGCGTCGAGCGCGTACTGGTATGTGCCGAGCATCTTTCCCCACCTCGCTTATTATATCGTAAAAAATTTGCGTCTACTTCACCACTTTCCCCCACTGCTCATTTAGTATAATAGATATCGCATCAAAAAGCAAGCATTATTTTTCAAAATCGTACATCTGTTCGGTATAAATCTTCAGTATTTTCAAAAAACACGGGAAAATCGAAAACAAAAAACATATGTTCGATTTCAGAGGTCCCAATTGACGAACGCGCACCGGCGGTGTATAATAAAAATAAGCTGGATTTCGAGCCGTTTTCGGCGCCAGGACCATATAATGGTTCAGAGGGAGACGGAACTTTGAATCAATTCATTGCTCGTCAACCCATCTTCGACCGCAGGATGAAAGTGTTTGCGTATGAGCTGCTCTATCGCTTCGACGGGACGCGGAATTTCGCCGCCATGCTCTCAGACCCGGACAAAGCCTCTTCGGAGACGATTATGGCCAGCTTTTACGGAAACGACATTAAAAAAATCACCGGGAACAAACCGGCGTTTATTAATTTTACGCAAAATCTGTTGGAGTCAGGCATTGCCACGCTTTTTCCGAACCAATATCTGGTGATTGAGGTCCTGGAAGATGTGGCGCCGCTGCCCTCGGTGGTGGAGGCCTGCCGCTCGCTGAAAGAGGCGGGGTATACCATCGCGCTGGACGACTTTGTGTACCGGCCGGAGCTCGAACCCCTGATCCGGTGGGCCGACATCGTAAAGATCGACTGGCTGGACGCGGACCCGGAGGAGATCCGCGAAGTCGTCAAAAAGCTGCGGCCGCGTTCTCCCAGGCTGCTGGCGGAGAAGGTGGAGACGCACGAGATCTTCCAGCAGGCTATGGACATGGGCTTTAGCTATTTCCAGGGCTATTTTTTCAGCAAGCCGGTCATTTTGTCCAACAAAAAAATTGACCCGTTGATGGTCAATTACGTCCGGCTTATTCAGCATGTCAGCCGGGCGGATGTGGATTTTGTGCAGCTGGCCCGCATCATCCGCCGCGATGTGGTGCTCTCCTACCGCCTGCTGCGCCTTGTAAACTCCGCCTACTTCGGCGTGCGGCACGAGATCAAAAGCATCCGCCACGCGCTGGCGGTTCTGGGGCTGCGTGAGATCAAAAAATGGATCTCTCTGCTCGCTATGATCGGCATCACGTCGAGCAAATCGGACGAGATCATCCGCACATCCCTGATCCGCGGACGCTTTCTCGAAATATTCGGCGAGCGCCACTGCCGTTCGATCGACCCCGAGCAGCTGTTCATGAGCGGGCTGTTCTCTCTGCTCGATGTGATCATGGAGATGCCGATGGCCGATGTTTTGCCCCAGATCTCCGGCGTGGCCGAGATCGAAGATGCGCTCGTCGAGGGCTGCGGCCCCATCGCCGATATTTTGGGGATCATCGCCTCCTATGAGCGCGGCGAATGGGAGGACGCCGTGGAGCGCTGCGGCCACTTTGGAGTCACGGAGGAGCAGCTGCTGCGGCTGTATCTGGACGCCGTCTCGTGGTGCAACACCTTTTTGTGAGGGCTGCGGCGCAAAAAAGACGGCCCAAACCATGCGGTTCAGACCGTCTTTGTTCTGGCACAGAGTGGAGGCCGCGAACCGCTTTATTTTTCTGAGATGGCCTTGATCTTGTCGATCGCTTCTGGCAGTGTCTCGCACTCCCGGAGGATCGCCAAAATCCTCAGCCTCTCGGTCTCGCGGGCCAGTCGCTCGACCAGTTCGCCATCCGTGATGTCCATTCACCTCACCTCTTTCTGTACCTGGGGTGTTCCCCCGTCCTTACAATCTAAGTATACACTATAATCTAAATGTTGTCAAGTGTTTTCTAAAGATTTTTTGAAAAAATATTGACAACATTCCGGGGAGGGTGTATGCTAGTGTCGAGGTGGTAAAAATGGACATCAAGAAAATGGTCAAGATGGCGCTGGCCTGCGCTGATATCAGTGAGGCAGAGCTGGCGCGGCGCTTAGGCACCAGTGCATCAGCACTCAATCAGCGCGTCATGCGGGGCTCGTTGGGGCCGCGAGACTTGGCAGACATCGCAGCGGCGATCGGCGCCGAGTTCGTTTGTCTCTTCCGGTTCCCGGACGGAACGGAAGTATAGGGGGGCACTTGGGATTGCTAGAGTGAGACGCCGTACGCGAGGAGGTTGTGCGGTTCATCTCAGAAGATCTTGACTCCGAGACATCACGCAAGCGCAATAACCTCATCGAGGAAGCCATATGCAAGGCGCTCGAAAAGGAGCAAGGGTGACGGCGACGAAAACGCAAAAGGCCCCGATCTCATGTGAGATCGGGGGAACCCTTTACCTGCAACCCACTTTCACCACCACGGCTACCACTTTTTTGAAAAAGTAGATGGTCGTGGGCTGGTCCGAGATTGCATCGTCTGGCACGCCCGGAGGGACTCGAACCCCCAGCCCTCAGAACCGGAATCTGATGCTCTATCCATTGAGCCACGGGCGCATAATAAAAACACGGCCGCCGCAACGCTCCCGCCCACCGGCGTGTTCTTGACATCTATCATACCACGCGCCAGGCGCGATGTAAAGAGGGGAGAAAATATTTGCC
>JAIRTA010000026.1 GCA_031255175.1 Oscillospiraceae bacterium | reverse complement strand
TCCCGCGGCGGCAATAATCCATATATTTCCATATCCTGGAAGCTTCGGCGGAAACGGGCTTTGGTTTGGGCCTTTGGGGTTCACGGAGACGGCGTCGGGTCCGGATCTGTCTCCAGGTCCGCGAGCCAGGCGGCGCAGACGGCGTCGCTGGGCATACGCCAGTCGCCGCGGGGCGACAAGGTGACGGAACCGATCTTGGGCCCGTCGGGCAGACAGCTCCGTTTGAACTGCTGCGCGAAGAAGCTGCGGAGGAACACCCGCAGCCAGGCGCGGATCTCATCCGGCGTGTAGACGCCGGCAAACGCCGTGCCGGCCAGCGCCAGGATGTCGCGCGGCGCGCGCCCCCAGCGGACGGTGTGATACAGGAAGAAGTCGTGCAGATCGTAGGGACCCACCAGCGCCTCGGTCTGCTGGCTGATCACGCCGTTTTCGGGCGGCAGCAGCTCCGGGCTGACCGGCGTGGCCAGGATGTCGCGCAGCACCTCCGACAGGGAGGCGTCCCCGCAGGTGTCGGCCACGTGCCGGACGATATGCCGCACCAGTGTCTTCGGCACGCCCGCGTTGACGCCGTACATGCTCATGTGGTCGCCGTTGTAGGTGGTCCAGCCCAGCGCGAGCTCAGAGAGATCCCCCGTGCCGACGACGAGCCCGCCCGCCTGGTTGGCGAGATCCATGAGCACGAGGGTTCGGACGCGGGCCTGCGCGTTCTCGTACACCACGTCGCGTGCGTCCGCCGGGTGGTCGATGTCGCGCAGGTGACGCCGCACGCTTTCGGAGATGTCGATTTCGCGGCAGGTGAGGCCCAGCGACGCGCACAGGCGGCGGGCGTTTTGGTTTGTGCGCGCAGTGGTGCCGAAGCAGGGCATTGTGACGGGCAGGATGTCCGGCGGCGGCGTGAGCGAACCGGCGGCCCGGGTCGCCGCCAGCAGCGCGAGACAGCTGTCGAGGCCGCCGGAGACCCCGACCACCGCCGCGCGGGCGTTCGTGTGCGCCAGCCGTGTGGCGAGCCCGGCGGCCTGCATGGTCAAAATCTCCTCGCAGCGCGCGCCCCGTTCCTGCGTGTCCGCCGGAACAAACGGGCGCGGGTCGACGGCCCGCGTCAGGTTGGGCGGCGACGTGTCGAGGGAGAAGGAAACGGTGACATAGCTGCCGGCGGCCGCGTCGGCGGAGAAGGTGTTCATGCGCCGCCTGTCGTGCAGGAGGGCGGGCAGGTCGATCTCGGAGAGCGCCCAGCCGTCCGCGAACGGGGGTGCCTCGGCCAGCGTCACGCCGTTTTCGCAGATGAGCTGATGGCCGGAGAAGACCGTGTCGGTGGTGCTCTCCCCCCGGCCGGCGCCGGCGTACACATAGCCGCAGATCAGCCGCGCGGACTGCCCGGCGACCAAGGCGCGCCGGTAGGCGGCCTTGCCGACCGTCTCGTCGCCGGCCGACAGATTCGCGAGGACGGTGGCGCCGGCCAGCGCGTGGCGCACGCTCGGCGGCGACGGCGTCCAGAGGTCCTCGCAGAGCTCCACCGCGAGACGAAACGCCGGCAGTTCTTCGCAGGCAAACAGCAGCGGGGCGCCGAAGGGGACGGCCTGTCCGTCGAAGTCGACCGTCCCGATGCCGGCCGGCGCCGGCGAGAAGTGGCGGAGTTCGTAAAATTCACAGTAGTTCGGCAGATGGGTTTTCGGCACAAACCCCAGCAGCCGCCCGCGGGCAAACACCGCCGCCGCGTTGTAGAGTTTGTCCCCCAGCGCGAGGGGCAGCCCCGCCGCCACGAGCAGGTTGTGGGCCGCGCTCGCGCGCACCAGCGCGCCGAGCGCCGTCCGCGCGGCGCGCAGCAGCGTCTCCTGGCGGAACAAATCGCCGCAGGTGCAGCCGGTGAGACACAGCTCGGGCAGGCACAAAAACGAGACACGCTCCCGCGCGGCCCGCTCCATGAGACGCCGGATCTCCCCGGCGTTGTGCGCGCAGTCCGCCACCCGTACCCGCGGCGCCGCCGCCGCCACCCGCACAAACCCCTCCAACAAACGTGACACCTCCAAAACTTTCCGTTAAATAATCATGTTTTTTAACTAGTAGTTGACATATGGCGCGCGTCAGGGCGACGCCGGCGCCGTGGCCGCCGAGAGCATCAGCTTGATGCGGTTGAGTTGGTTCACCTCGGAGGCGCCGGGGTCATAGTCCACCGGGACGATGTTCACATGGGGAAAACGGCGGCGCAGCTCGCGGATCATGCCCTTGCCTGTGACATGGTTCGGCAGGCAGGCAAAGGGTTGGGCGCAGACAATGCCCTGCACGCCGCTCTCCATGAGCTCCAGCATCTCGGCTGTGAGCAGCCAGCCCTCGCCGCACTGGTTGGCCAGAGAGAGCACCGACTGCGCCCGCTCGGCCAGCTGACGGATGGTGTCGCCGACGGAGAACCGCCGGGATTGGCGCAGTATGCGCCGGCAGGGGGCCTCGTAGCGGTCGAGGATTTGAAGCAGCATCTTCATGCCGGCCGCCGCCGCCCGGGAGGTGCCCAATATCTTCTGCTTGACCACGCTGTTGTAAAAGCAGTACCGAAAGAACCCGAGCAGCCCCGGCACAATGGCCTCGCAGCCCTCTTTCTCGATGACGTCCACGGCGTTGTTGTTGGCGTCGGGATGAAATTTGACCAGGATCTCGCCCACCAGGCCCACGCGGGTCTTGCGCGGGATGGCGCGCAGGGGCAGCGCCTCAAAATCGCCGACGATCCCGCGCAGCAGCGTCCGGTAGGTGTGGGGGCCCTCCCCGGAAAAATACGCGACGGCGCGCGCCAGCCAGCTCCGGTACAGTGCGTTGGCCGCGCCGGGGTCGGCCTCGTAGGGGCGCGTGCGCAGCAGCACGTGGCTGAGCAGGTCGCCGACGATGATGGATTTGATCGCGCCGTCCAGCAGCCCCGGCGCCATCCGCAGGCCCTCGTTTTTTTCGATCCCGCCGACCGACAGCGCCACCACCGGCACCTGGGGGAACCCGGCGGCCTCCAACGCGCGGCGCAGCAGGCTCACATAGTTGGTGGCCCGGCAGCCGCCGCCGGTCTGGGTGAGGAAGATGGACGTGTTGTTTGGGTCGTAGCGCCCGGAGAGCAGCGCGTTCAGAAGCTGCCCGACCACAATGAGCGTGGGGTAGCAGGCGTCGTTGTTCACATAGCGCAGCCCCACCTCAATGTCCTCGGGCGAGACCTTCTCGAGCACCACGCACCGGTAGCCGGCGCGGCGCAGCACCGCCTCAGCCAGCGTGAAGTGGACGGGCGACATCTGCGGCGCGAGGACGGTGTGCTTCTTTCGCATCTCGCCGGTGAACGCCACGCGCGCCGGCGCGGACGGCGCGGACCGGACCGGGGGCGCGGCGCGGCCCGCGCGTTCCTCGAGGGCCGCCTTGAGAGACCGCATACGGATGCGCGCGGCGCCCTGGTTGCTCATCTCGTCGATCTTCAGCACCGTATAGGTCTTTCCGCCCCGCCGCAGGATCTCGCACACCTGGTCGGCCGTGATGGCGTCCAGCCCGCAGCCGAAGGAATTGAGCTGCACCATCTCGAGCCGCGGGTGCGAGACGGTGTACTGGGCCGCGTCGTACAGCCGGGTGTGATACATCCACTGGTCAAACACGCGCAGCGGCCGCGCGACGCGGGCGCGGTGGCTCACGGAATCCTCGGTGAGTACGGCAAACCCCAGCGACGTCAGCAGGTCGGGCAGGCCGTGATGGACCTCCGGGTCGATGTGGTAGGGCCGCCCGGACAGCACGATCCCGGTCCGCCCGGTCTTCTCCAGCCAGGCGACGGTTTCGTCGCCCTTTTGCCGGATGTCGCGTTGGCAGCGGTCCATCTCGTCGAAGGCGGCCCGCAGCGCGTCTTTCGCCTCCCGGCGGGTGACGCCAAAGGCCGCGAAGGCCTCCGCGACCCGGGCGGGCAGCGCCCGGGTGTGATGCAGGGAGAAGAAGGGGTTGAGAAACGTCACCCCTTGGGCGCGCAGCGCGTCGATGTTGTTGCCGATCACCTCCGGGTAGGAGGTGACGATCGGGCAGTTGTAGTGGTTGTTCGCCTCCTCGTTTTCCCGGCGCTCATAGGGGACGCAGGGGAAGAAGATCGTCTTTACGCCGTCGTCGAGGAGCTGCTGGATGTGCCCGTGGGCCAGCTTGGCCGGGTAGCACACGCTCTCCGAGGGGATCGTGGACATGCCGCGCTCAAACAGCGCGTGGTCCGAGTGGCCGGAAAGTTTTACCGAGAACCCCAACTTCGTCAACAGTGTGGCCCAGAAGGGATAATTTTCATACACATTGAGCGCGCGCGGCAGTCCGATGACGCCGCGGGGGGCCTCCGCCTCCGGCAGCGGCTCGTAGGCGAAGACGCGCTCGTATTTGTACGCGCTCAGGTCGGGCGCCGCCTCGGGCGCCGGGGCCGCGTCGCCGCTCAGGCGCGCGCCCTGTTCGCAGCGGTGGCCGGAGACGATCCGCCGTCCGCCGGGGAAGTGCGAGACGGTCAGTTTGCAGCGGTTTGAACAGCCCCGGCAGGGGACGGCGGCGGTCCGCACCGGCAGCGCCTCGTCCAGCCGGTCCGCCGGCAGCAGCGCGGACGCCCCGCCCCGCCAGTGTTCCCGCGCGAGGATCGCCGCGCCGTAGGCGCCCATGAGCCCGCTGATGTCCGGGCGCACGGCCTCACGGCCGGCCATGAGCTCGAAGGCGCGCAAGATGGCGTCGTTTAGGAACGCGCCGCCCTGCACCACCGGCGTCAGGCCGAGGTCGGAGGGCTTTTTGACGCCGATCACTTTGTAGATCGCGTTGCGCACCACCGAGTAGGCGAGCCCGGCGGAGATGTCGCCCACCGACGCGCCCTCCTTTTGCGCCTGCTTGACCCGCGAGTTCATAAACACCGTGCAGCGGGTGCCGAGGTCCACGGGGGCGCTCGCCGCGCCCGCAGCGGACGCGAAATCCTCAACGGGCAGCTCCAGAGAGGCCGAGAAGGTGGAGATGAACGAACCGCAACCCGAAGAACAGGCCTCGTTTAAGAGGATCGATTCGATCATCCCGTCTTTCAGCCGCATACACTTCATGTCCTGCCCGCCGATGTCCAAGATGAAGTCCGCGTCGGGCCGGAACACCTGCGCCGCCCTGATGTGGGCCAGGGTCTCGATCTCGCCCATGTCCGCGCACAGGGCGCGGCGCAGCAGCGTCTCCCCGTAACCGGTGACGCAGGCGTGGGCGATGTAGGCGCCCGGGGGGAGGATCCGGTAGATCTCCCGCAAGATCTCGACGCCCGTCCGCAGCGGGGCGCCCCGGTTCGGGGCGTAATGGGAGTGGGCGATGCGGCCGTCGCCGTCGGTCAGCACCGCTTTGATCGTCGTGCTGCCGGCGTCCAGCCCGAAGAAGCAGGGGCCGGACAGCGTGTCCGGCGCGGTGCGCGGCGCGCGGCTTTGGGCGTGGCGCGCGGCGAAGGCGGCTTTGTCCGCCCCGGAGGCAAAGAGCGCCGGCAAGCGCGGGATCGCGGGGTCCAGCGCGCGCGCGGCGCGCAGCCGGCGGGGCAGTTCCGCGACGGGAATGGCGGGCCCCTCCGCCGAGAGAGCCGCCCCCAGCGCGACAAACACCTCGGCGCGCTCGGGGGTGACAAAGCGCTCGGCCTTGCCCGCCAGCGTGCGTTCAAACGCGGCCCGCAGGGCCGGCAGATAGTGCAGCGGCCCGCCCAAAAACACGACGGTGCCGGTGATGGGCTGCCCGCAGGCCAGCCCCGCGATGGTCTGGTTTACGACCGCTTGCAGCACCGAGGCGGCCAGGTCCTCGTGGGAGGCCCCCTCGTTCAGCAGCGGCTGCATGTCGCTCTTTGCGAACACGCCGCAGCGGGAGGCAATGGTATACAGCGTGCGGTACTCGCGCGCCAGCGCGTCCAGCCCCTGCGCGTCGGTGGTCAGCAGCGAGGCCATTTGGTCGATGAACGCGCCGGTGCCGCCGGCGCAGGTGCCGTTCATCCGCTGCGACACCACCGGCTTCATAAACGTGATCTTGGCGTCCTCGCCGCCCAGCTCAATGACCACGTCGGCCTCCGGCACAAACCGGTTCACGGCCTTTGTGGCGGCGATGACCTCCTGGGCAAACGGAAGCGACAGCGCCTGCGCGGCCCCCAGCCCGGCGGAACCGGTCAGGCAGAGGGGCGCGGAGAGGTCCGGCCTGTCGGCGGCCAGCTCCTCAAAGAGCGCCAAAAGTTCGCCGCGCACATCACTGCGGTGGCGGCGGTAACGGCTGTAGACAATGTGACCGGGCTCATCCGCCACGACCACTTTGATCGTGGTGGAGCCGATGTCGAGGCCGATGCGGTAAGCAGCCATACAAAACACCCAATATATGTAAATTACGACTTGCGCCCGCGGCGCGAAGAGTCGGAACCGGGGCGGCGGACGCCGCCTGTTTTCGCAGGTGAGAGAGGCATTCCGTCGCCCCACATTATAACGCGGTTCGCCCACAAAATCAAATTTTCTTTTTGAAAAACCCGCGGGGAAGATTTTCCAAAAAAATCAAATTTCCCAATTGAAAAGCCGGGACGGCGCTACAGGGAGAGCGCCGATCTATCGATATGTTGTTGTAGAGACGCAGGGCGTATGGGCACGCCGCATCCCGACCTGTCTATGCAACGGCAGCGCGACGGCGGTATATACAGACAATGTCGGTGCCGCGCCCATGCCGCGCCGTCTTGTTTCCCCAGGAGACCTTGTGTTGGAGGGTTAGACTATGAATGATGGTCCTCAGACGGAGAGAAAACGGGTTAAACGGCTCAAAAATTCAGAACTTGTGTTGTTTTGCACGCAAGTCTCGCTGTTTTTGCGCGCCGGCCTGTCCTTGGTGGAGGGGTTGAGCCTGCTACAGGAAGATATTGGAAATCCTGTTTTCCAAGACATTCTGCGGCAGGTGTCGGACGGCATTGAGGCGCGCCAGCCGCTGAGCCAGGCGCTGGAGGCGACGGGGGCCTTCCCGCCCTATCTCCTGCGCATGGCCGCCATTGGCGAGGCGTCGGGCAACCTGGACGACATCATGAGCGCCCAGGCCGCCTACTACGAACGGGAGGGGCAGCTCAAGCAGCGCATCCGCTCCTCCGTCGTCTATCCGATTATCCTGGTTGTCATGATGGCGGCGATTGTCCTGCTGCTCATCGTACAGGTGCTGCCGATGTTCGACGACCTGCTGCGCTCGCTGGGCGGCGAGATGCCGACGCTCGTGCGCGGACTCATGGCCTTCGGGCAGTTCATCGGCCGCTGGTGGTGGCTCATTTTGGTGGCGTTGGCGGCGCTGGCCGTCCTCCACCGCGCCCTGCGCGCGACCGCGGGCGGCCGCGCGGCGTTCGACCGATTCAAGGCGCGTTTCTTCATCACCCGCGCCGTCTACCAGAAGATCGCCGCCGAGCGGTTCTCGTCGGCTATGGCCTTTCTGCTGGGCAGCAGCGTGGACTTCGAGATCGCGCTCAAGTTGACGGCGGATATCTTGGACAACCGCTATATGTCTGATAAAATCGAAAACTGCGGCGTCCGCATCGGGGCCGGCGAGTCGGCCTCCGATGCGTTGTACGGGGCCGGCATCTTCCCGCGCCTGTTTACGCGGATGCTGGCCGTCGGTTTCAAGACGGGCAATCTGGACGGTATGATGCATCAGCTGTCGGAGATCTACGAGCAGGAAGTGGACGTCTCGCTGGGCCGCATTGTCGGGTCCATCGAACCGGCCTTTGTGGCGCTTCTCTCCATCCTGGTGGGTGTTATCTTAATCTCCGTCATGCTGCCGCTGATTCAGATCATGTCGTCCATCGGTTGAGCCGTCCGGAGGCGGAAGCACCCGGGAAAGGAGCGCGTCTATGAAACTGAAGCGTTTTCATATACAGGAATACGCCGTTTGGATCGGACTCGGCGTGGTGGCCTCGCTGGTGGCGGCGCTGATCTTTTCACTCGGCGCGGTTTCCGGCCGCAGCGACGCCGACCAAAAGGCTTTTTTGCAACAGGCCGTCGAGCACGCCGCCGTGCAGTGCTACGCCTTAGAGGGGGCCTATCCGCCGGACGTGGATTACCTTGTGGACCACTACGGCGTCCAATATGACAAAAACCGGTTTTTCATCCACTATCGGGTGGAGGGCTCCAATTTGCGGCCCGACATCGAAGTGTTTGAGTCGTTCTCATAACCATGCAAAAGATAGATTCCATATACGACGATTGGATGCGGTTCTCACGTCCGTCGCCGCGGAGCCGGCCGCGGATTTTGCGTCGCCGGCGGCGGTGGAGAGCGCTGATCATCGGAAGGTTTGAAAATTTGGGACGGACACAAGGGGGGATCACCATGCGCGGCCGATGGGGCGCCAGTTTCTTGGAATTGTTTTTTGTGGCGGCATTGCTGCTGCTCTTCGGGATCACTACCTACACGCTTGTGTCGGTGGGCGGAAACACGTACCGGCGCGTCATGGAGAAACGGGACGACAGTGCCAATTCGCGGGTGGCGCTGTCGTATATGACCACGCAGATCCGGCAGCACGACAGGACGGGCGGCGTTCAGATCCGTTCTCTGCCGGACGGGGGGGACTGTCTCGTACTCACGGATTACTACGACGGCGAGCCCTACGAGCTGTATGTCTACCTCTACGACGGCGTACTGCGGGAGAGCCTGCTGCCGGCCGCCGAGCCGCTGGAACCGGCGTACGGCGCCGAGATCGCGAACATCGACGGATTCAAGCTGACGTACGCCGGCCCGGCGGAGGAGCCGGAACGGGCCGTGCGTCTCAACGTGTGGGCCGGGCAGGGCAGCAACCGGCGCGAAAATGCCGTCACCCTCCGCCTGCACGCGGATCCGTGGCAGCCCGGCGAGACGCCGGCGGCGCCGCCGGCGACGCTGGCGGTTGAGATCATTCCCTGACGCCGCGCGGGTTCTTTTGCGTCGCGTGGTCTTTTGCGGAGAAAGGAACGGTCGGTCCGATGCGGAAACAAGAGAGATCCCAGCGCGGATTCGCGTTGGTTGAGATTATCATTGCCATCGGGGTGCTGGCAGTGGTGAGCATGTTCATTTTGGAGATGTTCGTGCGCGCCGCCAACATGAGCCAGCGCGCGCGGGACAAAGACAACGCCTGTTTTGAGGCGCAGACGGTGCTGGCGCTCTATCGCGAGACGCCGCCGGTGCAGGGGCGCGCGACGCTCACGGCGTCGGGGCGCAGCGCGGCGCAGCCGACCCCCGGCGTGTGGACATTTTATTACGACGACGCGTGGCGGCCCGTGGCGGCCGCGCCGGACGCGGGCTTTACGCTGACGCTCACCTCGGCGCCCGGCGCGGATGCGGAGGCGTTCTCCGCCGGGGTCTGGGAGGAGCTCTCGGTCACGGTGACCAAGAACGACCCGTACTTGCTGGAAAAACGTCTGCGCGGGCCCATTCTCACGCTGACAACGGGCCTGTACCGGTCGCGGGAAGAGGTGGGGAGATGAAACGACAGGCTTCGATGCAGGGCAGCCCCTCGATCCTCATCATCCTCATCATGCTCTCGCTCTCGGCGTTCGGCGTGCTGGCCATGATGTCGGCCTATTCCGACTACAAACTGGCGGAGAAAAACGCCGAATGGGCCCGGCGCTGCTTTGTTTTGGAGACGCGGGCGCAGGAGTCCGTCGGGCGGCTGGACGCGGCGCTGTCCGGCGTGTCCGACGCCGACTTCGCCGGCGAGGCCGCGGCCCAGGGCTGGGAGATCGTTTCGGAGTCGCCGCTGCTTGTGAGCCGCGACGTGAGCGACGCGGACGCGCACCTGCGCGTCGAACTGGCGCTGAGCGGCGGGCCGGGCCCGCGCTGCCGGGTCCGCACCTGGCGGCAGTGGCAGGATGATTTTGTTTACGACGGCGGGATGAACATCTGGAACGGGGCGTGATCGGGGAGAGCCCGTGTCCCGCCGGCGGTTGCCAATTGACAATTGATAGTTGACAATTGACAATTGACCCGTGGCTCCTGTCGGCGAGCGAGGCCGTGTGAAGTTCCGGATGGCTTGTTGCGCTATACAATATATAGTGGCGTTATACTATATGTTGTATATTTGAAATGTGAAAAAATTTTTGCATAGCCGACGATGGGGAGGAAGACAGACATATGACGATCACTTCGCCGGGGACGTCGGTACACGACCTGCTGGTGCGGGCGGTGAACGAAAAGGCGTCCGACATCTTTATCACAGCCGGATCCCCGATCTTGCTCAAAAAGGACGGGAAGATCGAAGCGGCCGACGAATTCCGCATGATGCCCAAAGATACGGCGCTGATCATCGAAGAGATCTTTCGCATGTCAGGCAGCCAGTCTTACGACCATTATCTGAAGGAGGGGGACTGCGACTTCTCCTTCTCGCTCCCCGGGGTGGGGCGGTTTCGCATCAACACCTTCCGGCAGCGCAACTCTATGGCCGCTGTCATCCGGGTCGTGCAACTCAGCCTCTCGGACACGGACCAGTTGGGCATCCCGCAGCCGGTGCTGGAGCTCTACCGGAAGACCAAGGGGCTGATCCTCGTGACCGGCCCGGCCGGGTCCGGCAAGTCGACGACGCTGGCGACGCTGATCAATCTGATCAACAACCGGCGCAACTGCCATATTCTTACGCTTGAGGACCCCATCGAATACCTGCACAACCACAAGATGAGCATCGTGAACCAGCGTGAGATCGAAAACGACACGCTGAGCTACGGCAAAGCGCTGCGCGCCGCGCTGCGGCAGTCGCCCGACGTGATCCTTGTGGGGGAGATGCGCGACCTCGAGACGATGTCCATCGCCCTCACGGCCGCCGAGACCGGTCACCTCGTGCTCTCCACGCTGCACACGGTGGGGGCCGCGAAGACAATCGACCGCGTCATCGACGTCTTCCCGCCGGGCCAGCAGCAGCAGGTGCGCATCCAGCTCTCCACGGTGCTCCAGGCGATCATCTCGCAGCAGCTTCTGTCCACCCCCAACCGCGGCGGCCGGACGGCGGTGTTTGAGGTGATGATCGTAAACCCCGCCATCCGGAGCCTCATCCGCGAGTCGAAGACGCACCAGATCGACACGCTGATCCACGCCGGCGCCGCCGAGGGGATGCAGAGCATGGACTACAGCCTGGCGGAAGCCGTCAAAGCGGGCACCGTCTCCCGCGAGGACGCCTTCACCTTCTGCGTAAACCCCGATGTTTTGTCCAAGTACGTGTGACGTTTTGATACAAAGCCCAGGGGCCCCGCGGGTGTGGGGGCGCCCTGGGCTTTGTGTTGTTGTCATTGAGAGTGCTTGCGGGTCAGCCGATGTGTGCGCTGAGGCGGGCCAGGAGGGCGGCGGCCTCGGCGCGGGTGGCGGTGCGCTGCGGGGCAAACCGGTTGTTGCCGACACCTTTGAGGAACCCCGCCGCCGTGAGGGCTTCCACGCCCTCGCGCGCCCACGGGCCGATGTCCGCGGCATCCGCGAAGGTCTCCGCGGCCCCGGACGGGAGCGCGGCGTCCGCGAAACGGGCCCAGCGGTGCAGGATCGTCGCCATCTCCTGGCGCGTGACCGCGCGGTCGGGCGCGAAGCGGTTGTCCCCGACCCCATCGACAATCCCCTTGTCGCGGGCCCACGCCACGTAGGGCGCGTGCCACTGGCCCTCCGCAACGTCGTCAAACGGGCTGCCCGTGTAGGCCGCCCGGTCCGCGCCGGCGAGCCGGCCGAGGACGGTCACAAACATCGCGCGGGTCATCGGGCGGTCGGGCGCAAAGGCGTCCGCGCCGACGCCCTCAAAGAGCGATTTTTCCACCGCGTACCGGATGGAGTCGTAGGCCCAGTGATCCGCCACGTCCGCGAACGCGTCCACAGGGGAGGGCACGGCCGCAAGCCCCTCGGCCAGCGCGTACAGACCCAAACGCGTGAGCGGCGCCAGGTAGACCCCGTCCAGGGCGGCGCCCCGGACCAGTGTGGCGGTGCCGTCGTCGCTCACGCGGTAGAGCGCGGCCCGGCGGCTGTCAAACCCCTCCGGGAGCGGGATGTGCACGGTGACCGCGCCGTCCGGCTGCACCGCGGCGCCGCCGGCGCGCACGGCGATGTCGTAGAGGACAAAGCGCGCCGCGGTGTCGGTGAGCGCGGTCTCCGCCCGCCCGAAGCCGGCGCCGGATGTGACCGCCGTGACCTCGAGCGCCGCCTCCGCCGGCAATACGTCCGCCGCCGCTTTCAGGCGGATCCCCGTCGCCGCGTCGGTCAGGTCGAGGGCGTCGCCGGGCGCCGCGAGCGGCGTCTCCTCGGGCGTCAGCACGGTCTCGCCGCCGGTGCTCCGGGTCAGCGTGCTCCAGTCGATTTTCAGCCGGGCATACATCCAGCCGTCCGCCGTCACCTCGTCCATCGGGGTGTAGGGCACCTTCATCCGGACGTTTACATAGTCGTCCGTCGTGTTTTTCAGGTCGATCTCAAAGACGCTGAGATATGTGATCTCGTGGGCCACGCCGTCGAACTTCGTCGTCGTCATGTGGCGGCCGGTCTCGACCGCGCGCGCGTCGCGCCAGCCGCCGCCGATGTCGTATTGCGCGGCCGTGAGGGCGGAGCTGTAGCCGTTGTTGTTGACGGGGGCCGTGGCCGTCTGGAGCCGGTAGACGCCGTTTTGCACGGTCAGAAGCCCCTGGCCCGTGAACGCGTCGTTGCCCATCGAGGTCTGCGCGGCGCTCTGGTGCCAGAGGGCCACCGACACCCGATAGGTCCCGTTCGCGGGCGTCTTCGGTGTGGTATTGCCGCCCGTGTTGGGATCGCCGCCACCCGTGTCGTCGCCTCCGCCGCCCGGGTCATCACCGCCGCCCGGGGCCTTTTCGCCGAGGGCGACGGGCCGCAGGAGGCTCATGTCGAGCGCAAAGCGCGCCGTCTGCGGGGCCGGCATCGCCCCCACCGTCACGCGCAGCCACACGGTCTCGTCCGGCGCGCCGAGCGGGAGCGCGTAGGTGTCCGTCTCACCATCTTTTTCCAATTCTTGGTATTCTTCACCCGCGAGGAATTCCAATTTCGTGAGCGGCGTCCCGAATGCCAGCGCGGCCTCAAGTTTGCCGTTTGCCACCGTCACGGGGACGCTTTCGCGGTTTGTGAGGGAATCCTGCATCATCGAGGGCGCGTCGCTGTCGCCGCGCAGCAGGCGGGCGGCGGCCGTGTAGGATCCGTCCGGCAGGGCGGCCGGGCGCGCCTCGTCCCAGGCGGGGACGATCTTGGCGGCCTGGTGGCTCTCGCCCATCGCGTCCACATCCACGCGGACATAGAAGTACGGTTCTTCGGCGGCGGCGCGCGTGAAGGAGAACACCCTGGGATAATCCCGCACTTCGCCGTCCATGCCCTTGTCTTCGGCCATCCGGATGACGTCGGCCTTGTACGCCTCCTTCTCGTAGTCCTCGGGCGCGCCCGTGGGCGGTTCGGTGCCGGGGATATTCCAGAGCGTCAGCAGGTGGCCGCGGAGATCGCCTTCGGTCACGCGGGCCTTGAACGTCATCAGATAGGTGGCGGCCCCGCCGGCGACGATCACCGTCGCCGGGCCGTCCACGGCCATGTCGGCCATAGAGGGCTGGTTCAAAAAAGCGTTTTGTATCGTATAGGGCACCTCGTAGACGCCGTCGGGCAAACCGTCCGGCGGGTCTTCCGGCGTCTCCGCCGGACGCAGGGCGGCGCGGGCCGCGTCCAGCGCGGCGGCGCGCGCGTCCGCCATGACCTGCGTCACACCGGGCTGGGTCTTGAGTGCCTCGGCCGCCGCGATGCCCGCCGCCAGCGCGGCGTAGGACGCTTCGGTGCAGTCGGCGGCGTGCACGGCGCGGGCCGCGGTCAGCGCGGTTTCGAGCGCCGCCATGTCGGTCGTCCCGCCCAGGGCAAACCCGCTCCAGTCGATCCGCAGGCGTGCGGGCTGGTTTGCGGAGTCGCCCATGACGGGGACCGTCACATAGACATAGGTGTATTCCTCCCCGGGCGTGACCTCCAGGCTGATCTCCTTCGGGTACCAGGCGCCGTGCTCCGGGTCGTCCTTCTTGGTCGGGCCGTAGTCGTCCGTCACGTCCTCGTACACCGCGTGTACGGCGGCGGGGACGAGCGTGGACAGGTTGACGTTGAGAATGCCCTCGTCGTCGAGATACCGCTCTTCAAAGCGGGACATCTCCTGTAAATATCCGCTTGTGCCCGCGAATTCCATCGGCCCGAAGAACAGATGTACATGGGTCTTGTCGCCTTCGACCGTCAGGCTGGACTTTGTGTGGTCGATGGCCGGGTCCCCCATAGAGGCCTGGTTCATGCTGTAGTTCCAGAGCCGCGTCTTGTCCGCGAGGGGGTATGTGCCGTCCGCAAGCGCGACGGCCAGGTCGGCCGATGCCGCGAGCGCGGCCCGCGCGGCTGTCAGCGCCGCGATCTGCGCCGCGGTCTCCTCCTCGGTCAGGTCTTCGGCCGCCTGGGCAGCCTCCGCCGCCGCCACGGCCCGCTCCAGCGCCCGGTACGACGTCTCAAGGTATCCGTCGCCGCCCGTCAGCAGAGCCCGGGCCGCCTCAATCGC
>JAIRTA010000113.1 GCA_031255175.1 Oscillospiraceae bacterium | reverse complement strand
AGAGGTGAGGATAAAGGCGTTTACCAGCAGCAAAACCAGCAGCTTGGCGCGCGGGTCAAGCGTGAGCCTCATAGCACATCTTGTCCCAATGTTTTTATGAATTCCGTCACAGCCCGCACATCCTCATCGTCGCCGTCGCGTTCGATATTGCGGACGATTCGCACACCGTATTTGGCTTGCATTTTCGGGCCGGCGGCGCAGTAATGTTTGCCGAAGCGGCGGGCGGCGTGGCGTTTGAGAAAGGTGTTCGTCGTGCCGGGGATTTTTCCGAGGCCCACATTGCGCGTCACCAGAAGGCAGGGTGCGTCAAGCGCCTCCTCGACGGACTGCGTGTTGTCCGAAACCCTCTCCGCAAAGCTGCGCCCCAACCCCGTCTTGCTGTCGTATACAACCATTAATGCCATTAAAAAATCCTCCCAGGCGCTGACAATGTCGGCGGTGGACAGTACGGCGTCCACGCCGTCGAAGGAGTCCGCCACACGTCCCGCGCTCACGAGCGCCGTCGGGCAAAACTCCACTCCCAGAGATTCGAGGTGCACGCGGCTTGTGAATATGCCCTGCGCCGTCGGGTTGCGGTATATGGCGGCGATTTTGCTGTCTATCCAGCCCTCGTCGCCGTATATGTGCCACCGGACGATGTCGCCCGCGCCGACGCCCAGCAGATTTGCAATCTTCACCGTCAGCGAGACGTCCCGCAGATTCCACTGCGCGTTGAAGCCGAAGCGCCGCCACAGACGGGCGCGTTCAAGCGGACTGTGACAGAACACCCTCGGCGCGGGGGGGCGCGGTACTCCGTCAGCTTGTCGTCGGACAGGCCCACGATGTTCACGCCGTCCACGACAATCTCGCCGGAGGTAGCGTAGTCCATGCCGCCCAGCAGGTTGAGCAGCGTGGACTTGCCCGCCCCCGACGGCCCGCAGGATGTGCTCGCCCGCACCGTAAGCGCGCGTCACGTTTTTGAACGCGATAATCTCCCTTGGCTTATCCATGTCTCGCGCCGATCCGCCAGCCCTTTGCCTGCAGGCGCCGCTGCCACAGGTTTTTGTAGACCCCTTCCCGGCTGAGCAGCTCGTCGTGCCTGCCGCGCTGCACGATCTCCCCGCCGTCGAGCACCAGGATCTGATCGGCGCTCTTGATGGTCGAAAGCCGGTGGGCGATGACGATCAATGTCTTGTCGCGCACAAGTTCGCTGATGGCGTCTTGTATATGCTTTTCGTTGTCCGGGTCGACACTGGCGGTGGCCTCGTCGAGCAGCACAATGGGCGCGTCTTTGAGGATCGCGCGCGCGATGGAAATCCGCTGTTTTTCGCCGCCTGAGAGCGTGGAGCCGCCCTCGCCGACCACGGTGTCGTAGCCCTCGGGCAGCGCCTCAATGAACGCATGGCACCGCGCCTTTTTCGCGGCGGCGATCACATCCTCCCGCGCCGCGCCGGGAGAACCGAAGCGGATGTTGTTCTCTATTGTGTCGTTGAACAGGTACACGCGCTGGAACACCATAGAAATGTAGCGGAGCAGGCTGTCGCATGTCATCTCGCGGACATCCGTGCCGCCGATCTTGACGCTGCCCTTTTGCGCGTCCCAAAACCGCACGATCAGGTTGGCGATCGTTGTCTTGCCGGAACCCGACGCGCCGACGAGCGCCGTCATGCTGCGTTCCCTCGCCGTGAAGCTGATATTTTTCAGCGTCTCTTTTTCTTCGTAGCTGAAAGTCACATGGTCAAATTGAATGTCAAATTTTTCCAAATCCACATCTCTGCCGTCCGCATCGATGATGGGAACCTTCTTCAGCTTTTCGTAGCGGTCGAGCCCCGCCTCCATCACGCGCATCATGGACGCGCTCGTGGCGATCCCCATAGCGGGCAGGTAGATGCGGAAGATGAACAGCGTCACCATGATCACAACGGACAAATCCATCCGATTGCCCCAGAACTGCCAGAAGGAAATCAGCAGCGTCACCGCGATTGTCAGCGCGTAGCAGTTGAGATAGCGCGTGACGGGCCTCACCATGCTGTGTTCAAAATCGATCGCGTGGGTGCGGTTGTCGTCTATCGCTTTGGAGATACGCGTCGCCGCCTCGCCGGACATGCGCAGCGTCTTGATCACCGAGATGCCCTCTGTGTATTCCAGCACCGCGCCGGTGAGCCGCGCCGCCTCCGCCTGCCGGATCTTCGCGTGCTTCTTCGTCACCTTCTCCATAAAGTGGAACGCAAGCAGGGCAAGCGCGCAGCCGGCGGCGGACGCGAGCGCGACGCGCCAGTCCACCCACAGCATAAAGGCGCAGGCGATCACGATGGAGATCAGCCCCGTGATCACATCTTCGAGTTTGGTCATGCCGTAGTCCTCGGCGAAGCTGAGGTCCCCCGTGATGACACTCGTCACATTGCCGATATTGCCCTCGGTGAAGTAGCTCATGGGGAAGCGTTTGAACAGGTCGCCCATCCGAATGCGTTCGCGCCCGCCGACGCGCGCCGCGCCGTCACTTTCCAGGCGAACGAAAACATAGCGCAAGATCCAGCGCGCGACGAGCGACGCCAAGATCGCGAAAAAAGCCGTCCAAATGTCGCTTGTCCCGAGTATTTGGCCCGTGATCTTGACAAACATCAGCCACGCGATGATGATCGGCACGTTTTGCGCCAGACCTTCAAAGAAACTGATGACCGTCGCCAGTTTCAGCTTCCAGGCGTCCGGGCCCGCGAACCGGAACACCCGCCCGATAAATTTAAGCATTTGCCGCACCTCCTCCCAAATCCCAGTTCATGGATTCCACATGCGCCTCCCACAGCTTTCTGTACAGCGCGGAACGCCCCAGCAGATCATTGTGCCTGCCTTGGTCGGCAATGCGCCCGTTTTCGAGCAGCACGATATTGTCCGCATCCACAATGCTCGAAAGCCTGTGCGCGACGATGATCACCGTCTTACCCGCGACGAGCCTCGACAGCGCGTCTTGGATTTTGTCCTCGTTTTCCGGGTCGGCGAAGCTGGTCGCCTCGTCGAGTATGATGATCGGCGCGTCCTTCAGCATGGCGCGCGCGATGCAAATCCGTTGCTTCTCGCCGCCCGAGAGCTTGTCGCCGGACGAACCCACCACCGTGTCGTAGCCGTTCTCCGTCTCCATGATAAACTCGTGGCACTGCGCCGCCCTCGCCATCCCGATCACCTCGGCGTCCGCGGCGGACGGCTTCCCGTACCGTATATTTTCCATAATAGAGGTGTTGAACAAGAAATTGTCCTGCGACACATAGCTGATGGATTCCATGAGGGCGTCCGGGAAAATCGCACGCAGATCGACGCCGCCAATCTTGACGGCGCCGCTTTTCACATCCCAAAAGCGCATGATCAGCTTTGCGAGCGTGCTCTTGCCCGCGCCCGACTCGCCGACAAGCGCGGTGACGGAGTTTTCGGGCAGGGCCAGCGTCAAATCTCGAATGACATCCGTGTCATGGTAGGCGAACGTCACGTTTTCAAACGCCACGTCATGGCGCTCCGGCGCGGGTCCGGCGCCCTGGGGCATGTCGGGGATCTCAAACATCCCTTCGATTTTCGCGGATTTGTACTTCAGCTGCGGGAACTGCGGGATGAAATTCAGAAGCCGCATCGCCGGCACGCCGACGCTCATGCCCAGAAGCAGCGACAGCACCAGCTTGAACATCGAAATCGAGCCGCCGTGGTAAAGCCATATGCCGGCCGGAAGCATGACAAGCAGCGCCGTCGTAAACAGCACCGTGTAGCTCGTCATGTGTACAAACGCCGCCTTGTACCACGCCAGCGTCTCGTCGCGGTAGTTGTCCACCGACTCGCTGTACTTTTTGAACGAGCGGCTCTGCTGCCCGAACACCTTGATGACCTCCATGCCGGAAATGTATTCGATGATGCGCCTGTTCATCACCTCGTTTGCGGCGTACCATGCGTTCATCCGCTTGTAGCCGTCCACCATCATGAGCATCGTGGGTATGAACCCCAGGAAAATCGACGCCACCCCCGCCAGCGCCATGCGCCAGTCGACGGCGAACATGGTGACGATGACGACCGCGAAAGTCAGCAGATTCGCAATGCCCTCCGGAATCGCGTGGGCCAGGATAAGTTCCATCTCTTCAATGTTCTCGACAAAATTCTTCTTGGCCGGGCCCGCGCCGTAGGCCTGGATGTCGCCCATAGATATTTTCAGCATTTTGTCCGCGACGCGGCGACGCATCCCCGCCAATGTGTGGTAGGCCAGCTTGTGCGAGGCGTCCAGCCCCGCGCCGTTCAGGAAATTCTTGATCGCGAGGCAGACGAGCACACCCGCCGCTATGCCCAAAAGCCACGGGAGTTCGGGCGGCGTTTCGCCGAGAAAGCTGTTGACCGCAAGGCCGACGAGGAAAAACGGCACAACGGAGAACAGAACCGAAACCGTCAGCAGGATCACGGCGCGCGTCATCAGTGGCCTCTTATCCCCCGCATAGGAGAGTACGCGCATAAAGTCTTTCATAACATGCTCCTTTCCGTTGCGCTGTCTTATCTGGGGAATTTTTTATATTCGCTGGGCGTCTTGCCCATCACGTCGCGAAACGCGCTCGAAAACTTGCTCGCGTTGTCGTAGCCGACGGCGGCGGCGACGGACGCGACGCTTCTCCCCGCTTGCCGCAGCATCACGGCGGCGGCATTCATGCGCCACGCGCGCATATACGCGTATACGCCGCTGCCGAACACGCCCTTGAAGCACAGCTTCATGGCGGTGAGGGGAATCTCAAAGCGGTTCGAAAGTTCCTCCAACGTGTAGTGCCTCTCCGGCGCCGCCGTGATGAAGCGCTCGATCGCCCTTATTTTTTCTACCCGCGCCCTGTGAAAGTACGGCCTTTGGCCCGTTTTTCCCTTCCAATCCAACCCATCCAAAAACAGCAGCAGCTCCAACACCTTGGCGCGGTGCGTCCGCAAGCTCCCCATCGCCGGTATGGTGTACAGGCCGGCGAAAATATGCTCCGGCAGTTCATGCGCGGCCATGACACGGGGGTATTTGTCCGGGCAGAACTTGGCGCACACGTCCGCAAGATCGACGGAAAAACCCTCCCGCGAAGCGGACAGAGCCTCTTGCGCCTCCTCGACGGAGAAAATGACGGTCAGCCCATGATAATGGCGCAGGGGGCAGTAAACTTCTGAATTTTCGCGCTCGCCCGCGCGGATCTGGACCATGCCGGCGCCGAGGTGCGCGAAGCCGCCGCCGCGCGTCTCCATTTCCATGCGCCCCTCGCGGCAATGATCGACGCACAGCAGGTCCGTCTCGTCGGGCGCTTGGGGCATCACGCACCGCTCCGCGTGGATGTCGCTGTGGACCAGCACGACCCCGGGAAAGAGGCTGTAACAGGTCATCATGCCGTCGCCGGCGGCGTCCTCCATTTTGTACACAGAACAAAACCCGTCTTTGGCGACGAGCCTCATGTTCTCCCCCATGCAAACCGCTCCATAGCCGGCCATCGCCGCGTCCCTCTCCCCAAGGCGGGCTGCGCCCGCAACCAAAATTCTTGTTTTTCACCGCCGCGTCGCGGTGATAAGACACAGGTGTTTGAATCGACTAACATTATATGCCCAGCGGAGGGTGAATTTCAACCATACAATGCTCCAATCGGACAATTATTTTTTGGTGAAGCGCGGCCCGACTGATTGGAAAAATATGGTTACTCCCATTTGCGCTCCGCCACGCGGGTGCGCCCTCGCCGGAAAATCTTGACTTTTGCAGCCGGGCGTGATAGACTGCCATATGTTAGATCCATCAAACACAACGACAAAAACCGACCGGAAAGGAGGATGTCGGTGATGAATATACCGGTTCTCACTCTGCTCGGTGCGTTCTGGCTGCTCTTTTTGGGGCGAACGGTCATGCTGACGCTGCGCGGGGTCGGCGTGTTTGCGCTCATCAGGGGAAAGCCGTTCTCTGAAAAGCTGATAGAGATCGGGTTTGCGGTCGCGCTGCCGCTGTGGACGGCGCAGACCGCCTCCGCCGCGCTCGGCCGCGCGCTGATACCCGTCCCGCCGTTTTGGAGCGCGGCCGCGCCGGCATGGGGCGGCATCGCGCTCTGCGCCGCGGGGCTGGCCCTGTTTGCCGCCGCGCTCGTCTCGTTCGGCAGCGCGTGGCGTGTGGGGATCGACAAAACCGGCGACCGCCTTGTCACCTCCGGCGTGTTCGCGCTGAGCCGAAACCCGATCTTTCTGTTTATGGATATGTATCTGTTTGGAACCTTTCTTATATATCCGAACCTGTTTTTCCTGCTTTCCTTCATCTTTTCCGCGCTTGGGCTTCATTTCCAGATATTAAAAGAGGAAAAGTCGCTGCTCTCGCGTTTTGGCGATGCGTACGCGGAATATTGCCGGAAAGTCAGGAGATATATTTGACCCTTGCGCCATACAATCGCTGGGAGAGGATGAGCAAACATGAAAGAAAAACCCGATTATTCAAATTGGATCCCCGTCAAATTTGTCGCGTTGCTGGGGAGCGCCGGCGTCATTTTTGCGGCGTCATTTTTCGCGAGTTTTCTGCTGAGCGGCGGTGCGGCCGTTCTGCCCGTGCGTGCCGTTTTGGCGGCCGCCGCTGTTTTGTGTCTGGCCTTTTGCTTTTATATGGCTCATGCCCGCACGTTGCTCTCCTATGATGGCGGCGGCGTACAGGGAAAGGTGCTGGACAATGTGCTGGCCCATCTCGGCTGGAACGGCGTGGGGACGCTGATCGACATAGGGTGCGGAAGCGGCGCGATGGCGATAAAGGCGGCCAAGAAATATCCGAACGCGTGGGTCGTCGGCGTCGATTACTGGGGGTTTGGTTGGGACTACAGCAAAAAGCAGTGCGAGCGCAACGCCGGCATAGAGAAGGTGGGCCGCCGCGTCGTTTTCCAGAAGGGCGACGCAGCGGCGCTGGATTTTCCGGATGCGCGTTTTGACGCGGCGGTGAGCAATTTTGTGTTTCATGAGGTCAAAAGCCAGCCCGACAAACTGGCCCTCATCCGGGAGGCACTGCGTGTCGTAAAGCCCGGAGGCCTGTTTTCGTTCGGGGATGTCTTTTTTGCAAAAAGCCACTACAAAGACATAGACGTGTTGATCGAGGCACTGTCGGGGGACGTCTCTGAAATCCATTTCGTGGACACGCGCAAAAGCGATTTTATGCCGAAATATCTGAAAACGCCGTTTGGGCCGGGCGGACAAATGGGACTGATCTACGGCGTGAAATAGAGATAAGGGGGGAGCATTTCGTGCAGAAAACAACGCTTATGAAGCTGTCGTCCCTGTCGGGCATCCTCAGCGGGATCGCCTGGATGGTTGGGGACATTTTGCTTGTGGGCTTCAAGCCGGACGTGTCGGCTTACCCGGCCATCGCGCAGTCCGACGTGATCGCGGACAAGCAAATCGCCGCTGTCATGCTGGAGGGCTCCACCGGGCGGTTCATGGCGGGGGCGCTCGTCGCGGCCTTCACGGTTCCGCTGATGATCTTCGCGCTGTACCACATATACCAAATGATCAAACCGGCCGGCCGCGTGTTCTCCGCGCTCTGCGTCACGGCGCTGTTTGTCGCGTTCACATGGTCGCCGCTGGCGCACGCGTCTTTTTTCTACGTGGGGGAGGCGTGCAAAACGGCGCTTCAACTGGACGCCGCGAGCGCCGCGTCCGTTCTTATGATGGCGGCGACGTTCATCGACATGCTGCACATAACCTGGGCCGCCGCCATCGGCCTGACGGGGATCGGCTGGCTGCTCGTCTCCGCCGCGATTCTGCGGGGAAAAACCAACTTTCCGCGTTTTTTCGCTTTTCTGACGCCGCTTCCGCTGTCCGTCTTTTTCATCGGCCTCCACTACGCCGTGCCGCAAATGATCCCCGACGCGCTGGCGGGCGCGGGCTTCAACGTGGCGGCCACGATATTCTACACATTCACGGCAGTCTTCTGTTTTCGCAAAAACACCGCCCTGCCGGAGGGCGCGCGATAAGGAGAATTGACCATGCAAAACCGCGAGAAACGAATCCGCGGCGCGTACCGCGCGTCGAAAAACTACTACGACAAGGCGCTGACCGGCAAGGGGCTTTGGAGTAAATTTTATATGGGCTTTTTGTGGAAGGTGGATGACTGGGCCATCAGAGACAGGCTGTTTACCCATCTCCCCGATGATTTTTCGGGCAGGCTGCTCGACGTGCCGGTCGGAACGGGGTTGTTCACCGCCGAAAAATACCGCGTGCTGAAAGACGCCAAAATCACCGCGCTGGACTATTCGGAGGATATGCTGGCGCGGGCGCGGCGGCGTTTTGCGGGGGCGGACAATGTCCTTTGCGTGCAGGGCGACGTTGGGAAGCTGCCCTACGCGGACGGCGAATTTGACGCCGTATTGTCGATGAACGGCTTTCACGCCTTCCCGGACAAAGACGCGGCGTTTTCGGAGACGGCGCGGGTATTGAAAAAGGGCGGATTGTTTCTCGCGACATTCTACATCAAGGGAGAACGAAAGCGCACCGATTGGATGGTGCGCTTTGTGCTTGCCAAACGCGGCTGGTTTACGCCGCCGTTTTGGACAAAGGCGGAGCTTGAAACGATTTTGCACAGGCATTACGGCACGGTGGAACTCGACAATGTAAATTCGATGGTCATATTGCGTTGTGTAAAAGGTCTCGGTGACAGAAAATAGCGCCTGTCGCGCGCGGAAAGGTATCCAAAATTTAGCGTACATCTATAGGCATTCTGCGCATAGTCAGCCCGCTGCCTCTCCTGTATAATAAGGAAAATAGACAAACACGCCGCCGTCGCGGGCATCGGGGAGGCCCGCTCGCGGTGGCGGCGTGGACGTTGAGTCCAAAATCCGCCACCATCGCGGTCGCGGTGGCTCTCGACATGGACAAGCGCAACAGAGAGTGATCCGGACGGATGTGTTGGAAAAATTTGTAATTTCTTCAGTTTTGGATATTCTTTCCGGCGCCAATTTCGCGCCGAAAAAATCTGTCGAAAGATTTTTCAGCGCGAAATGATCCCAACTTTATAAGAAAAATGTAGAATTTTCGAGAATTCAAAAACGTATACCTTTTGCTTGCAGGACACACCGCAGATTGTATGAATCATATTTTACCACATGCGCTCATAAAGTCAAGTTTATTTTATTTAGTTTTTATATATTTATAAAACGCAAACGCTCCCAAACGGCCTCAAAAAAGCGTTCTGAAAAGGTATAGGTTTTCAAGCGCCGCGCGCGAGGGTTTCAGAATCCTCAAACCGTTGGAATTCCTGGCGTTTCGGCGTTGCTGCCACCCGGAGAGGCGGCGGCTTTGTGTGCGGACAAGGCCGCCGGCGTCGGAGCTGTGTGCAGGCAGCCCCATTCCCGGAGCGGCGCGGGGACATGGCCAGGGGGCAAAGGGGCGAGGTTAGATACGGCAAACGTTGTCGCGCACGGGTATAAAGCCATGTGCCGCGGCACTTCCCCCGCGCTCCACACCGCGGATTGTAAAATCCATAGAAACAGGGCCGGGACAAAAAGATCCGGCCCAACGCGTTCAAAAAATTCACAAAATGAGGAGAGAAGAGTATGAGAATCAGAAAAACTCTGCCGGCCGCGGTGTTGGCAATTGTCCTTGTGTTGTCGCTGTGCCCTGTCCCGGCCGCGTTGACCGCCGATGATCCGCCCGTGGCGGAGCGGCGGCTTACGCCGACGATGGGTTGGTCCTCGTGGAACTGCTTTGGCCTCGGCATCAACGAGGAGAGGATCCTCTCCCAGGCTGACGCCCTTGTCAGCACGGGGCTCGCGAAGGCCGGGTATATTTACCTGAACATCGACGACGGCTATCAAAACGGCCGCGACCCCGTGACAAAGCGGGTGCGGCACGATGAGAACCTCTTTCCGAACGGCATGAAGTACATTGCCGACTACGCGCACAGTCTCGGGCTGAAGGCCGGCATGTATTCAGACGCCGGCGACAACACCTGCGGTTCCGGCAATACAAACCCCTATGGCCTCGACGTGGGCCTGTGGCGGTATGAGGAACAGGACCTCCGGATGTACCTCGATGAGTGGGGGTACGACTACATCAAAGTGGATTGGTGCGGTGGGGGCCACGCGGGCCTGAACGAGCAGGAACAGTACACCAAGATCGGACGGATCATCCGGCAGATCTCCGAAGAAACCGGAAGCTGGAAAATCTTTAACGTCTGCCGTTGGATGTTCCCCGGCGAATGGGTGGTGGACGTGGCCGATTCCTGGCGTACTTCCGGCGACATCAACGCCAGCTGGGGTTCTGTTTTGAGTGAGATCGACTCCATGAAGCCGCTCACAAGGTACGCCGGCCCGGGGCATTTCAACGACCCGGACATGCTGGAAGTCGGCAACGGCAACCTGACGCCCGATCAAAACAAATCCCACTTCAGCATGTGGTGTATGCTGTCCGCCCCGCTGGTGCTCGGCAACGACCTGACGCAGATCTCGCAGACCACCCTCGACATTCTGACCAACGAGGAAGTAATCGCGCTGGATCAAGACCCGGCCGGCATTCAGGCCAATGTTGTAAAGAGCACGGGCAGCGGTGAAGTTTGGGTCAAGGACCTCGGATACGCGGGTTCAAACACCAAGGCCGTGGCGTTTTTCAACCGGGGCGGCGCGCCGATCGATCTGTCCGTCAATTGGCGGGACATCGGTCTGGAAGGCCGCGTCACCGCCCGCGATCTGTGGCTGCACGACGAGATCGACGCGGATGAGGGCTACGACGCCTCTCTCCCGCCCTACGGCATCGTGGTGTTGAAGGTGACCGGCGAAGCGGCCGGTTCGTCGGCCACATTGCAAGCTGATTTTTCCGAAGTGCCCGACACCGTAGATCTGACGGCGGTCGGCGGTCTCGATTGGTATTACTTTGCGGAAAATATGCGCAAACAGAGCGGCGGCGCGGTTCTCTCCGGCGTTGTCTCCAACGGTGCCGTGCCGAGCGTCCGCGACGCCCGCGCGTCATACACCTGGAGCGACGCCGCGGGCGCGGCGCCCGCCGGCGGAGGCACTTCCGCCCTGGCTCTCACAGAGCCGGGTGATTTTGCCGAATTCACGGTGCCTACCCGGGCGGATACGCAGCTCCTCTCCCTCTACTTAGGCGCCGAAAACGCCCGGCTGCGGATCGACGCGACGGTCGGCATCAAACAGATCACCGACTTTTTTGAGGGCGAAAGCGGGTTATACCGGCTCCGGTTCGGCGCGGCGGGCGCCGCCTCGCTGACACTCCGGATCACACTGGAAGAAACTTTCGGCGACGACGCCGCGCTTCGCCTGGAGGCAGCCGGCCTGACGATTCCCGTACGGATTCTCTCCCGGAGCGTCTCGCTGGCCGACAAACCGGCCAACGTCAATCTCACCGAGGAAGGCACGGGGGACTGGCTGCAACTCGGCACCGTCTCGGGCGCCAATGTCCACCGAAAGGCAACCGGCGGCGCACAGCTCTCCTTTGCCAGCAACGGAGGCGCCACCGGCAACTATACAAACGCGGCGGCGGCATACAGCTGGACGGACGGCGACCCCGTGGCGGCGGCCTCGGGCCTGCGGTCGGGCCAAGGGTACGGCGGTACCGGCGCTTACGGCCAGTTCAGCGCCCCCGCGGATGCCCGGACGCGCACCGTCAAAGCCTATGTGGGCGGCTACAGGGCGCGGGTACATATCACCGTCACATTGGCCGGGCAGCTGATCTTTAGCGATGTCGTCGAACATCTGACCAACAAGGTCGATCGGGTCGTAACTGTAACTTACGCAACGGACCACCCCTCCACGCTGGTCATCCGCTGGGAGGTCGAAACCGACCACGGCAACGGCAGTGTCTCGTGCGAGGCCGTCACAATGTCGGCCGTCGACCCGCTGCCCGCCGCCGAACACTTCCTCTACGGTTCCGGAATGCCGGCCGCGGACGGGGCCGTGAGGCTGGACCGCGCGGACGCGTTCGATTGGGTGAGCTTCAGCGGGCCGGCCGGCGCCATCGGCGCGCGCAAAGCCGGCGCGCAATACGTCACCAATTACGCCAAACCGGCCGGCGCGGCCGTCACCTCCGCCCAAGGCCCGCTGGCGTACCACTGGCAAGGCGGCGGCGCCGACGCGGGCGCGGCACTCTCCGGCGGGGGCAGTTGGTTTGAGTTCTCCATCCTGCCCTCCGGCGAGGGGCTGCGCCGCGCCGACGTCTACTTCGGCGTGGAAGGCGCCGTGGCCACGGCCGTCGCGTCCGTGGGCGATGAAAGCTACACTTACGGCCTCTACAACCTCGCCGGCGGGCAAAGCGCCGTCGTCACCCTGTGGTTCCGGTCGGACGAACCTTTGCGGTTCCGCCTCAGAATGGACAACACCTTCCCGGGTGAGAACGCGTTGCGGCTGGACGCCGTGGTCCTCAGCGGCGACGACACCGTCATCGCCTATCCAACCGTCACCCCGGCGGACGGCGCTCTGCGTCTGCGCACAGAGTTCATCTCGTACGACGGGCCGGCGGCCCGACTGATCGCCGCTTCGTACAGCGCCGCCGGTGCATTCCACGCCCTCGATATGCAGGATGTGGCCGCGCCGGAAGACGGCGCCCCGGCTGTGGAAAACATCGTACCTGCCCCCGAAACCGGCACGCTTCGCCTCTTCCTCTGGTCCGATCATCCGGATCCGCTTCGCGACGCCCTCACGCTGGACCTGCCCTATACGGACGTCACGCCTCTCCCCGCCCTGCGGGCCTACATCGGCGGTCTCACCGCCAAAGACAAAGTCCAGCACGGCGCCCTGCTGCTCGATACCCGTTCCCCGGAAGCGTATGGGGAGCTGCACGCCGAGGGCGCGGTCAATATCCCTTACGCCGAGCTGCCGGCGCGCGCCGGTACGCTGCCGGATGACAGAGACAGAGAGATCGTCGTCTACGGCACTTCGTCGACCGAGAGCGCGCGGGCCGCGCTGCTGCTGCGCTACCTGGGGTACCGGAACGTCTTTGACCTGCGCGGACTCGGCAACTGGTTCGCGGTCCCGTCGGTGGCGCTGCCGGTCGTCCCGGCCGGCCGTTTCGCGGAGCTGCCCATCCGGGCCGCCTTCAGTTCCACAAATCTCCACGACAACGTGGAGCATCTCTACTCTCTCGGCGCCGATTCGACGCCCGCCGACGCGCTGCCCTACTCCGCGGCGGAGGGAATCGCGCTGGAGACCTCCGACACGGTGAAGGTCTACGCCGTTTACAACGGGGTGGTGTACGCCGAAGATGAGGCGTACTATGACGTCTACATCGCGCAGCCGCTGCCCGACGTTCTCCCCAACATCCCCGCCGGCACGCTCACCTGGACCAAAAACACCACCGGTTGGGGCTCGACAAAGATAAACACCTCCATCGACGGAAATCCGCTCCGCATCGCGGGCCATACATTCCCAGTGGGCATCGGCACGCACGCCCCCGCCGAGATCGAGTTTGCGATCCCGGAGGGCGTCACCCGCTTCATCGCCGTGGCCGGCCCCGACGACGAGGAGAAAAGAGACAGTTCCTGGCCGGGCGTCGCCTACACGCAGTACGCCGTCTACATCGACGACACGCTCGTGGAGCGGAGCTTCCAACTCACGATGGACCAATACCATGTGTTTGACATCGAAATCCCCGAAGGGGCCGGCACAATGAGACTGTCCATCGACGCGACGGAGGACGGCATGAATTGGGACCACGCCGACTGGGCGCTGGCGGGTTTCATCGCGCCGGACGCACCGGACCTGCCGGTGATCCCCGACTACGCAATCGACGTCTATGTCTCCGACCTCGAATGGGTGAGCGTGGCCACGGGCTGGGGCTCGGTCCGGCGCGACCGGTCGGTTGACAACAACGTGCTCTCGATCGGCGGTTACACGTTTGAAAAGGGCATCGGCGCGCACGCCGTCTCCGACATTGTCGTCGCGATCCCGGAGGGCGCCGTGAAGTTCGTCGCCGTGGCCGGCTGTGACACCGAGGTCGGCAGCCGCGATTTCTTCACAAACTACGAGGTGCTCTTTGACACGGGTGAGAGATTCGCCAGCCCGGAACGGATGCCGTATGGAGCGTTCCATGTATTCGACATCGACATCCCCGAGGGCGCGACCACCATCCGGCTGCACGGCGACACAGGCATCACCGGCAGCGGCGGCAGCATCGATTACGCCCACACCGACTGGGGCATCGCCGGCTTCGTGAAGGCTGGCACCCCCACCGCCCGCTGACACAGGCGGACAATTGTCCGCCGTAAAATTCGAAACCGGCCGGCGCATACAACATGCGCCGGCCGGTTTCGAATTTGTGGTCCGGGTGTTTCGGCGTCCAAAAGCGGTAAAAAATCAAATGATGAGAAAAATCTGCCTCATGACCTTGTTATCTGCATCAAATCATGCTATCATGATGTAGATTACAAGCAGATGAGGGAGATTCGAGATGAAACAGTTCGATTACATCGACACGCCGAAATCCCTGCTCACGCCGGATATTGTGGCAATGCTCACCGATATCCACGAACACAAGGGCAAGCAGGAACTTTTTGTGGAAGCCCACGCCGACACGCTGACTGCGCTGACAGAGATGGCCAAAGTCCAGAGCACGGGCGCGTCCAACCGCATCGAGGGCATCAACACCACCGACAAACGCCTGGTGGAATTGGTGCGCGACAAATCAGCGCCGAGGAACCGAACCGAACAGGAGATCGCGGGCTACCGTGACGTCCTGGCGACCATCCACGAGAGTTACGACTATATCTACCCGCGCCCGAACATCATTTTGCAACTGCACAAACAGCTCTACTCCTTCTCGAAAAGCTCCGTCGGCGGCGATTACAAAAATTCCGACAACTACATCGCCGAGTCCGACGCGGAGGGGAAAGAATCCGTCAGATTCCGGCCCGTTCCGGCGCACCTGACCTCCGACGCGATGGATACGCTGTGCGCCGCGTTTATCAAAGCGCTGGAAAAGGATGAACATGACCCGCTGTTGCTGATCCCGATGTTCATACTGGACTTTCTCTGCATCCACCCGTTCAACGACGGCAACGGGCGCATGAGCCGTCTGCTGACACTGCTGCTTTTCTACCGCGCCGGGTACACCGTCGGTAAATACATCAGCCTCGAAAAGCTGATTGAAAACAGCAAGGACACCTATTACGAAGTCCTGCGGGACAGTTCGACGGCGTGGCACGACAATCAAAACAACTATCAACCCTTCATCCGCTACTGCCTCGGCGTATTGCAAAAAGCGTACAACGAGTTTGCGCACAGAGTGGAACACTTGAACCGGCGCGGGATGTCAAAGTCCGACCGGATCAAAGTGGTCATCGATCAAAAAATCGGGAAAATCACGAAAGCCGACATCGTGGCGGCGTGCCCCGATATAAGCAAGATAACGATAGAACGGACGCTTTCCGCACTGGTCAAGGCGGGGCATCTCATAAAAATCGGCGCCGGCAGAACAACGGCTTACGGAAAGACCGATAAACAGGATGGGGGAACATGAAGATATAGCTTCGGCGAAACAGTCGGGCCTAAACCCCCGCATTTGGGCCTTGTGAAGAATATCCGCGGTTTGGGTGTCAAAACATATCTTTATATCGCACAAGCCGGACATGGTCATGTTCTTTTGCTTCGCGGACAAGCCTGTCTGTAAATCCTGTTTTGGCAAACAGCCATAGCCACATATTTTTATGCCGGAGCAAGTCCGATTTTTGGGTGAGCGCGGTCAGCACATCCGTATCCACAGGGGCATTCGTCCACTGGCACTCGCAAAACAGAGCGTTGTCCTTGCGGTAAGTCAGGAGATCAATCTCCTCCTGTCGTTTTTCGCGAGGGTTGTTGCCCCACCATCTGCCGATTTTTCTGGGCAGGAACGGAAGCGCGTTCTTTTTGGCCTGTTCCAGCAGATACTGTTTGCATATTTCCTCAAATACAAACCCCATGTATGAAGATAACTCCTCGTGTATCTCAATGTCGAATATGGCATTGCCAAACCCGGACACAATACCGCTCATATTAGGAAACACAAAGCGATACCAAAAACGGAACATCATATCGTCCAAGAGGTAAATGCTCTTTTTGGACGATGTCTCGGTAACAGGTTGTTCCTTTTTCACAATGCCAAGCGATATGAGCGAGGCAAGATATTTTGCACATTTGTTGCTTTCTATCCCACATTTCGTGGCGATCTCATTCAAGCGCGAGGATCCGTTTGCAATGGCCTCTATGATGCCATTGTACGTGGCCGGCTCCCGCAATTCCTGTTTCAAAAGATTGGACGGCTCCTCAAAGAGAGGTCCGGAGGCGGTTAAAAACAGATCTATAATATTTTCTGCCACCGATTTCGCAGCGTCAATCTTGTTCAAGTATTCAGGGACTCCACCTGTAGCGCCATACATAACAGCTTTATCTTCCTTTGAAAACGACTCCAAAAAAGGCAATGATTCAAAAAAACTGAACGGCATGATTTTGAATTGCGCCGTCCGTCTGCCATAGAGCGGACTTTTGTAGCCAAGCACTTGATTTTCCATAAAATTCATGCTCGACCCGCAGAGGATCAGGAACAGCTTGCTCCTTATAAATTGTGCGTCAATATGCGCTTGCAGAATGGATGAAATGGGGCGATGCCCTCTCGCGAGGAATGGATACTCATCTATTGCCAATATGATTCGACTGTCTTTAGAGATTTTATAAATATAGTCAAATGCCTTCTCCCAATCGGAGAAAAAGGCGGTTTTAGCGAACTCCTTTGCCGTCACAAAATATACATCGTCGCCGAATCTATGCAGATTCACCACACCGCTGGCTTCACGGGCAACAAAATAGATCGCCTTTTTGTCTTTGATAAACTCTTTAATGAGCGTAGTCTTCCCCACGCGTCTACGGCCATAAATAATCGCACACTCAAATTTGCCGCTGCCATACATCTCATTCAATTTTTTGAGTTCTACTCCCCTGCCAATGAACATAGATCATCGCCTCTCAAATAATCAAACTCGTAAGTTTGCAACTTACGAGTTTGATTATA
>JAIRTA010000068.1 GCA_031255175.1 Oscillospiraceae bacterium | reverse complement strand
CCCCCGTCAGGGCTTCGCGCACCAGGCGGTTTACGAGTTGCGGGTCGGCTTTGCCGCCGAGGGCGCGCATGGTTTGGCCCACCAGGAAGCCGAAGGCCTTCTCTTTGCCGCTCTTGTAGTCCTCGACGGACTTTGGGTTGTCGCCCAGCGCCTTTTCGACGGCCGCGCGTATGAGGTCCGGGTCGCCGACGAGGAGCAGGCCCTGCGCCTGTACGTAGGTCCCGGGGTCCACGTCGTGGAAGAACACCTGCTCGAGCACCTTCTTGCCCACGGTGCGGTTGATCTTCCCCCCCTCGATCAGGTCGATCAGCGCGGCCAGCTTGGCGGGGTCCAGCGTCAGGGCCTCCGGCAGCAGGCCGCTGTCGCCCGTCATGCGCATGATGTCCGTCATGATCAGGTTCGCCGCCGCCTTGGGGCGGCCTGTGCGGGCCGCCGTCTCCTCAAAGAGGCGCGCCCACGCCCGCTCGGAGGTGAGCTGCCGGGCGTCGTATTCGGGCAGGCCGAAGTCCTCCCGGTAGCGCCGGCGCTTGTCCTCCGCCAGCTCGGGCATCTCCCGGCGGACCCGGTCGATCCACGCGTCGTCGATGTGCACGGGCAGCAGGTCCGGTTCGGGAAAGTACCGGTAGTCCTGGGCGTTTTCCTTCGAGCGCATCGCAAAGCTCGCGTCCTTGTTGTCGTCCCAGCGGCGTGTCTCCTGGCGCACCCGCCCGCCGGCCCGCAGCACCTCAATCTGCCGCTTCGTCTCGCTCTCGACGGCCCGGGCGATGGCCTTGAAGGAGTTCATGTTTTTCATCTCGGTGCGGGTGCCGAGCGCGGCCTGGCCCTCGGGGCGCACCGACAGGTTGATGTCCGCGCGCATCGAGCCCTCCTGCATCTTGCAGTCGGAGACGCCGAGGTAGAGAAGGATCTCGCGCAGCTTTTCGAGGTAAGCGATGACCTCCCCGGCGCTGCGAAAGTCCGGCTCGGAGACGATCTCCAGCAGCGGCACCCCGCAGCGGTTGAAGTCCACCAGCGTGCAGTCGTCCCACGGGTCGTGGATCAGCTTCCCCGCGTCCTCCTCCATGTGGATCTCGTGGATGCCGATCGTTTTGCCGCCGCCGATGTCCAGCGCGCCGTTGCGGCAGATCGGCAGGTAGAGCTGCGACACCTGATAGGCCTTCGGCAGGTCGGGGTAGAAATAGTTCTTGCGGTCAAATTTGCCGCGGCGCGTGATGTCGCAGCGTAGCGCCAGCCCCGTGCGCACGGCAAATTCCACCACCGCGCGGTTCAGCACGGGCAGTGTGCCCGGCATCCCGGTGCAGACGGGGCAGACGTGTGTGTTCGGCTCCCCGCCGAAATCGGTGACACAACCGCAGAAGATCTTGGAGGCCGTGGACAGCTCCACGTGCACTTCGAGCCCCGCCACCATCTCGTAATTCATGCGCGCGCCTCCTCTCCGGGCCTGTTCGGCCGTTGTCTGTGGAAATCCGTCTCCGACTGGAACGCCGCGGCCGCCCGAAAGAGGGTCGCCTCGTCGAAGGCGCGCCCGATGAGCTGCAGGCCCACCGGCAGCCCGTCGGCAAAGCCGCAGGGGACTGTCACCCCGGGCAGCCCCGCCAGGTTGACCGAGACCGTGTAGACGTCGCCCAGATACATTTTGAGCGGGTCGGAGATGTTTTCGCCGATCTTATAGGCCGTCGTCGGCGCGTTGGGGGAGAGGATCACGTCGCACCGGGTGAACACGCGGTCGAAGTCCCGCTGGATCAGCTCGCGCGCCTGCATGGCCTTTTTGTAGTAGGCGTCGAAGTAGCCGGCGCTCAGCACAAACGCGCCCAGCATGATGCGGCGCTTGACCTCTATGCCGAACCCCTCGCTGCGGGTGCGCAGATAGAGTTCCTCCAGGCTCTCCGCCCCGGCGCCCGCGAACCCGTACTTGACGCCGTCGTAGCGGGACAGGTTGGAACTCGCCTCGGCGCAGGCGACCACGTAGTAAGCGGGGATCGCGTACTCAGCCAGCGGCAGCTCGATGTCGACGAGTGCCGCCCCCATCTCCTCAAAGGTCCGTGCGGCCGCTTGCACCGGCGCGGCCACGGCCGGGTCGATCCCTTTGCCGAAGTAGTTGGCCGGAATGCCGATCTTCAACCCCCGGACCCCGGCCGGCGCCTCCGGCTCCGGCGGGCGGGCGACGGACGTGGAGTCCCGCTCGTCGCGGCCCTCGATCAGCCGCAGCGCGGCCGCGCAGTCGCGGATGTCGCGCCCGATGGTTCCGATCTGGTCGAGGGAGGAGGCGTAGGCGATCAGCCCGTACCGGGACACCGCCCCGTATGTGGGCTTGACGCCGCTGACGCCGCAGAAGGCGCAGGGCTGGCGGATCGACCCGCCCGTGTCGCTGCCGAGGGCGTAGAAGGCCTGCCCCGCCGCGACGGACGCCGCAGACCCGCCCGAGGACCCGCCGGGGACGCGTGTCGTATCCCACGGGTTGTGTACGGGGCCGAAGTGGGACGTCTCGTTGGAGCCGCCCATCGCGAATTCGTCCAGGTTTGTCTTGGCCACCAGCACGGCCCCGGCCGCCAGCAAGCGCGCGTACACGGTGGCGTTGTACGGCGGGCGGAAGGTCTCCAGCATCTTCGAGCCGCAGGTGGTCGGGATCCCGGCGGTGCAGATGTTGTCTTTGATCACCATCGGCACGCCGGCGAGGGGGGAGAGCGTCTCCCCCGCGTCGAGGCGCGCCTGCACGGCCCGCGCCGACGCGAGCGCCTCCTCCTCCAGCACGGTGACGCAGGCGTTCAGCGCCGGCTCCGTCTCCGCGATGGCGCGCAGCGCGTGGCGCGTGAGTTCCTCGCAGCCGATCTGCCTCTCGCGCACCATCTTCCCGGCTTCCAGCGCGGTGTAATCTCTCAAATCCATCCGGCGCACCCCCTATTCTACGGTCTTCGGGACGACAAAGCAGCCGTCCTTTTGGCGCGGCGCGTTGTCCAGGATCGCCGCGCGCGCGGCGCTGGGGCGCGCGGCGTCCTCCCGAAAGACATTTTCGTTGGCCAGCGGGTGAGACAGCCCCTCGACGCCCTCCGTGTTCAGCGCCGACAGCGTCTGCATATACCCCAAAATCTTCCCCAGGTCCTCCTTCGCCGCCGCCTGCTCCTCCGGCGCCAGCCGCAGTTTCGACAGCTCCTCTAAATATTGTATCAACGCGTCGTCAATCGTCATCTCGGAGACCTCCTTCGTGTCCGGGCGCCCGGCGGGGCGGGGCCGGCCGAAATCTTATTGATTCCCAATTATACACAAATCAAATTCAAGTCAAATTCAGGCATCGGCTTCAAGCATCGGCGGCCGTCACGGTTCGAGGCGCGTGGTGTCGCGGGGGAACATCGAGGCGGCGCGCACGTTTTGTTCGCCGAGCAGCTGCAGCAGCAGCCGCTCAAGGCCCAGCCCCAGACCGCCGTGCGGCGGGCAGCCGTAGCGGTGAAGCATCAGGTAGCTCTCAAAATCCGCCGGGTCAAGCCCCTTCGCGCGCATCTTCTCCGTCTGCGCGGCAAAGTCGTGGATGCGCTGCCCGCCCGTTGTGACCTCGAGGCCGCGAAACAGGAGGTCGAAGCTCAGCGTGTAGCGCGGGTCCTCCGGGTCGTCCATCGCGTAAAACGGGCGCTTCTTCGCCGGGTAGTGCGTGACAAATACAAAGTCGCTGCCGTACTCCTCCAGGGCGAGCCGCCCGATCAGCCGCTCCTCCTCGGGCTCCAGGTCAAACGGGTTGCGGATCTTGCGCCCGTAACGGGCGGCCACCCGTTCCTTGGCCTCGGCAAAACGCAGACAGGGGATCTCGCTTCCGATCTCGGGCAGCGTCACACCGAGCTGCCGCGCGTAGCCGGCGTACGGCCCGGCCAGCATCGCCAGCGCGCCGCGCAGCATGTCCGTCTCCTCGCGGAGGATGTCGTAAAAACTCTCGATGAAACCCATCTCGAAGTCGACGCTGATGTATTCGCTCAGGTGGCGCGGCGTGTTGTGCTTCTCCGCCCGGAACACCGGGCCGATCTCAAACACGCGCCCGTAGACGGGGATCAGCATCTGCTTGTAGGCCTGCGGGCTCTGGGCCAAGAAGGCTTTTTTACCAAAATATTCCAAACCAAACAGGTTGGACCCGCCCTCCGCGCCGGCCGAGACCAGCTTGGGCGTGAAGATCTCGGTAAAA
This sequence comes from Oscillospiraceae bacterium, assembly GCA_031255175.1. Classification (GTDB taxonomy): domain Bacteria; phylum Bacillota; class Clostridia; order Oscillospirales; family UBA929; genus JAIRTA01. Next base: position 39,718 of record JAIRTA010000068.1, on the reverse strand, counting down.
CCGCTCTCCTCGAGATGCCGCCGCATACCCCGCACGAGACCCTCGCGCAGCTTAAACACGGCGCGCCGGGCGTCGTTGCGGAGCGTCACCGGGCGCAGCGTCAGTTCCGTCTCAATCTGTAAGTTCAGCCGGCGCTTCCCCACGGGCACGGGCAGCGCCTCATGCGGCGCGGAGAGCACCGTGAGCGCGTCGGCGACGAGCTCCACGCCGCCCACGGCCCGGGCCTCCGGGCGCAGCGCGCCGCTGACGCGCACGGCCGACTCCTCCCGCGGCGGCGGCTCCTCCCCGCCCGCCGTGTCGTACACACACTGGACCAGCCCGTCCTCGAGGCGCAGGATGAGAAAAGCAAAGTCCTTCATGTCGCGCACGGCGTGGAGCATGCCGTGAAGCGTCACACGCGTCCCCGCCGGTTTGTCCGCCAGCCCCGCCGCGAGGCGCAGAGGCGCGCCGCCTGTTTCCGTCGTCATTGCCGGTTTCCTCCCTCTCTTTTGGCCGCGGGCGCCCGCCGCTCCGTGCGCGGCGCGGCGCCGCGGGCTTTGCGAAAATAAAGAAAAATCCGCCCCGGCGTTTCGGGACGAATTCTCTGTGAATCCGCGGTACCACCCAAAGTTGACGGCGCTGCCGCCGTCCTCTCGCGCGCGATAACGCCGCGCGGGCGGACCCGCCTACTGTCATTTCGACGGGCCGGCTCCCAAGTGTTCTTCCCGCAGAGCGTTCACGCCGCCGCGTCTCAGCCCGCCGCGCGGCCGGTCTCTGTCGCGTTTCTCTCCGGTACTGCTCTTGTTCCTCGCCGTTGTTCGCTATTGAGGGGCCCGCTTCCGGGCCCCGGCGGGACATCTCGCCCGCCACGCTCCCAAAATACCACAAAACCGGCCCTGTGTCAAGCGTTGCGGGCTGCCTTTTGTGCCCGCGCGGCGGCGCGAAGAGGGGGCCCGCGGCAAAACGGGGAATTGCCGCGGGCCCCTGCACAGCTTCTTCTTTGGTTGTTGTGGCTGTTGTCAGATGTCTTTTAGCCGGCGCGCCGGGGTTGGTTGGCTGTTATTGTTCCGCGCCGGCCCCTTCGCCGTCCGCCGGGGGGGCGAAGGCGAGGAGGAAGCGGTGCAGCAGTGCGGCCAGCTCGGCGCGGGTGGCGGTGCCCTGCGGGTCCAGCGCGCCGTTCGAGCGGCCGCGGAGCAGACCGGCGCCCACGGCCCATGTGACGGACGCGCGGGCGTCCGCGTACTCGGAGATGGCCGAGGCGTCCGGGAACGCGGTCAGGTCGCCCTGCGCGCTCACATTGTACTGCTTATACTGCGCGTAGCGGTAGAGGATCGTGGCCACCTGCTCACGCGTCACCGGGCGGCGCGGCGCGAATATGCCGCTGCTTATGCCGTTCACCACATTGTTCTCCGCCGCCCAAGTCACCGCGGGGGTGTAGTAGGCGTCCACCGCCACATCGTTGAACGGCGACGTCGCCTCCGGGACGGGGGAACCCTCGATCCGCCACAGCACCGTGACGATCATCCCGCGCTCGGTCGGGACATTGGGCGAGAATTGGTTCGCGGAGATGCCGTTCATCAAACCGGCGTCGTGGGCGTACTTGATGTCCTCATAGGCCCAGTGCCCGGCGGCGTCCGCAAACGGCGTCTCGTTGGGGGCGCCCGCCGTCCCGTCGTCCGGGCTCTCCCCTGTGCCGTCGGACGGGGTCCACTTGGCGTAGAGGGTGAGGCCGGCCGTCACGGCGTTGTTGAAGTTGTAGGCGGTTGTGCCCGCCGCGTCCGTGTACCAGCCGGCGAAGGCGTAGCCCTCACGGGTCGGGTCGGCGGGCTTTACGGCCTTGCCGCCCGACGCGACGTTCTGGTTCGACACGGCGCTCCCGCCGGTGCTGTTGAAGGCCACGGTGAAGCTCCTGGGCGCGCCGGTGACGGGGATGCCGCTGCCGCCGCTGACGTATGCCCACTGCGCGTAGATCACAGTGTCGCGGTCGAACACGTAACTCGTCGTGACAGGCGTCCCGCCGTTCGACGCCGTGTACCAGCCGCCGAACCGGTAGTTTGATCTCGAGGGCGTGGGCAGGGAGGACAGTTTGCCGTCCGGCCCCGTTGTTGAGCTCGTCGCGGCCGTGCCGTTGTTCGGCTCAAACGTTATGATGTACGCGGGCGTCGGCGCGACGATATTCGCCGTCCCGACGGCGTCCTCCCGCACATTCGAATAGAGCCATTCCCACGTGACCGCGTTGGTGTAGGCGGCCATCCAGGACCAGTGCATCGTTTGCAGGACGGTACCCGGAATGAACAGGGTGACCAAGGTGTCCGCGCCGGCGGTTTCGGCCCGGGCGAGCTGTGCCTCGGCCTCCGCTTCCGCCTTCTTGCCGCGCAGCATACCGTTCCACATCAGCTCGCCCTCTTGGCCCCAGCTGACGTCGATTTTATGCGCTTCGGTGTTCATGAGCAGGCCGATGTCGCGCCAGCGCTCGCCCTTCAGGCGGGCTTGGGGGTCGCCGGTCACGGGGCTGCCGGAGCCGTCCGTCAAGCCGGCAAAGTTCCAGCCGGGCAGTTCTTCCAAAAGCTGTTCGAACTTATCTTCGGCGTTCTTGGCCCTGTCCGCGTAGTCGCCCGTGCCGCCGGCGAAGGCGTGGTAGGGGTCGTACGCGGTGCTGATGTAGGCGGCGAAGACGCCGGGGTTGGCCAGGATGGTGTTCCACATGGGCGTCGAGCCGGCCGCCAGGCTGATGGCGTAGATCCTGCCGATATCGATGTTGAGATTTTCCGCCAGCGCTTTGACGATGTACATGTAATTGCCGTTCCAATTGGGGCCGGGCGTCAGCACGAAGGCCTTTTGCTGCGCCTGCGCCCGCTCGCTGGCCCAGATGGAGGCGTCGGCGTGGGTGAACAGCGAGCCCATCTGCCGGCTGGCGTCCGCGTTGCCGAGAACGTCGTCGACGTACGCGGTGTCGCCGGAGGGGAAGTGTACGACCAGCGGGATGTCTTCGAGGCTGGCTTTGCGGGATTCATAGCCCTGCGGGATGTACAGGTGGAACTTCGTCTGGCTGTCGTCCGCCGGGTTCGTGTAGCGGAACGATCTGAACTCGTCTATGACCGTGCGCACCTCGGTGGACCAGACGTCCATCTGCTCGATGTTCGGCAGCCACTTCCCGTCCGCGGTCAGCAGCGTCCCGGAGATCGGGCTGATCTCGGTGACAATGCGTGTGGGCTCGATCACATTCCCCTCCACCGTCATGACCGGGAAGGCCTGGTAGACATAGTAGGGGTTGATCCGCGGCCTGATGCGCAGGCTGGTGTCGAAGCAGACCTGGTCGCGGTAGGAGGTGAAGTCCCAGCTGTTCAGGCCCAGGTTGATAAATACATACTTGCCCTGCGGCTGGTAGTCGTCTTTTTTGCCGCTGTTGTTGACGTACAGGTTGGTGATGTCGCGGTCGGAGGCCAGTTGATAGCTCTGCCTGTTGGCGTGTTCGACGGAATACTCTATTGCGTCGCAGAGGATTTCCTCGGCGTATTCAATGCGGATCGCCGTGACGGTCTCGCCCCAGTCGAGCACCTCGGTGACCAGTCTGGCCTCCACGATCCCGGCTTTCCCTTCCAGCCTCGGCGCGTTGTCCGGGATCACCCGCGGGGTCCGGGGGCTCATCCCCGCATAGGAGACGGTGCCGCCGCCCTCGGCATTGAGATGCACGTCGTAGTCCACCTTGTCGAGGACGTCTCTGTCGAAGCCTTCGTGCGTGCCTTTTACCTGGGAGAAGGCCCAGTCCTGTACGACGCGGTTGCGGTTCGCGGCGTTCCAGACCCAGTGCGAGGTCTGCGGGAGAGTGCCCGGCATCACGGAGGAGTAGATCACATTTACCCCGAGCGCCTTTGCCGCATCCCACTGGGCCTTCGCCATCTTTTCCGTCGCGTCCCCCTTCAGCGCCGGGTTCGACGTGGGGTTTTGGTTGACAAGGCCGTTCCACATGGAGTTCCAGTCGTTGGCCACAACCACGGTTTCCCCCGCCGCGGTGTTCAGTCTGTGGGCGAAATCGAACATCCGCTCGCCCTTGATGCGGCCGACGGCCTGCCCGCTGAAAAAGCCGCCGAAGCCGTCGCCGATGTCTTGGCCCACGTAGGTTTGGTCGCCGTACACCGGCCCGGTGCGGTCGGTGTGGCCGCCGATCAGCCACATCGGCGTCATGTCGAAAATTTTGGTGATCTGTTCGTCGGCGTACTGCAGCCATTCCTCAAAGTTCTTGTCCGGAACGAGCTGAACCTGATCCGCTCCGGTGGGAGGCGGGAAAAGGACCACCGGCTTTTCGTCGGGAGGGGCGCACAGCGGGCCGGGCAGGGAGGTGTTGTTGGCAAAGGTGTTGTACCCGTCCATCCCGTTGATGACCAAAGCGGAGAAGATGTCCACCTCGGGGAAGTCATCGCCCCCTTTGGCCACGGAATCCCAACGTGGGATCAGGGTGGCGTAGAGAGACGTCGCGCCGTCCATCAGATTCATGCCGACGACGCGGCTCGTATCGACGTTGAACGTGTCCATGATCCAGTGCATGACCTGGATGTAGTCCTGCTGCATGGGGGACTGATGATACCAGCGGTCCCAGTTGGCGCCGCCCGGCGGCGAAAAGATCGAAAACGCGGGGCTGCCGGGGTATCCGCCCGAGGTCGGCCCGGCAATGCTCAGCACAAAGCTCGGGTTCCTCTCCTGCGCCTCCGCGTCGGCCCAGTACACGGCCTCGGGGTGGGCCATCAGCGCGCCCATATGCCGTTTCAGGTTCGAGACGGTGCTCCCCGTTGTCGGCCAGGCCGGCAGGACGCCGTTTGCGATGTGCATGTCGTCCTCAAGGCTGCTGTCGCCGGTGTTGGGGTAGTGGGCGACAAGGGGCAGGGGGTCTTCGTCGCTGCTTGCTTTGGCCACGTCATATCCCGGCGGGATGTAGAGGTGGAATTTCAGATAATAGTTGTTGTCGTCAGGGTCAGTATTGGTGCGCCTGGCGGGGTTTCTGTAAATGAAGGTCCGGAAGTCGTCCAGCACCGTGCGCACTTCCGTCGACGCGGTGCGCACCTCAATCACGTCCGGCCCGAGAAGATCCGCCGTCAAGGCGGGGAGAACCCGGTCCTTCTCGGCGGTCATCTGACCGGTGGTTGTGCTGAACGTGCTGGGTCCGCACACCTTCCCGTTCACCGAGGTGATCGGCAGGGATTGCGTCAGGTGCAGCGTCAGGTCGTCCGGCTCCAGCCTGTTGCCCCTGAAGACGATCTGGTCGCGGTATGTGGCGAAGTCCTCATTTTCGATGCCGAGGTTGATGAACACATACCTGCCTTTCAGCTGGACGTCGTCCTTCCTGCCGCTGTTGTTGACGTACAGGTTGACGATGTCCCTGTTGCTGACCATCTTGTAGGTCATTCTGTTTGCGTGTTCCAGCGAGTACTCGATGGCGCTGCACGAGATCTCGTCGTCGTACTCGATCCGTATGGCGGTGACACTCTCGCCCCAGTCGAGCACCTCGGTGACCAGCCTGGCTTCCACCAGTCTGAGCGGTTGCGGCGGCGGTGGATCGTCCGCCAACGCGACAGGCGCGGCGCCAAGCACCAACGCCAGCGTCAGAACCAGAGCCAACGCCTTTTGGAAAGTTTTCATTGCGCTCTCCCCTTTTGAATTGAAATTTTCAGGGGGCGCCGCGGCCCCCAAGAGCACGAAAAAAACATGAAACCCCGAGCGCAGGATGCGTCCTGTTATCGTATACATTTTCAATGCTTTGTAAAAACACAGCGCAACACTCGGCGCTCCTATTATATTGCACGTAATTTGCAATGTCAAGGGTTGCCCGCGGCACTTTCTTATGTGTTTCCACCAAACCGGACAGGCCTATATCGCTTAAAAATATAGTTTTGAAAACCTATACCTTATAAAAACCAGCAAAAAGCACAGCTTTTCATCACAAAGCGGCGCTTTTTGCTGGTTTGCGTCATGCGGACCCGCGCTCCCCTGCGCGCGCCGATTGTTACACAAAGAGGGCGGACGCGCGGGAGCGGGAGCGCCGCAAAGCCGCGTCAAAATTCTTTCTCCCTCGCGCCCCTTAAACCGCCAAACAGACACGGGGGAGGCGCGCCCATTTTTTGTCTCATGGATGTGACAGCGGACAGGCGCGGCGCGTATTCTTACAATATCAGGAAGCCAAACGCGCGTGAGAGACGCTCTCCTTTTCATCTCAATGGGAGGGTGTCCGCGTCGGTTTGGACAGCAAACACCACCTCCGCGGCAGAAAACAACGATGTGAGGCGAAATACAACCGACGGTTGTCGAATCTCTCTTGAGAAACGGCCCGCTGTCGGCTATAATCATCTTGCAGCGGGGCCGAAGGTTTCGGGCGCCGCAATCCAATCATCGGAAAGGCAAGGTGGGCTGTATGCTGACACAGATCGAGATCGGCAAAAAAATTGCCGTGGCAAGAAAACTGAAAAATCTCTCCCAGGCGCAGCTGGCGGCGCGGCTGGCGGTGAGCGCGCAGGCGGTGGGCAAATGGGAGCGCGGCGAGTCCGTGCCCGACATCTTCATGTTCCGGCGCATCGCGGCGGCGCTTGATACGAATTTACAGTATTTGGCAGGCGAAGAGGCCGACGCCTCCGCCCCTGAGCCGGCCGGGCCGTCTGTGGCTACCGGGGCCGGGGAAGCGCCCGAACGGCCGGGGTGGAATCTGTCCGGCGGGCGTTGGGCAGACGCCGATTTTTCCGGGCTTTCGGGCCTCGCCGAGCGGTTCAGCGGCGCGAACATTGAGCGCTGCCAGTTCGTCGGCTCCGAGTTGTCGGGGCTGACCATGAAGGGCAACCACATTCGGGGCAGCGATTTTTCCCGCTCGGACCTCAGCGGCTGCCGGTTCAGCGGCGTCAAAATGGAACATGACGCGTTTGCGGGCAGCGATTTCAGCGGAAGCGTATTCTCCGGCAGCCATATGGCGGACTGTGACCTCTCCGGCGCCGATCTGACGGATCTGTCGACAAAATGGAGCCACTTCAAAAAGGTCCGCCTCGACGGCGCCGTGCTGTCGCGGACAAAATTTGCCTTCGGGCAGCTGACCGAGATGACCTTCACCGGAGATCTGACCGAGTGCGCGTTTGAAAATTGCGATTTTACCCGCGTGACCTTTGACGGCGCGCGCCTTTACCGGTGTTTCTTCAAAAACGCCAAGCTCCGGAGAGCCAAATTCATAAACTGTCAGGCAGATCGGCTGACCTACGCTTTTTTGAAAGCCTGCAAAGCGAACCTGTCCGATGTGACGGTGCACGAAGGGTCTGACGCCTCCCCCAACGGGTGAATGATAACTTCGCCGAATCTGCCTCCGGTGCGATGTGTAAAAAACAGCTTGCGATCTGACGCGAATACGAATATAATATACATGCTGTTTCAATGATAGTGAAGGCACAAAGAAACGATGGAGGCTCTTGCAGATGAAAGATGATTTCGTTACAGTGCATGAGATAGCCGCGCGATGGAATATATCCATCCGCCAGGTGCAAAAGCTGTGCTTGGAGGACAAGATTCCAGGAGTGTTTCGTTTCGGGAATGCCTGGGCGATTCCACAGGACGCGCCGAAACCCACGCGTACCGGAAAGCTGAAGCCGGGTCGCAAAACCGGTTCAGAGGCAAAACAAACGGAGTGCCTCAGGGAGGGAACGGCATAATGGACACGAGCAAATTCGAGACGATACTCTCGGTCGGCGAAACAGTCGCCGTCGAGTTCAAACGCTGTGGCGGAAAAACCGAAGACGACACCTATGAAACCGTGTGCTCCTTTCTCAACCGTTTCGGCGGCGACATTTACCTCGGGGTGAAAGACAATGGAGAAGTTTTAGGTGTTCTACCGAAAGCCGCCCGGGACATCATCAAGAACTTCATTTCGATGGTGAGCAATCCGGCTGTCCTCACGCCCACAGTTTATCTTGCTCCAGAGATTCTGAACTATAAGGACAAGAAAATTATCCGCATTCACGTTCCCCCGAGTTCGGAGGTTCACAGCTTCAAAAAAGTTATCTACGATCGTGTGGACGATGCCGATATTAAGGTCACCGCCACTGGTAAAATTGCCCAAATGTACATCCGCAAGCAAAGCATATTCACCGAAAAACGCGTATACCCGTATGTCCATGATGGCGACCTTCGGTTTGATATTCTGCCCCGCATCCGGCGGCTTGCGCTGAACCGCGACCCGAATCATCAGTGGAAGGCGATGAGCGATGCGGAATTACTGCGAAGCGCGGGATTGATTGGCGAGGATAAAGCGACCGGCGACAAGGGGTACAACCTCGCGGCGGTCATGCTACTGGGGCGGGACGAGGTCATCAAATCCGTGTCACCCGCCTACCGCACCGATGCCCTTTTGCGTAAGGTGAACATGGACCGCTATGATGACCGGCTGATTGTAGAAACGAACCTGATTGACAGCTACGACTTGCTGATGGGCTTCGCCGCGAAACATCTGCTGGACAAGTTCTACCTGGAGGACGACAGACGGTTCAGCCTCAGCAGCGCCATCAGCCGCGAGATGCTGGTCAACTGCCTGATGCATCGTGAATTCTCCAGCTCTTATATCGCGCAGTTTGTGATTGAAAAAGACCGTATGTACACCGCCAACGCCAACCGCGCCGAAACGGGCGAAATGATAACGCCAGACAACTTCAGGCCGAATCCGAAAAACCCTATCATCGCAGCTTTCTTCCGCAATATCTGGATGGCGGACGAGCTTGGCTCCGGTGTCCGCAACCTCTACCGCTACGGAAAAATCTACTCCGGCCAAACCCCGAAGTTGATTGACGGCGATGTGTTCCGTATCATTGTGCCGCTGGATGATAATTATTCTTTTGACGCGTTGATTGGTAAACCGCAAAAGCCTGCAAGTTTATCCCGCAACAACTGCGGGATAAACTGCGGGATAAACTGCGGGATAAATGAACGCGCCATTTTAGAATTTCTGAAAGAACAGCCTTCAGCGAGTCAAGAAGACATAGCCGAGGCGATTGGCAAATCACTCAGGACAACGCAAGCCGCTATCCGATCCCTGAAGGGAAAAGACTTGTTGACCCGCGAGGGCGCAAAGAAAAACGGCCGCTGGATTGTGAAGAGGACGGATTGAGACGGCATTTCGCAATACCATATTTTTCCACTAACTCCCGGAATCGCGACCCGCCACGGGATAAACGCGCCGGAGTTTTTCGACGCGTGAGAAAAGTCATGCGGCAAGGGTGAATGATATCCCGCCGAATCTGCCTCTGGCATCACAGCTTTTTGTTAAAACACTTTCCTCGTGCAGCATCGGGTCCGTGCAGGGCCAAAAGCAAGCCGCCGCCGCTTGAAGCGGCGGCGGCTTGCTTTTGCGCGCGGATTCTCACTTACGCTTTCCGCACAGGCACTTGCAACTCGGTTAGAAAGTCAATCGGGTTTTCGGCATTGGCGTATGATTTGATAGCCAATCCGCGAATTGAACCGTCAAAGGCGTAACCGTTTTTCTCGACCCACCCCGCCAGTTTTTCCATCGCCTCGCTGTAGCCCTCATAAGGGCCGGAAAAACGAATCGTGGCGGCTTGCGGGATGGCGGGCAGTTCCTTATAGCGGAAGTTGCCCTCGTCCGTCCCGAATTTCGGCACGGGAACCGCGATTTCCACATCCACGTCGGATTCCTTGTAGTCCCCATCGTGATAGATGGAGTAGCCGACAACCGCGGCTTCAATGCCATGCCCTCCGACGAATGCGGACAGCTTTTCCCACAGTGCGGGTTCTTCCTCCGGCGTGGGGATAATCTCCCGCAATGACAGCACCCTTTCGGCGGACAGCGATTTCAGTTCGACTTCGTAAACCATATTGATATGCTCCTTTGCAAATTTCCCGCGTAAAGCGGCGATTTTTTCGAGTTTGCTTTGCTCATCGGCAATGAGGGAGTGGATTTCACGGCTTTTCCGCTCCAAAGCGTTCAGCATGACCGCCGTATCGTCAAAACACGGTAAAAGCGCCTTGATTTCCTCCACGCCAAAGCCCATATCGCGCAGGGCAACAATGCGGGAAAGAAGCGGAATCTGCGCGGCGCTATACATACGATAGCCCGTGAAGCGGTCAACCTCGGTTGGGCATAACAGGCCATTTCGCTCATAGTAGCGCAGCATACGGGCCGACACCCGAACCATTTTTGAAAATTCGCCGATTTTGAACAAGCAACCTCACCTCAATTCTCTGCAATTCCGGATTGCAAATTAAGGATACACCTTGACATTGTGGCAGAGTCAATGGGGTTTTTGAAAATTTTTGCGTTTTTGGGACTCAGTCAAATCCGACGGAGTCGAATAAAATCCATCAATCCTGTTGCCCTTACACAGTGCCTGTCAGCCGCGCCGCGCCGAGGCATAGGGTTATCAGACCCCGGAAATTACATATTTTTCCACTGGTTCCCGGAATCACGATCCCCCGCGGGATGAACGCGCCGGAGTTTTTCGACGCGTGAGAAAAGTCACGCGGCAAGGGTGAATTATATCCCCGCCAGATCCGCCTCCGGCGTGGTTGTTGGCGTGACGCCGAAGGTTTCAACAAGGTAGTTCAGCACGTTCGGAGACACGAACGCGGGGAGTGTCGGACCGAGCCGGATGTTTTTGATGCCGAGGGATAAAAGCGACAACAAAATGGCGACCGCTTTCTGTTCATACCACGACAGCACAAGCGTCAGAGGCAAATCGTTCACGCCGCAGCCAAAAGCGTCGGCGAGAGCGAGCGCCACCTGCACCGCACTGTACGCGTCGTTGCACTGGCCCATATCCATTATGCGGGGCAGGCCGCCAATTTCACCGATGTCCAAATCGTTGAAGCGATATTTACCGCAAGCGAGCGTGAGTATCACCGTGTCGGGCGGCGCTTGTTTCACGAATTCGGTGTAATAATTTCGCCCCGGACGCGCGCCGTCACAACCGCCGACGAGAAAGAAACGTTTAATCGCGCCCGACTTCACCGCGGCGATCACTTTGTCCGCGACGGACAGCACGGCATTGTGTCCGAAGCCCGTTGCAAACGTGCCGCTGCCCTTTGGTTCCGTGTAACCGCCGAGTGCGAGAGCCTTATCGATGACGGGCGTGAAGTCCTTGTCCGCGCCGATATGCACAAGCCCTGGATAGCCCACGACGGCGGTCGTAAACACGCGGTCGGAGTACGACGGTTTCGGCGGCATCAGGCAGTTGGTCGTGAACAAAAACGCGCCTGGAACATCGGCAAACTCTTTCTGCTGATTCTGCCATGCCGTGCCGAAATTGCCTCTCAAATGCGGGTGTTTTTTCAGTTCGGGGTATGCGTGAGCGGGCAGCATTTCGCCGTGGGTGTATATGTCCACGCCCTTGCCCGCACTCTGTTCGAGCAGGAGATTCAAATCCCGCAAGTCGTGGCCGCTGATCACGATGAATGGCCCCGGTAGGGTCACGCGGCTGACGGTGGTGGGCGTGGGTGTGCCGAAACTCTCGTTGTTCGCTTTGTCGAGCAGAGCAAGCGCGTCAATGTTGACCTTGCCGCACGCCATCACGAGCGGCAGCAGCTCCGGCAGACCGTAGCCATCCTCGCCGATAGCCGACAGCGCCTTTTTGAGAAACGCGCAAATCTCCGCGACGTCGTAACCCAGCGCGAGCGAATGGTACGCATACGCCGCCACGCCGCGGCAGCCGAGCAGGAGCAGGGTCTTTAGGCTACGCGTGTCCTCCTCCGCGTCTCGAACTTTGTATAAGTCATAAAACCCCGTGCCAACCGCCGCGATGAGCCTTTTAAGCGCGTCATCGTCGAAGTTGACGTTGGTCAGCGTCGAGAACAGGCTTTCAAGCAACAGCTTGTCGGACACGTCCGTGCCCCCGCGACTCGCGGTGATGAGCGCGCCCGTCAGTTCGTCTTGAAGCCGCGCCGTATTCGCCGACTTGCCGCAGACACCGGTGTTTGCGCAGGCTTTTCCGCCCGCCGTTTGTTCGCATTGCATACAAAACATTTGGGTATCCATTTTCAAATTCCCTCCGCTTTCATAAACTTGCCGCAGAGTTCCCCGGCAGCACACGCGGGCGTGTCGACGCCATTTGATGCGGGGTTCAAACTTTAGCCCTCCCGTATTTCTCCGTCGGTTCCCAGCGTCACGACCCGCCACGGGATGAACTTGCCGGAGTTTTTCAGCGCGGCGACAGCCGCCTGTTCGATGCCACAGCAGCAGGGCACTTCCATCCGCGCCACGGTGAGCGATTTGATGGCATTTTGCGCTATAATTTCCGTGAGTTTATCGGTGTAGTCCAGCCCGTCGAGCTTGGGGCAGCCGATAAGCGTAATTTTGCCGCGCATAAACTCAGAATGAAATCCGGTCCTTGCGTAAGCGGCGCAGTCGGCGGCAACGAGAAGGTGCGCGCCGTCGAAGAATCCCGCGTTCACGGGAATGAGCCTGATCTGCACGGGCCACTGCCTGAGTTCGCTGACCGCCGCGCCAACGCCGGCGGGGGCCGGCTCGGCCAAGCGCTCAATGCTGTGCGCGTTGGAACCGGGGCAAGTGCCTTTGCCCGTCATTTTCTGCCGGTTCATCTCTACCGCCTCCTCGTCATACGCATCCGCCTCCCGCCGGGTAAACGTGATCGCTCCCGCGGGGCACGCGGGCAGGCATTTTCCAAGCCCGTCGCAGTAATCGTCGCGCAACAGCTTCGCCACGCCGCCGACGATGCCGATGGCGCCCTCTTGACAGGCATCCGCGCAAAGTCCGCAGCCGTTGCATTTGGATTCGTCGATCTCAATGATCCGGCGCTTCCCCCTGACCGCATGCAGTTTGACCACCTCCTTGACTTCTTGATCGTATGATACTATAATGAAAAATGTAAATCAGTTGTTTTTACAACGGAAGTGGTAAAATTGAAAAATATTTTTCAGGCGCTTCGAAATTCTCCGCTGTTTCAGGGCATAAGCGATTCCGAGCTTGTTAAGATGACAAAGTGCCTCGGCGCGAGGGAAAAGACGTACGGCAAGGGTGACTTCATCTATGCCGCCGGTGATTTCGCGCGCGAAATCGGAATTGTCCTGGACGGCCGGGTGCACATCGTCAGGGACGACGCGTGGGGCAACCAGAATATCATCGCGGAGATCGGTGTGGGCGAGATGTTCGCGGAGGCGTTCGTATGCGGTGGGGTGGGCGTTCTGCCCGTGAGTGTTGTCGCGGCTTGCGGCTGCGAGATCATGTTCGCGGACTTTCAACGGGTTATCACGCAGTGTGGAAGCGCCTGTGTGTTTCATGGCCTGCTGATCCGCAATGTCGTCGGCGTACTTGCCCGGAAAAATATCATGCTGCAAGGCAAGATGGAGCACATCACAAAACGAACCACCCGCGAAAAGCTCCTGTCGTACCTGTCGGAGCAGGCGCGGCGGCACGGCACGCGCAGCTTTGAGATACCGTTTGACCGGCAGGGGCTTGCCGACTATCTCTCCGTCGAGCGGAGCGCGCTGTCGGCTGAAATGAGCCGCCTCAAGGCAGAGGGCATTATCGATTACCGTAAGAGCCATTTTGCACTCGCCGATTCCTGCGCGCAATAAGGGTTTTTGCGGAGCGTTTGGCAGCTCGACCGGTTCCGCGCGTTATTTTGAGTCTTGACAAGAGCGGCATATTGGTATATAGTTAGATAAAACTAACCACATGGGAGGCGATCCTTATGAATACGGATTTTGTGTTGGGTATCATAGGCTTGTGCGGGGGGCTGCTGTGCGCCGTCGCGGATATTTTGCTGGATTACAAGGGCAGGGGGAACGAGAAGTACGGCCCAAGCGGCGTTATGGACACAAATTGGGGAAAGATGCCGCTGTGGCGTTTCAAGGCCTCAATCTGGCTGGCGGCCGTCGCGGTGCCGATGTATCTGATGGGTTGCGCGGCGATGTACCGTCAGATAGCGCGGGGCAGCGCGGTCACAGGCGGTATATTTGGCATCTGCGCGGTGGTCGGAAGCTGCGGCACGATGTTCATCCACGCGACGCTGTGCTATCTGCCGATCATCAGCAAGACGTTGTCCGCGGAAAAGGTGCCGCGGGATACCGTCGGGAAAGCCGTCGGCGCCTTGTACCGCGCCATGATAGTTCCGTTTCTTGTCCTGTGGCTGATCCTTGTGGCGGGGCTGTCCGGCATTGTGATCTATGCCATTTTGTCGGGCGTCCTGGCCATATCCTGGCTCTTTATTTTGCTCACGCCGCTGTGCCTGGTGTTGGTGGGCGTTCTGCTTCGGGCCGTCAATGGCAGGGTGTTTGCCGATCTGCCGGGTATCTGTATGCCCAGCATAGGCATCGGCATGTTGGGCCTGATGGCCGCCGTGAGCGCATGGGCCTGACGCGGCACAACAACCCCGCAGGCGGACGGTTTTATGCATCTGTGTGAAGAGGCCCGCCCTGGGCATACGCCTTGAAATTCCAAAGCAGATACAGCGGAATCGCGCCCGGTTTTTGCTCCATAGAGGTGACAAAAGATAGGCGCGGTGTGTACTTTTTGCAATATTCAGAAAGAGAACGCGCGTGAGCGGCGCGTTCCGCTTTTACCTCAAGGGGGATGATGTCCGCGTCGTTTTGGACAATAAAATCCACCTCCGCGCGGTTGCCGGACCTCCAATAGAACGGCGTCTCGCGGTAGAGATTCATCAGTTCGCACAGCACATAGTTTTCCGTCAGCGCGCCCTTGAACTCCGTATACGCCTTGTTTGCGCCGTAGAGCGCGCTGGGCGGCAGGCCCGCCATGCAGCGGAGCAGGCCCACGTCGCACATGTACAACTTGAAGTGCGCGTGGTCGGCATAGGCGGACAGGGGGATGAACGGCTTTTCAATTTTCTCCACCTTGTACGCCAGCCCGGCGCGTATCAACCACTCCAGCGCGTCCTCCAAATCCTTCGCCCGCCAGCTGTCCTTCACCTGACTGAAGATAAATTTGCTGTTTTCTTTGGCCAACTGATTGGGAATCGACCGCCAGATGGCGGACAGCTTTGGAAAGTCCTTTCGCGGCGCGTGCTTGACAAAATCCACTTCGTAGCTGTCCAAGATCCGCTGCTGCACTTCCTCCGTCTTCTCCAGGTTGAACCCGGAATCCATCCACGTCTTGACCGCCTCCGGCATACCGCCGACAATGTAATAGTCCAGCAGTTTCTCCCGCAGCTCGTCCGCAAAGGGGCCCGGCGACGCGTCGTTTTCCCGCAAATAGGCAAGGAGCAGGTCTTTGCGGTCGGCCAGCAGGAACTCGTAAAAGCTCAGGGGCCGGAGCGTCAAAAACGACACTTTGCCAACCGGAAACGAGGTTTTCTCGGCGAGTGCCACCCCCCAAAACGAACCGGCGCAAAGGATATGATACGCCGGCGCGTTTTCGTAAAAATACTTCAAAGCGGTGAGCGCCTTGCCGCAAAGCTGGATCTCATCGAAAATGATCAACGTTTTGCCGGGCAAAATGGTTTTGTCGCGCAGGATGCTGAGTTCCTTGACAATTCGCTCCGGGCGCAGGTCGCGCGCGAACGTTTCGCCCAACTTGGGGTTGTCCTCAAAGTTGAAATACGCCACGTCGCCATAGTGAAGCCGCCCAAACGCCCGCAGAAGATATGTCTTGCCGCATTGACGCACCCCGCGCAGAATCAGAGGCTTCTTTGCGGGGTTGTGCTTCCATGCCACCAACTGCTCCATCATAACCCGCCGCACAACATCACCTTCCCTTGGAAGCAGTATAACACGCAAAACGCAATGCGTCAACACATATTGGTGCGGATTTTGTGGGAGTCATTCGCAAAATCCGCACCAATATAACGGCGCGCCTCTCCCCCGCCGGATGGCATGTATGTTTCAATCGAGCACAAAAATCCCGTTGAAACCTGAGAAATCAAGTTCCAACGGGATTTTGGCAGTTGTGTTATAGGATCTCCAGAGCCTTTAGGGCCGAAGCGCTGGCAGAGTTGTTATATGCCGCTTTGCTGCACATTATTTATATTTGTTTTATTTAATTTTGCCTGATTCATATTTTTTACAAACCCTATAATTGCGGGTATTAATGAAACCAATTGCTGTATACTCAATACGGGTTTATCCTGTATATACATTAAAATGCTCATGCTAACAAGTCCCACCATAAACATTAGCCATGCAAACGGATTCCGTTTTGCAAGCAAATAATTACTCACAAGATAACCAAAAATAATTATTATTTCCAATATTTGCGAAATTGTTCTTATGCCATTAAATAAGTGAACACTATATAAAACACCTAATATTATCATTGAAAAAGTAAATATTCTAATACTCCAATCAACGATTCTATTCGGATTATTATTTTGTTTCCAGGTCATTGTGATACCAAGTATTATTGCGGGAACCCCGGCTGTTTCAATTGCAGCGGCAATCCAATTTTGTCTACCTGCCAAAAGAATAACCCATGCCGGTAAACCCAGCAAATAAACAAACCATCCGATAAGGCGCAAACTTCTGTCTTTTTCAACAAATTCTGCACGCACAAGCAAAACTTTGGCCAGAAAATATCCAACTCCGCCCCAGTATTGTAAAAAAGTTTCCATAGTAACGCTTGACTCCTATATACACAATTCTTCTGCATGAAAATCCGCGACATCGCACCGTGCGCACGGGAAACCAGCTGCGGGGGCAGTTGCTCACAACAACATCTTCATGTCAATTTGCAAACCATCACATGCCTTCTTGTGCCCGCCATTTTTATGTATGCAAACCCGGCTTTTTCAAAGGTTTTAACAAAGCCCATAAATCTATAACTGGGAGACGCTTCTTCAACGGGATACGCCTCGATATATGCGGCGCCGTTCTCTTTGGCATACTCTTTGGCATTTTTGATGAGAAATTTTGTGAGGCCCTGTTTCCGGTATCCTTTTTTTATGTAAAAACAAGTAATAGACCAAACGTTTTCTATAGTTTCCTCTCCGCCCAGCCGCTGATGTGTTTCTCTTGGAGCAATTGAACACCAGGCAACCGCCTCGTTTTTAGAATATCCCAATATTCCAATGGGTATGTTTGAAAAAACCCGTTGTTTTATGAATTCTTTTCTGCAGGTCGAGTTGTTTTGTTTCAATTCGTCTTTTGTCATGCGCCACACCATGCACCAGCAATAACTTGGTCCGCCTTTTGATTCAAATAGTGATTCAAAATCCGCCCAAGTGTCTCTATCCACCGGTTTGATCGTTATATTTTCTTGATTTTCCATAATTTCTATCCACCAATTGTCCTTTGCGGCATTTGTTTCGCGCGCTTCCCGTCTGCCGTGTTGCCTCTGCCCGGCTTCGCCGCCGCCGTGCGCGGCGGCAAGCGCATTATATCACCAATGGCCGCGAAACACAACAAAAAGAGCGGAAAAATGGAAAAATCAAAAAAATCTGTGACAGCATTGTTTCGATACGGACATGACGGAAAACGCTTTGTAGACGTTTGAATTCAACCGAATTTGTACGAATATACGAAAACAAAACAGGATCATCTTGACATCATAAGCAATATATGGTAAAATGCAAGTGTTGTAGTATGAATTACGCGCGCGCGAAAAGACGCGCCGTTTCAAATGTGCCTTCCAAATGGCAGGCCGAAAGGCGCGTCCCGCCAAACGGCATCCCAGGGAGTCCCGTGACCTCCGAACCATCGACATCCCGGGCGGGTAGACGTTGCCGCGGCCCGGAAAAGCAGCCGCTCTGTGTGCAGACAGAGCCGCCGCCGGGTGAGGCCGTGTGTAGACGGCCGCTCACCCAAGACGGAGCGCGGCGCCGCGCGCGCCGGGGATGTCGGGGCCAGCGCCATCAACCAACGAACGGGACATAGTGCCGCGCACGCCGGGGATGGGCCGTATTTTTCAATTTCTCTGCGCGCACAGAAAACACGGCGCCGCGCACGCCGGGGTGTTGGCCCCATGTGGCCGCCTACACCGCGCGGTGCCGCGCGCAGCGGGCGTCGCGTCCATACGCAACAAAATCGCACATGCACAATTGTTCGAAGAAGGAGAAGCGAGACATGAAACAAAGCGTAAGAAAATGCATAGCGCTGGCCATCAGCTTGGTCCTCGTGATCGCGATGGTGCCGGTTGTCCCGGTCATGGCGGCGGACGAACTGTTGACCGACGTCAAAACAGACCCGGACTTCATCGCTTGGAAGGCCAATCATTTTCAGGGCGATGTGCCGCAGTCTGTGGATGACATCATCACCGCGGTTGTCGGCAGGATGAGCATCGCCCAAAGGGTGCAGCTGCTCGAAGGCGTCAATACATTGGGAGGCATTTTGCCCGGCAGCGGCAGGCTGCCCGGCAGTGCCGGGGCAACCCGCGCCTTTGCCGCGTTTGGCATCCCCATGACGACGATGTCGGACGGCCCGGCGGGTCTGCGGCTCACTGTCAGCAGCTCGGGCACGGAGAGAAACGCCACATTCTGGCCGAACGGCAGCGCGCGGGCGGCCGCCTGGAACAGGGCGCTGACGGAGGAGATGGGAACGGCCTGGGGCAAGGAGCAGTACTATTTTGGCAACGACATCATCTTGGCGCCCGGCATGAACATTCACAGGAGTGTTTTGAACGGGCGCAACTTTGAATATTATTCGGAAGACCCCTACCTTTCCGGCTACACGGCGGCGGCCGAGATCAGAGGCATTCAGTCTCAAGACGTCGGCGTGACAATCAAGCATTACGCCATGAACAACCAGGAGACCAGCCGGTACAACCTGCCCACCGTCGTCGGCACAAGGGCGCTGCGCGAGATCTATCTCAGGAACTTCCAGTACGCCATTGAGGACGCGCAGCCCTGGGCGGTCATGGACTCGTACAACCAGGTAAACGGCGTGAGCACCGCGCAGAGCTATGCGCTGAACACGACGATTCTCCGCAATGAGTGGGGATTCAAAGGCTTTGTCATGACAGACTGGCTCGGCGGGCTGGCCGGTTCCTCGGCGGGCAACGCGGCCGATATTTACCCCGGCTGGAACAACGACCGCCCCATCTCGTCAAACCACGGAAGCCGGGTCAAATCCGGCAACGAGTTGGCGCAGTGGGCCGGAAGCCAAGCGCAGGTCACATCCGCGCTCAACGACGCTTCGCACCCGCTGACGCAGGACGACGTGGATCTGGCCTGCAAGCGGATCTTGCAGTACGTTGTCAAGACGCCGGTGTTCAATGACCAGCCGATCAGCAGCGGCGCGACGGACCCGGACATGAAGGCGGAAAACCGCGCCTTGGGGCAGGACATCGGGACCGAGGGCGTCGTCTTGCTGAAGAACGATTCGCTCGCAAACGGCAAACCCGCGCTTCCGTTGGACCCCGGCGCGTCCGGGAAGGTTCTTTCGCTGGGGAACGCCGCAGACAAACTCATCGCCGGCGGCCTTGGCAGCGGATCCGTGAACATGTCGGCGGCGGACGCGGCCGCCATTCCCACGCTGAACGCGGCTATGGCGGAGATCATCGGGGCAAACCTGATCAACACCGCGGCGCTGGGCTTTAGCCAGACGGCGAGCATTCTGGAAGTGAAAAGCTCAATCGCCAACCTCACAGGCACGACCATCGAGGCCAGAAGCGAGATGGTGATCCCGCCGTCCCAGTTTGACGCATGGGCCGCGGAAGACGTCGGCGCGCTGACCTTCGTCATCCAGCGGGGGTCCGCCGAGGGGGCCGACGTCCCCACGGAGAAGGGCGCCTATTATATCTCCGACGCGGAATCGAACATCATCAACCAGGCGTCCGCCTTCGCCCGCGCGAAGGGCATTCCGTTCATCGTGGTGCTGAACATGGGGACATGGATCAAGGTCAGCGACTGGGAGGACAAGGCCGACGCCGTGCTGATGATGTGGGAACAGGGCATGGCCGGCGGTAGACCCCCGGCCCGGGTGCTCTTCGGACTGGAGTCCCCGTCGGGCAAGACGCCCACCTCGGTGCCGGTTGACATCGTCGGCAGCGCGCCGAACGGACAGAAGTACAACCCCACGGAGGGGCGGTTCGGCTCGAGCAGCGGCTCCACCTACAACGAGGGCATTTTTGTGGGCTACCGCTACTACGATACATACAATGTCCCCGTTGCGTATCCGTTCGGTCACGGCCTCAGCTACACGACGTTCGATTACGTCGGCGCGGCGCTCGACAAAGCGGTGTTCGCGGACAAGGACGACACACTGACGGCCGGCGTGACGGTCACCAACGCGGGCGGGACCGCGGGCAAAGAAGTCGTGCAGTTCTACATCGGCGCCCCGGGCCTTTCGATGAAGAAACCCGTGAAGGAGCTGAAGGGCTACGAAAAGACGGGGACGCTCGCGCCGGGCGGCAGCGAGGTCATACGCGCGGAGTTCGACGCGATGTCCCTCGCCTCCTACGATCCCGACACGGGGAACTGGGTCGTCGAGCCCGGGCACTACGCGGTGTATTTCGCGGCCTCGTCGCAGGACATCAGAGAGGTCAGATCGTTTGAGGTGCCCGAAGAGATCGTCGTCACCACGGTGGACAAAAACGCGGCCGCCCCCAGAGTGGCCGTCGATGAGTTCGACCCGAACAGCGTGACGGTCACGTTTGCGCCGCCGCGCGGGGCCGCCTTCCAGAGAGCATACGCGCTGTACGGCGGCGCGTACAATTACCTCCCGGCGCTTCCGGCCGGCTACCGCTGGGTTGACGCCGGGACAGGGGCGGCCGTGGAGGTGTCCGACGTCGTGACGGCCGGAGATAAGACGTTTGAGGCCCGGAGAAACCCGATCGAAATAGTGCTGGACGGCGGCGAGGCGACGGCGTCCGTCATATACGGCAACGACGCCTCCCAGCCGGCAAACCCCATGCTGCTCATAGGGCTTTTTGATGAAAAGGACAGGCTGCTGGATGTCGGCGCCGACATCCAACCCGGCGTGGCCGGCATGGCCGACGCGACCGATGCGGCCGTCTCGCTGCGCGTGTCGCTGCCGGTGACGGAAGAGACGGCGCTGGTCAGGGCCTTCCTGTGGGACGGCGATTCCTACGAGGTTCTGCTTGACAGCATTTCCCGCGCGGTCGATTGGCCGCGCGCCGACGCGTGATTGACAGAGTGACACTTTAGAAACATGGAAGCCAACGGGGACCGGGGCCGGCCGCATTTACACGGCCGGCCCCGGTCCTCGCCGCGCCGTCCCGCGCGGCCCGGCGGCGGCGCCGACGAGGCCCGCAAGGCAGGGAAGAAAAATATTTAAGATTAAATGCAATATATACTTGACATTATGACATGAACAGTGTATACTGTGGCTTGTGAACTACGAACGACAAACTACGAACCGGGAGGTGGAGGAGTGGCAAAAAATCTCAAGCTCAAGGCGGCGAGAGCCTCTATGGACATGTCGCAAAAGCAACTCGCGGACGCGGTGGGCGTCGCGCGGCAGACCGTCAATCTCATCGAGCTCGGCGACTACAACCCGTCGATCAAGCTCTGCACGGCGATCTGCAAGGCGCTCGGCAAGACCCTAAACGACTTATTTTGGGAGGACGGAGACGATGAACGCAAACTGCTTTGACGAAAGACAACTCCAAGCCCGCGGGCAGATCTTCTTCCACGGGTTCGCGTCGGCGCTGGCGCTGATTTTGTGCAACGCGTTCTTGCAGGAGAGCGGCGTTGTGTGGGCGAGCCCCTTCAACCAAAACCTGCTCATAGGTATGCTGGCGGTGACGGTTGTCTCGATCGAATCCCTTGTCAGAGGCGTGTATTTCGGGCGGCAAAAAACGCCGTGGAGACAGATCGGCCTGTTTGGCGTCGCATCCGTCGTGCTGACGGGCATCTGCTTGCGAAACCTGCTCCAAGGCGCGGCGCTGGTCGAAAACTCCGCCCTCTCCGCCAAGGGCGCCGCGTTGGTTTTCGACGGGATGTTCCTCGCAACCACATTGGTGGCCCTGGCCCAGGTCATGACGGAACGGCGCAAGAACCGTGCGTAGCGCAGGCGGCGGGCGGGTGAAACGGCGCAGTGCCGGCCTCCAGGGGGACAGTGTAGGCATCGAGATGGCAGAACGCGGGGTGTCAAGGTGCCATATGATTTTTGAGGCAAATTTATCTTGTCAGTTATCTTGTCACGGACGAATATTTATCTTGTCATTTGACATAATAAATGATATGATAAAAAAACTCGATGTCCTTTGGAGGGAGGATTCAAATGCAAGAGAATAACCGAATGGAGTTCAAGCGCGAACTGAATGACCGCTTCGAGCGGGCGGTGGTATCTTTTCTCAACTATGCAGGCGGTGGCGAAATTATCATTGGTGTGGACGATGATGGGACTGCCTATGGCGTAACGGATGCCGATGCAGAGCAACTAAAAATCGTTGACAGAATCCGAAACAATATCCGCCCACAGACGCTAGGGCTGTTTGATGTGGTGCAGGACAAAATAGATGGCAAAGACGTTGTTCGGGTGATAGTGTCCTGTGGCCAGCAACGTCCATACTACATCCGCAAGTTTGGAATGTCGGAGCAGGGCTGTTTCGTTCGTGTCGGCAGTTCCACGCAACCGATGAGCGAACAGATGATGGAGGAACTGATTGCGAAGCGGCAACAGATAACGCTCCAATCCATGCTGTCGCCGCGTCAAAATTTGACTTTCAAGCAGATTGCCATCTACTACACAGAAAAGAACCTTGAACCGACAGAGCAGTTCCTTGAGAGTTTGGACTTGCGGCAGAGCGATGGGAAATTCAACTATGCCGCTTATCTGCTTGCGGATGAAAATGGAGTTTCGATAAAGGTTGCCGTGTACGCCGGAACTGATAAAGTTGACCTTCTCGAAACGCGAGAGTACGGCAACCGTTGCCTGATTACCACGACGCAGAGAATCCTTGACCGCCTTGATTCCGAAAACCGAACATTTGCTAAGATAACGGCGAAGAGGCGGATTGAGAAAGAGCGAGTGAACTCCATCGCTCTGAAAGAGGTTGTGATTAACGCTATCGTCCACAACGACTACACAAAGGGCGTCCCTCTTGTCGAAATCTACACGGATAGAATTGTTGTTACGTCATGCGGCGGTCTGGTGGAAGGGCTGTCAGAGGCGGACTTTTTCAAATGCCGCTCCATGCCGCGCAACCGCGAGCTGATGCGCGTGTTCCGCGACATGGAACTGGTTGAACAGATCGGTTCTGGAATGAGCCGTATCCTTAAAACCTACGAGCGTTCCATTTTTGAATTGGCGCCGAGTTTCACTGTGGTGACGTTACCATTTGAAAAAGCGTTTGTTATGTCAGATGACAAGATATTTGACAAGATAAGCGAAAGACTGGAGTCAACGCTTGATGTGATTAAAGACCACCCCAACGCCACGATGGCCACGCTTTCCGAACTGACAGGCAAATCCCCAAGCACGATAGCCAGAGAAATAAGGGAATATAAGACTGCAGGGCTGCTGCGGCGCGAGGGGGCAAGAAGAAACGGCCAATGGATCGTTGATTAAATGGGATAATCTCCACAGCAAAAAATGGAGGCAACGCACATGGTACAGTTGCCCAAAAAGCAAAAGGAATTGGCGGGACTGCTTGCGAGTGAGTGCAACGGAGCGGGGGATATCATGCCAAAGACGGTGAGCGAAATGACCGGCAGGGAGATGTGGGGGATCTATTTCTCATACGCCGACAAGCCGGAACACTCGGACGTGGTAAATGACATAGTCAACAGACGGGAGGCGATCAAAGTGGCTGACGCGGTATTAAGAAGCATAAGCACAGACCCCGATATGCGGGCAAAGTACCGCTCGCGCATGAAGTTCCAAACAGACTTGAATACGACGATGGCAATCAGGGAAGATCAAGCCAGTCACAACCGCGCCAATATGATTGCGCGTAATCTGTTCGCGCTGAACCTGTCCAACGCGGACATCGCGAAAGCGACAGACTTAACCCTTGATGAAATCAAGCGCCTCCGCGACGGCGAGTAGCGCGAAAAGCGCGCGAGGAAGATCATGTCTTTCGGGAAAGTCAGGCGAAATTTCATGGGGAATGGGACATAACCATGCCCCTCACAAAAAAGGAAGCCCGCCTCAGTGATGAGAGCGGACTTCCCTTTATTTGGCTGCACCGCATTCTATCATGCCGGAGGCTCAAATTTGTGATTGACGGGAAGATAATATTATGATAAAATTAAGATAAAATAAATGCATGATAGGAGTGCCACTATGATTCAAATCAGACCTGTATCCGATCTCAGGAACAAGTTCCCGGAAATCGAAAAGGCGGTCAGCGGCGGACGGCCCGTCTATTTGACCAAAAACGGCTATGGCGCGATGGTCGTCATGAGCCTTGAACAATATGCGGAACTCACGGAAGATACGGAACTCAAGCTGGATGAAGCCGACCGCGCCGCTGCCGCTTCCGGTGTCCGGTATACCCATGAAGAGGTTTTCTCACGGCTGAAGGACGGCGCGCGTGGGTAAAACATTCACACTTCACTATCTGCCGTTGTTTGAGCGGGATATCGCGTCCGCACGGGACTATATCGCCCAAAATCTTCAAAATCCTGCCGCAGCTCTGCGTCTTGTAGCAGATACGGAAAAGGCCATCCTGAAACGCTTGGAAAATCCTCTTGCTTTTGAGCCGTATCGTTCAAACCGAGATCGGGTGCATCCATATTACCGCATCAATATCAGGAATTATACGGTGTTCTATGTGGTAATCGGAAATGTGATGGAAGTTCGACGTTTTGTATACAGCAAGCGCGATCTGCCGCACATATTGTAAACGGCTTTTTGTGACAACGCGACAAATCGCACAGCCCTTTGTTACACCCTTCAAAATTTCACAATTGGGGCTTCGCCAACCAAAGCGGTAGCCTGAGCCGTATACGCTTTCAATGCTGACAGGGGTGGTCTTCGGTTTTGGCATTGGAAGTGAGTTGACACGTCCGCGGAATCCATTGGGCCCGGAGGCGGCATATCGGGAGGGAACGAGCATGGTGAAGAACGGAGAATCTGCTTTCGCGGAGGTATGCACACCGCGCTTGCGACGGTTCTCGGCAAAGGTGTGCGCGGCAGCCGTGCTGCTGTGTTGGTCACTCGTCTTTGTGTCCGCCTGCGCCGGGATCCCGGCATCCCATGCCGGCGAGGCCGTCGGTGCCGGGACGTCTTCGCGCACTGAGATGATGACGTCGAGCCCTGAGGCCGCGATAGACGAAAAAATGGAAAGCATTTCCAATGCACCGTTTGAGGCATCTCCGCCGATTGAGACGGAAACGCCGCCGCCCGCGGACACGCCCGCGCCAAACGGGAGCGACGACGGCCTCGAACCGGTTTCCGGGACATACCGCGGCCAGACAATTGCGATGTGCCTCCGCGTTTCCGAGACGGACTGGTCCTCCCTTTACAGCTATAAGGCCAATTTCTTCTTCAGCAACGGATTCGCGCGATTGCGGCTGGATCAAGGCGGCGATCTGTTTATCGATAAAAACGGCGAAATTCTGGATGTGAGCGACTACAAAGACACACGCCCCTTTGACGCAGGCGGCCACGCGTTGGTGCAGCGCGCGGACGACACATGGGTCTACATGGACGCAAACGGCGGGATTCTGGATGCGGTAAGTTACAAAGACGCGCGCTTCGACCCGCTCTTCTCCGACAATGCGTACGCATTGGCACAACGCGCGAACGGCCTATGGGTGTACATGGACGCGAGCGGAGAAATCAGAGATCCCGCAGACGCGGATTTCCCAAACGGGAAACCTGTGGGCAATGTCACGCCGGAGGGCGAAACGGTGTTCATCCGCATGTTCGGGGAACCGGGCGCGTATTATCATCAGCTTTTTGACGCGGACGGCCAACTGCTGAACGACACAAAGTTTGAGCGCATCGGTGAATTTTACCGCGGTTTGGCGCCGATCGTACAGGACCGCAGGGTGGGGCTGATGGACACGGAAGGCAATGTCGTGATTCCGCCGGTATTCCCCTATGACGAGTCCAGCTATGAGATAAGCTATGAGAGCAAGCATAAGGTTGTGACATACAGCCCCTATCTCATGAATGAGGACGCCATCGTCATTCCGTACGATGGCAAAGTTGCCGTCCTGATTGTTACGCGTTCGCAATCCGCGTGCGGCGACGATCACAAAACGGGAAGCCTGTCTGATCGTTGAGGACAGGCTTCCCGTTTTGTGATCGTCCGGCGCAAACAAAGATCCAGTTGGCAAACGTGCCTCAGAGAATCTCGTGCTCCGGGCCGACTTCGATCTCGCGGACGAAGAGGCAAAACGCCTCGTCTGAGATGGGGCGGCTGAAGTGGTAGCCCTGGAAGTGTGTGCAGCCGATGGAGTCGAGCAGCCGGAGCTGGTCTTCGTTTTCCACATATTCCACGACGAGGCCGATGTTGAGCGTCTGGCAGAGCTGGAGGATGGACGAGATGATCTCCAGGTTTTCCGGCGCTGTGGTCACGTCTTTTGAGAGGCATTTGTCCACCTTCAGTGTGGAGATGGGGAAGCGCTTGAGGTACACGAGGGACGAATGCCCCATGCCGAAGTCGTCGATGGCGATGCCAAACCCGTGCGCCCGCAGGTCGAGGAGGTTGCGCGACGTGGTCTCCTCGTTCGACACGGCCAGCGTCTCTGTGATCTCGATCTCCAGGCCGGACGGCGGCACGTCGTGGTCCGCGGCGATCTGGGCTATCCGGTCGGCAAACCCGGGCTCCTTGAGCTCTGTCACCGAGATGTTGACGGAGATGAAGAGGGAGTCCGGCAGGCCCGCGGCCCGCCAGCGTTTCAGGGTCCGGCAGGCCGATTCGATGGCCTTGCGCCCCAGTTCGTGGACAATGCCCATGTCCTCGGCCAGCGCCACCACCACCATAGGGGAGATGGGGCCGTACACCGGGTGCTTCCATCGCAGCAGTTCCTCCGCGCCCTGCACGGTGCCCGTCGAGGGGGTGACGCAGGGCTGGTAGAGGTAGTAAAGTTCGTCCTCTTTGTCGAGCGCGCGCCGGAGGTCCATCGCGAGCAGACGGGCCACGCCGCCCACGTCGTCCTCACGCTGCAAATATTTTACCCCGACGGCCATGTCGTAGTCCTCTTCGCAGAGATGGCGCAATTTGTCGTAGGCTTCGGCAAACTGCCGCGCCTTCATCCGCTCGCTTTGCAGCACAAAGGGCCGGTAAACGAGAATGCCCGCCGCCAGATTGACGATTTGGAGCGCGACGCCGCTCCAGTGCCCGGTGGCGAGGTATCCGCTGACCAGGATCGGCGTGGTCCAGGCCACCTCCACGGTGGTGTAGGGCACGAGATGAAGCAGTGTGGCGGCCGCGGCGAGGCCCATCATGCACAGCGGCGCCAGGATAAAAGGAATGGCGTAGATCGGGTTGATGATGACGGGCAGCCCGAAGATCAGCAACTCGTTGATGTTGAACAGACCGGGCAGAATGGAGATGCGGGCCAGGCGGTCCTGCCCCGAGCGGCGGGCAAACAGCAGCAGCGCCCCGATGAGGCACAGCGTGGCGCCCGAGCCGCCCATGTAGACAAAGGCGTCGAAAAATGTTTTCGTAAAAACCTGCGTGGGCATGTGCCCGGCCACCGCGGCGGCCGCGTTTACGTGCAGCGCCGGAACGAGCACATTCTGCGCCACGTGGTCCAGCACGTTGTTGCCGTGGATGCCGAAGAGCCACATGACGTGGCTGATCACATTGAACAGCAGGGCGGTGAGCGGGGTGTCGGACAACCCCCGGAAGGGCGCTTGCAGGCCGGCGTAGATGAGTTCGTGCAGCGTCGGGAGCCCGAGGGCGCCGAACACGGCGCGCAAAACGCCGAAACACAGCACGGTGACGAGCGACGGCAGCAGCGCGTGGAACACGCGGGCGATGCGGTAGTCCGGTTCGTCAAAGAACAGGCGCAGCCGGCGCGGCTGGTGCTGCATCAGATGCACCAGCAATTCGGTCGAGAGGAGCCCCACAAAGATCGCGCTGAACAGGCCCGTGGTGCCGGAGAGCCGCGTCACGATCAGCCCGTCGGTCTCGAGGCCCATGATCAAAAAGGCGCACAGCGCCACCAGCGCGGCCTGGATGGGCGAGAGATTCACGCCCTTGTGCTGGCGGTACCAGGAGGACAGCGAACCGGAGATGGACATGACGGCGGCCAGCGCCACAATGGAGAAGGTGGCGGCGTAGATGTGGCCGCCGAACGCCTTCCAGTCCGCGCCGAGCAGCGAAACCATCACCCGCTGGTAGGCCTGGATCGGCAGGTTGTTCACCAGCACGGCAAAGGACCCCAAGATCATCAGCGGGATGAGGGAGACAAAACCGCCTTTGACGGCATACAGGTGCCGTTGGTTGGAGAGACGATATAAAAGTGCCTGTGCGAACGGCTTTTTCGGTCTCATCGGAGTCCTCCTTTGCCGCGGCCTTCGCCGGCGCGCCGACGCCGTTTTGTCGGGACTGTTCTTAAAAAATATCGAAACAAACCCCCCGAAACTTCACGCGTATCGCGCGCATATCACGCGGTGACGACAAAAAAAGTTGACAGACCGGGCGGGAACTGCTATACTGAAAATTGCGTTCCGTAGACAGCAGGACACAATTTTGTGGTAAACGGCCCGGCCGTCCTGCCGAGGGGCAACCGGCGGCGCACGCAGTGCGCCGTGTGGCCTCGTGTCTTATGCGGACGCGGGGTTTTTTGTTGTTTCGGGCGCCGCGCCGCGCGGAGCGCGCCGCGGTCATCACGCAGGCGGACGTCTGCGTCTCGGGAGGTGAATCCATGCCGAATGCCAAAGTATTGGAAGAAAAGAAAGCCGCGCTGGCCGCGTTGGCCGAGCAGATAAAGAACGCGAGCGCCGGCGTGCTGGTCGACTACAAGGGCATCAACGTGGCCGACGACACCAAGCTCCGCCGGGAGCTGCGGGCGGCGGGCGTCGAGTACGCGGTCGTCAAAAATACGCTGCTTCGCTTCGCGATTGAGGAAGTCGGGTTCGACGCGCTGGCCCCGGTGCTGAAAGGCCCCACGGCGCTGGCCACGAGCGCGGCCGATCCGGTGGCCCCCGCGAAGATCCTCAACGAGTACGCCCGCAAGTCAAACGGGAAGTTCCAGATCAAAGCCGGCTTTGTCGAGGGCCGCGTCGTCACACCCGTCGAGGTGGGCACGCTGGCCGACCTGCCGCCGCGCGAGGTCCTGCTGGCCCGTATGCTGGGCGGCCTGAACGCCCCGATTTCGGGTCTCGTCAACGTACTAAACGGCAACATCCGCGGCCTGGCCGTGGCGCTCGCCGCCATTGCCGAAAAGAAGGGCGCCTGAGCGCGCTCCGGAAACACGGGAGTCAACACCGAGATATTTTGATGGAGGTATGTGTACAATGGCCAGTGAAAAGATTACAAAACTGCTCGAGGAGATCGACGTTCTCACCGTTTTGGAGCTCTCGGAGCTCGTGAAGGCACTGGAAGAGAAATACGGCGTCTCCGCCGCCGCGCCTATGGCCGTGGCCGCCGCGCCCGCCGCCGGTGCCGCGCCCGCCGCCGCGGAGGAGCAGACCGAGTTCACCGTGATGCTGACCGCCGCCGGCTCCAACAAGATCACGACGATCAAAGTCGTCCGTGAGATCACCGCGTTGGGCCTCAAAGAGGCGAAGGACCTGGTTGACAACGCGCCGAAGCCCGTCAAAGAGAACATCGGCAAAGAAGAGGCCGAGGAGATCAAGAAAAAGCTCGAAGACGCCGGCGCCAGCGTGGAACTCAAATAAGAGGCGTTTGCCAAACACAGCGGCCTCATAGGGAGCGGTTTGCGGAGTACATCTTCGCAAACCGCTTTTTCGCACGCGCCGGGGCGTCGAACACGAGGGCGCACACATGGGTGCGCCCCTACATGCGCACGCGCCGGGGCGACACCAATTGTCAACTGTCAATTGTCAATTGTCAATTAAAAACTCGCCTCCCCCGCGGCGTGTATGGGGCTGCGCGTTTTTGGGCACAATTCCCATGTGGAACCGCGCAACGTCCGACAGGCCGTGCGAAGCCCGGGGAGCGTCCGCGCGCATATACTATATATAGTATATATGTAGCATATGTTGTGGTTATGAGGCGTAATTTTCGCACGGTCCGCCGGCGGGGCGGGAGGAGGGAGACGATGTTCGATAGGGAGGCGCGCGGGCGGATGCGCCGGCTGGCGGGGGTGTGCGCGCTGCTGACGCTGTGCCTGTGCGTGCCGGCGCTGTATCTCACGGCGCGCCGCGCGCCGCGCCGCGAGACGCCGACGCCGGTGCCGGCGGCGTGGCCCGCGGGGGCCGCGGTGTCGGGGGAGGATGTCTTTGTGCTGAAAGACGAGGACGGGCGCGTGGCCGTCTACCGGATGCCGGAGCTCGCGGCGCCGGAGCAGGTCACGCAGATCCGGACCTCGTCGCTGCGGGCGGCCGACCAGGCGCGGCTCAGGGAGGGCATTGCGGTGCTGGGCTGGGAGGCGCTCCAGATGGCGCTGGAGGACTTTGGGCCCTGACGGGAGAAGGTCCGAATTTTGGCCTTGACAGGATTTTTACTTGCTTTCTGCCGCCGCTCGCGGTATGCTTATAAAAAAGGGTTTGTCCGCCGCGGCGCCAGGCGGCGGGCAGGAGGAGGCGCGAGGACTGTGAGTGACGAATACGGCAGTGACATCATCACCCTGACGGACGACGAGGGGCAGGAGTACGAACTCGAACATCTGGACACACTGGAACACGGGGGGACCGTGTACATGGCGTTCATCCCGGCCGACACGCCGGACGATGAGGCGGAGGTCGATATGATCATCCTCAAGGCGGCGGAGGAGGACGGGGAGGAGATCTTGGCCACGCTGGATTCCGACGAGGAGATGGAGCGGGTGTACGAGCTCTTTATGCAAAGGCTCTCCGAGGACGACGACGAGGAGACGTGACCAAAAATTTTGCGGCGGCGCAGGTTGGTCTTGAAAAGACCGCCGTCCTGTGCTACAATAAAAACAACAGATGCCTCCCTGCTTGGTTCGTGACGGGCCTTTTTAAACCCACATGATGACAACGGGACGCCGGGCTTCTGCTGTTGATGGCAGGCCTCCCGGAATTTCCGGATGTTGGAAGCCGTGACCCTGCGGAGAGGCGACCCACCTGCATGGAGCGTGCAGGTTATAAATGGGTTCGCACGGCCGAAGTGGGGGCATTGAAATAAAAAAAGGCGCGCAAGCGCCTTTTTTTATTTGCCCGCGCCGCCCCGCGCCGGCAAAACCGCACCGCCGCGCGGGGGTCCGCTCTTTACAAAACGGCGCGGTGTGGTATACTGGAATTGCACCCGGTCCGCCGCCGGGCGGCGGAAAAATCTGATTTGGAGGATGAAACATGGCCGAATACGTATGTTCTGTCTGCGGGTTTGTGTATCGGGAGGCCGAGGGCGACCCGGACAACGGCATCGCGGCCGGCACGGCGTGGGCGGATGTCCCCGAAGACTACGTTTGCCCCATGTGCGGCGTCGGCAAGGAGTTGTTCGACAAAGCGTGAGCGCGGCCGATTTGGAGCGGGCCGCCGCGCCCGGTTCTCCGGCTTTGGCGGCGCCGCGGCGCGGCCAACGGCAAAATCACAAAGGGGTCGGGCGCGTGCGCCCGGCCCTTTTGCGCGGCCTTTGCCGGCGTGAGTTGACAGTCCCCGGCGCCTGTGATACAGTGGTGGCGGCTGAAGGGATGCGGGCCGGGGGAGGGACATGGAATGTTTGCGGAGAGGTTGTCAACGTTGTTGGATGTGTACCGTATGCCCAACGTCACATTGGCGCGCGGCATCGGCGTCGACCCCTCCCTCGTGTCCCGATGGAAGAGCGGGGAGAGGGTCCCCGCCTTGGGCGGCGCGGTGTACGGAGACCTCGCGCATTTTTTGGCGGGCGCGCCGCTCAGAGAACACGACAGGCTCCTGCTGATGCGGCTGGTCGAGGCCGGCGACGAGGCGGGCCTTCTGCCGGCGCTCGAAAGATACTTGCGGCAGGGCGCGCTGCCGCCCGCCGACCCCGCCGGCGTTCCGCCCGCGCCCCTGTCGGTCGAGAGCCTGATGGACCGCGTGTGCGGGGGCTTCGCGGCGATCGACCGGCTCCGCCCGGCGGCGATACGGCCGCGGGAATGGGAAAATATGGTATATTCGGGGCAGACCCAGACGCACGAGCTCTACCACGGGCCGGGCGGCCGGCGGCAGGCGGCCGTCAACTTCTTCCACACCGTGCTCTCAAACAGCCGCCCGTCCGACGTACATATTCTGCTCCCGTCGGACGCGCAGTGGATCTCGGAGGACTCTCCGTTTTTTAAGCTCTGGTTTCAGTGTTTGCAGACGCTGACGCTCCAGGGCTGCCGCGTTCACATGGTCCACCCCGCGCCCTCCTCGCCGGCGGCGCTGCTCTCCCTGCTCGCCCGGCATCTGCCGCTCTATGCCACCGGGCAGTTTTTCTCGTTTTGCGCCGCCGACGCGCCGCCCGGGTGGGAGGGGCTCACGCTCTGCGTCGCGCCCGGTCTCGCCGCCCTTGTCTCCTGCGGCGACAGGGACCAGCGCGGGCCGCTGCCGACGGCGCTGTACCGCGACGCGGCCGATATTTTGCTGTATGAGACGATGGTCCGCCTCCTGGAGCCGCACACGCGCGCGCTGGTGTACGCCTGCCCCGCCGCGGAGCCGCTCTCCTGCATGAGGGCGCTGACAGAACTGGAAAACAAACCGGGCGACTACATCTCCACGGCCGCGTCCCCCGGCACGCTCTGGCTGCCGGAGGCGCTCTGGCCCCCGGTGGTGCGGCGGCTGCCGTCCGGCGGCGCGGCGGCGGCGGCGCTCCGGCTGCTGGACGCCCGCCGGGAGAACTTCGAGGTGCGCGTGGCCTCGTCGCCGTGGACAGAGATATGGACGGAGACTTTTTTGCAGACGCTGGAGCGGGACAGGCGGCTGGAGCTGGACGGCCGGGAACTGAGCGACGAGCCGAGGCTGGCTGTCCTCGAGGGGGAGGACCTGATCCGCTATCTGGACAACGCGCTCACGGTGCTGCGCTGGTACGACAACCTGCACATCGTCACGTCGGACACCCTGCCGGACAACTGGAACATCGCCTGCAAACGCGACGCGGGCACCCTGATGATCCCCGCCGCGCCGAGTGCGGTGTCCGCCTTCTTTTTGGGGGACCGGAACACGATGCACCTGCTGGATGACTGGTTCCGCTCCCTGCGCCGCGTCGCCGGCAGCAAGGCGGACCTGATGGCCAGAGTCGGGAGGATCTTAAAAACCCTGACCGCCGAATCCTGAGACACCGAATCGCAGTCATCGAATTCAGTCATCGAATCTCTGGCATCGAATTCCGGCCCGGAAGTAAAAATCGAACCCCTCACCATCCGCAAAAGAAACAGACTGTTATCTGTTAACTGTTATCTGTTAACTGTTATCTGTTAACTGTTATCTGTCATCGCGTCCTGAGACATAAAAAACGCCCCGGCCGCGCGGCCGGGGCGTTTTTGTCGGTTCTGGGCCGGTCTTGCCGGGCTTAAAACAGCCTGGGCAAAATGGCGCTGGACATGAGGAAGCTGGCGAAGACGATGGAGACCATTGAGACAAGCTTGATGAGGATGTTGATCGAGGGGCCGGAGGTATCTTTGAAGGGGTCGCCGACGGTGTCGCCGACGACGGCGGCCTTGTGGGCGTCGCTGCCCTTGCCGCCGAGCTGGCCGCTCTCGATGTATTTCTTCGCGTTGTCCCACGCGCCGCCGGAGTTTGCCATCATGACGGCCAGCACAAAGCCGGTGACCGTGAGGCCGGCGAGCAGGCCGGCGATGGCGTCCACGCCGAGGAGCAGGCCGGTGACAATGGGGGCTATGATGGCGGAGAGCGCGGGGGTGATCATCTCACGCTGGGCGCCGCGGGTGCAGATGTCCACGCAGCGGGCGTAATCGGGCTCCGCCTTGCCCTCCATCAGGCCCGTGATCTCTTTGAACTGGCGGCGCACTTCGACGACGATGCTCTGCGCCGCGCGGCCCACCGCCTTCATCGTCATCGAGGAGAAGAGGAAGGGGAGCATACCGCCGATGAAGAGGCCGATCAGCACCGGCGGGTTGGTGATGCTCAGGTTAAACTGGAATTCGGGGTTGATGATGTGTACCTCATCGACAAACGCGGCGATGAGAGCCAGCGCCGTGAGCGCCGCCGAGCCGATGGCGAAGCCCTTGCCCGTCGCGGCGGTGGTGTTGCCCAGCGAATCGAGCGCGTCGGTGCGGCGGCGGACCTCCGGGTCCATGTGCGTCATCTCGGCGATGCCGCCGGCGTTGTCGGCGACGGGGCCGTAAGCGTCCGTGGCCAGCGTGATGCCCAGCGTGGCCAACATGCCCACGGCCGAGATGCCGACGCCGTAGAGGCCGGCTTCAAAGCTGGCCGCGCCGCCGGCCGCGAAATAGCTGACGAGCACGCTGATGCTCACAATGATAACGGGGACCAGTGTGCTCATCATGCCGAGCGAGAGCCCGCCGATGATCACGGTGGCGGGGCCGGTCTGCGTGGTTTTGGCGAGATCCTGCGTCGGTTTGTAGGTGTCCGACGTGAAATACTCGGTGAAGAATCCGATCAGCACGCCCGCGATGAGACCGGAGAGAACGGCGAAGTAGACGCCGATGTGTTCTTTGCCCAGCAGGTTCCACACGAGCGGCAGCGCAATGACGGCAATGAGGATGGCCGAAATGTAAGTGCCCTTGCGCAGCGCGCGCAGCAGCACCTTCTGCTCCGCGTTTTCACCGGAACGGACGAAGAACGTGCCGACAATGGAGGCGAGGATGCCGAGAGCCGCCATGACCATAGGCACGGCCACGCCATTAAAGCCGAATCCGGCGGCCACGGCCAGCGCCGAGGAGGCCACGATGGAGCCGACGTAGGACTCGTACAGGTCGGCGCCCATGCCGGCCACGTCGCCCACATTGTCGCCCACGTTGTCGGCGATGACGGCCGGGTTGCGGGGGTCATCTTCGGGGATACCGGCTTCCACCTTGCCCACGAGGTCGGCGCCCACGTCGGCGGCTTTTGTGAAGATCCCGCCGCCCACACGGGCAAACAGCGCCATCGAGGAGGCGCCCATGCCGAAGGTGAGCATGGCCTGGGTGATCTGTTGGATCTGCGCCGCTTCCGGGAGGTTCGCGTAGAACACAAACTTCAAGAGGAAGAACCAGATCGAAAGGTCGAGAAGCCCCAAACCGACCACAACAAAACCCATGACGGTGCCGGAGCTGAACGCGATCCGCAGCCCCTTGTTCAGGCTCTGGCTGGCGGCGTTGGCCGTGCGCGCGTTGGCGTAGGTGGCGATCTTCATCCCGATAAAGCCGGAGAGGCCCGAGAAAAAGCCGCCGGTGATGAAGGCGAACGGCACAAAGGGTGTCAAAAAGCCAAGAAGCGCCATGCCGCCCAGTACGACAAACAGGACAACAAAAAAGATGATGACGCCTCTGTACTGACGTCTCAGGTACGCGTTCGCGCCGGCGCGCACGGACATCGCGATCTTCTGCATGGCCTCGGAGCCCTCCGGGAACGCCATCACCTGCCGCGACTGAAAATACGCGAAGAACAGCGCGACGACAGCGCCCACAGGGGCCAGATAAAACAGCCAACTCATAGTGGATCCCAACTCCCATCCGGTAAAATTTTGGGGACGCTCCCCCGCCGCGCACCGCGGCTTTGAGAGAAGACGCCCGTCTGACGCCGGACCCCCGGCGGCCGGACCAACATGCGGCGCGGGGGATGCCTGACGGCCCCCGCGCGGGTACAGATGTGAAACGATCCCTCCTTCGGACACGACCTCGGCCTTTAACACCAGATGGCCGCAAAGCGGCAATCAAACAAAAATTTTGGCGTAGGTTGCGGACGCAACCTACGTTGGTGAGGCCGGAAGGACGGCCCTGTGTCCGCCGCGCTCACAAGGGGAAAGGCGGAAACTCCGGCCATCTTATAACAATTATAAACATGTTTATACTATAAGAAATGCGGAAAAAATGCAAGTCTTTTTTCCGAAAGAAAATGGAAAAGTTTTGCTATCTCAAGGGATATATGGTATTTCTCTATAAATCCGGTCACATTTCGCCCCAAAATGCACACTTTTTATACCCGCCCGTGCGCGCCCGCAAATACGCGCCGCGCCAAAGTCGCGGGCGGCGTCCGCTCAACATTTGCCCGCAATCTTCCGATATTAATGAAGGCGGGACGAACGGCGCGAGGGCCGTTTGTGCCGACAGTATGGAGATAGCGGCGTTTCAAGGATGGAGTCACGCGGCCGGGAAACACATGTTTCCGGCCGGGCCAAACCGTCTTGAGACGCCGTTTTTGTCCGTTCGCGCCGGGCAGACCGTGCAAAAACGCAGCGAAAACGTAAAAAGTCTTCGCGCGCCCACAATACAATATATATTGTGTTGCACATACTATATATTGTATATTGCACTATATGTTGTAGATACAAACGCAAAAGAATGATTTTCACACAGCCTGCCGGGGAGGAAGACGTATGATGGGCACCGCCGCCGCGTTTGATTTCGAAACCGCCACCGCGCTGCTGCACGGCATGGATTCCCTCAATTATTCCGGCAAGGTGCATATGATCACGGGGCTCACGGTGGAGTCGGCCGGGCCCTCCGTGAAGATCGGCGAGATGTGCCGGATCTTCACGCTGCGGGGGGATGAGAGCATCCAGGCCGAGGTGGTGGGGTTCAAAGACAAGCGGATCCTGCTCATGCCCTACGGCGACTTGGCGGGTGTGGGGCCCGGCTCACGCGTGGTCTCGACAAACCGGACGCTGCGCGTGCCGGTGGGCATGGATTTTCGCGGCCGGGTGCTGGACGGCCTCGGCGCGCCGATCGACGGCGGGCCTCCGGTGTACACAAATGAGTATTATCCCGTGGAAAACGTCCCGCCGAATCCGCTCTCGCGGCCCCGCATCCACGAGACCCTGCCGCTCGGCGTGCGCGCCATAGACGCGCTTCTCACCTGCGGGCGCGGCCAGCGCATCGGCATCTTCGCGGGGTCCGGCGTGGGGAAATCCACACTGCTCGGCATGATCGCCCGGAATGCGCGTTCGGACGTCAACGTCATCACACTGATCGGCGAGCGCGGGCGGGAGGTCAACGATTTTCTGCAAAAAGATCTGAAAGAGGAGGGCCTGGCCCGTTCCGTCATTGTGGTGGCCTCCTCCGACCAGCCGGCCCTGGTGCGGTCGAAGTCCGCGCTTGTGGGCACGAGCATCGCCGAATATTACCGGGACCGCGGGCTCAACGTCCTGCTGATGATGGACTCCCTCACCCGGTACGCTATGGCGCAGCGCGAGATCGGCATGGCCGTGGGGGAACCGCCGGTGTCGAGGGGGTACACGCCGTCCGTCTACACGGTCATGCCCAAGCTGCTGGAGCGCGCGGGCAACTCCGAGAAGGGCTCCATCACGGCGCTGTACACCGTGCTGGTGGAGGGCGACGATCTGAACGAGCCGATCACCGACACGGCGCGCGGCATTTTAGACGGGCACATCGTGCTCTCACGCGACCTGGCCAACCGGAACCATTACCCGGCCATCGACGTGCTGGCGAGCGTCTCGCGCCTGATGCCGGACATCGTAACAAGGGAGCACAGCCGGGCCGCCGGGCGCATGAAACGGCTGATGGCCGTCTACAAAGACGCCGAGGACCTGATCAACATCGGGGCCTACAAGGCGGGGTCCAACGCGGAGATCGACGAGGCGATCCGCCTGCACGGCCGGATGGAGGCGATTTTGTGCCAGGAGACCGACGAGACCTGCCTGTTTGAGGATACGACGGCCCGCCTGGCGGCGCTGGAGGCGACGGATGGATGAAAAAATTTGTCTTCACCATGCAGCCGCTGCTCGGCGTGAAGATCGCGCTGGAAAAGCAGATCCGGGCCGAACTGGCCGAGGCGCGGCGGCGCGAGGAGCGCTTTCGGCGGGAACTGCTCGAAAAGCAGGAGGCGCTCGCGCGGCGGCGGGCAGAGGCGGAGAGCAAGGCGCGGCGCGGCGTCAGCGTGCGGGAGCTGCGGTTGCAAAGCAACGGGTTTAACACACTCTTTGAGGCCCTCGCGCGGCAGGCCCGCAAGGTGGAGACGGCCGAGGAGGAGACCGGACGCGTACAGCGCCGGCTGATAGATACGATGCGGGAGAGGAAAATATTGGAAAAACTGAGGGAAAAGCAGTGGAATCTCTACCGGGAGGAACTCCGCCGGGAGGAGGCCCTGCTGATCGACGATTTCCTGTCCAACCAACTGAACGGGGGCGGAGGTGCGGCACATGCCTGAGCAGGCGGCGCGGGTGAGAAACGAGCGGCCGGAGGACGACGACGTCCTGGTGGACCAAAAAAAGGGGAAGCGGGGCCGGCCCGAAAAGGTGCTGGTGCGGGACAAGCGGAAGAAGAAGCGGGAGAAAAAAGAAAAAAAGCCGCCGTCCCTCTTAAAAAGTCTGCTGGCCGCGCTGCTGGCGGTGATTTTGCTGCTCGGCGCGGCGGGGGCGCTCGTCTTCTTCGACGTGTTTGGCGCGAAGCGGATTCTCGCCGACACGCTGGGGCTCACGCAGACGGCGGAGGACGTCCGCGCGGCGCGGCTGCAGGAGTGGGAGACGTCGCTGCAAAACGACGCCATGACGCTCAAAAACGAGCGGGACGCGCTGGACATAAAGGAAAGGGATGTCACGGGCCGCGAGAATGAGGCGGAGGCCAAGGCGCGGGAACTGGACGGAAAGATCGCCGAGTACGAGACAATGCTCGCTCAACTGGACGGAGAAAATGCCGATACTATTGACGTGACCAAAGTGCTGGAGAGCATGAGCGCCGAGAACGCGGCCCCGGTGTTGCAGGCTATGGGGGACAAACAGGTCATGCTGCGCGTGTTCGCCGGGCTGAAGACGGCCACCCAGTCGGCGCTGCTGGAGACCATGACCCCCGAGGAGGCCGCCTACATTTTGGAGCGCCTGCGCTGAGCCCCGACACCCGCCAAACGTGTCGGATGAGGGCACAATAGATAGATTTTGATGAAATATATTTCGCCAAAATTCACAAATACGACAAAGGCCGGGGGGCCGCAAAGCCCTCCGGCGGAAGGAGAACCCCATATGAACGACTTGTTGCCCGTGGAGGCGCCGGGGATTTCCCCCGCGGCGGCGCCCGCGAGCGCCCGGAGCGGTCTCCGGGCCGACGCCGTGGACGGCCTGTCGTTTGCCGCTGTGGTCGAGGCCGAGGCCGACCGGGCCCGCGGCGAGGACAAACAGGAAAACCCTGACGGTTTGCCGGAGCTGGCCGCCGCGCAGGCGATGTGGATGACGCTCCCGCTCCCGGCGGTCTCGGAGGCGGCCCCGGAGGCGGCTCCGGAGGCAGAAACCGGGACGCCCGAGGCGGGCCCGGCCGCCATCGCCGCCGAAGAGGCCGCGCCGCGGCTGGCGCGCGGGGACTGGGGTTACACCGTGCGCCTGCTGGACCGGGTCGTGTCCGCGGCGGCCGACGGGCGCGCGCCGGCGGCGCTGGCGCACAGGCCGCCCCTGTGGGAGGAGGCCGTGCCCGTCGGCGCGCCCGTGACCACAGCCGGGACATCGAGCGGGATATCGACCGGGATATCGAGCGGGATATCGACCGGGACGCCGGCCGAAGCCGCGGACGAGGCGGCGCTCTCCGCCGCGCCGGACATCGAGGCGGCGCTGGCGGACCTGCTTGGCCCGGTGGCGGGCGACGGGTGGGACGGAGTGATCCCGCCGGGCCCGCAAGCGCAGTGGTTCCGGCCGGTGCGCGCCGGCCGGACGGCGGACGCGGCCGGCGACGTGCGCGTGACCGCGGGGGAAGCGGCCCTATCGGGCGCCGCGGCCGCG